>NZ_SPKJ01000043.1 GCF_009866965.1 Propylenella binzhouense | reverse complement strand
CGCGTCGTCGGTCGCCGCCGCCGCCAGCCGCCAGGCGAGCTCGCGCCCGCGCGGGATGCGCTCGCCGGGGCGGACGACCCGGACCTCGTGGAGCCTCATGCCGCCGATTCCCGCCGCGCCGCGCCGCGCCGGCGGGCATCGCGGAAGCCGCGGAATGCCGAGCCGAGGATGAAGATCGCCGCGAGGCCGAGAAGGAGCGCGCTCACCGGATCCTGCAGGAACACGCTGTGGCTGCCGTTCGAGATGACGAGCGCGCGCCGGTAGTTCGCCTCGATCATGTAGCCGAGCACGAGGCCGAGCACGAGCGGCAGGAACGGGAAGCCGAACCAGCGCATCAGATAGCCGAGCACGCCGGCGGCGAGCACGATGCCGAGATCGAACAGGCTGTGGTCGATCGTGTAGATGCCGGAGAAGACGAGCACGTAGATCGCGGCGAGGAGATAGGGCTTCGGCCGGTTCACGAGCCAGATCGCCGGCGTCATGATCAGGATGCCGATCACGAGCTGCGCGAGGTTGGCGACGAGGAGCCCCCCGAACAGGCCGTAGACCACGTCCGGATTCCTGGAGAGGAGCAGCGGCCCCGGCTCCAGGCCGTGGATCATCAGCGCGCCGAGCAGGATGGCGGTCGAGTTCGAGCCCGGTATGCCGAAGGCGAGCGTCGGGACGAGCGCGGTGCCGGCGACGACGTTGTTCGCGGCCTCCGGCGCGGCGATGCCCTCCGGCGAGCCCTTCCCGAACTCCTCCGGGTGCTTCGACCAGCGGCGCGCCTCGTTGTAGGACATGAAGGAGGCGATGGTGCCGCCCGCGCCAGGCATGACGCCCTCGAAGGTGCCGATGCCGATGCCGAGCCCGAGGGCGAGCCTGAGGCGCTTCAGCATGGCCCAGCTCGGCAGCTTGATGTGCGTGTCGCGGGCGCGCGACTTGTCCCAGTCCGGCAGCCCGGACTGCGTGAAGATCTCGGTCAGCGCGAAGACGCCGATCATCACCAGGATGAACTCGATCCCGCCGAGAAGCTCCGCGCGCCCGAAGGTGAAGCGGTTGACGCCGGAGAGCGGGTCCGTGCCGACGGTGGCGATCATCAGGCCGACGACGCCGGCGATGAGCCCCTTCACGATCGATCCGGACGAGAGCGAGGCGATCACGCTGATGCCGAGGACGCCGAGGGCGAAATAGGCGGCCGGCGTGAAGAGGAGCGCCACCCGGGCGAGCGGATCGGTCAGCACGATGAGGAGGAGGAGCCCCGCGAGGCCGCCGATCACGCCGGAGATGAGCGACAGGCCGAGCGCCTCGCCGCCCCTGCCCTGGAGATGCATGGCATAGCCGTCGAGAACGGTCGCGGCGGCGGAGTTCGTCCCGGGCGTGCGGATCAGGATGGCCGGGATCGAGCCGCCATATTCCGCGCCGACATAGACCGCGCCGAGCAGCACGACGGCGGTGATCGGGTCGAGGCCGTAGGTGAAGGGAAGGAGGAGGGCCATCGCGATCGAGGGCGAGATGCCGGGGAGCGCTCCGCCGAGCATGCCCCAGGCGACGCCGGCGAAGGCCGCGAACACCGCCGGCGTTCCGGTGAGTGCAGCCCAGGCATGCGCGATCCCGTTCATGCCCGGCCAGGCCGGCTTATGCCGCGGTCCGGCCCCGCTTTCATCCCGGAAGCTCCGGCCAGACGCCGCCCGGCATCGGCACGCGGAGCACGAGCACGAAGAGCGCGTAGAAGAGGATCGCTCCGAGGAGCCCGAAGGCGAGGAGCGGCAGCGGCCGCTGCCGGCCGTTGAAGAAGGCGGCGACGGCGAGGAGGAGCCCGACCGAGAGGGCGTAGCCGAGCACCGGCAGGGCCGCGAGGAAGCCGATGCCGATGGCGAGCATGCCGAGCGCCCGGCCATGCTGCCGCCAGGTCGGACGCTCGCCGTCCTCCGCCGGGGCGGCGGGGCTGTTCCGGAGCCGGGCGGCCACGCTCTGCCCCATCAGCGCGAGCGCGAGCATGCCGAGCACCAGCGCGAGCGTCCGCGGCATCGTGGAGGCCGTGACGACGCCGTCGAGGAAGCTGATCGGGATCCTGCCGGCGGCCGTCCAGTAGAGGGCGGCGCCGGCCAGGATCACGAGCCCGACATAGAAGTCGCGCGACATCGCGCCGGCGTCAGTCGCTGGTCACGCCGTAATCGGCAAAGAACTGCTTCTGCTCGGCGACGAAATCCGTCATGAACTTCGCATATTCCTCGTGGTTCATGACGGTCGGGATCAGGCCGCCCGCCTGGTACCACTTCTTGAACTCGGGGAGGTCGAGCACGGCCGGAATCGCCTTCTCCCAGGCCGCGAAGACCTCGGCGGGCATGCCCTTGGGCCCGGCCAGGCCGCGGAACTTCCGCACCACGAGGTCGATGCCCTGCTCGCGCGCGGTCGGCACGTCGGGGAAGTTATCGAGACGCTTCTCGGTATAGCTCGCGATGAGCCGGATCTCCCCGGCCTGGATCTGGCCGCGCAGCTCCTGCACTTCGCCGATGCCGGCGGCGAGCGTTCCGTTGAGCACGTTGACGAGGAGGTCGCCGCCGCCGTCATGGGTCGCGATGTTGACCTCGATGCCGGTGAGCTTCTTGAGCCGTTCCATCACCTGCCGGTCGAGCGAGCCGGGCGTGCTCACGCCGATCGAGATCGTCCCGGGCTTCGCCTTCGCGGCTTCGACCAGCTCGGCGAGCGTCTTGTACTCGCTCTTCGTCGTCGTGTAGACGACCTGCGGGTCCATGAAGATGTTCATGACCGGCTCGAGATCCGCATAGGTGAACTGCGGCTTGCTGAGCAGCGACGTGTTGACGAAGCTCGGCGTCGTCCCGTAGAGCACCGACCCGTCCGGCTTCGCCTGCGCGACGTGGGCCATCGCCTTGGCGCCGCTGCCGCCCCGGACGTTCTCGACCACGATGTTCGCGCCGAGCACCTTCTGCAGATGCGGCGCCATCTCGCGGAGATAGACGTCGGTGCCGCCCCCCGGGCTCGAATGGGTGACGAGCGTCACCGTATCGACCGGGTACTTGTCCTGCGCGGAGGCCACCGTGCAGAGAGCGAGCACAGCCGCAGCGATTCCGGCCCCGAGCGGGACCTTCGAGATCAGGCTCACGTTCGTTCCTCCCGTCTGCGCATTTTTGTTCGCCGCAGATCACGGGAAGAGTAACACGTTGTCATCCGGCGACAAGGAGTCGGCATGCTGGCGGAAAATCAGAATGATGCCGGTCTTCGGGCCTCCGGCGCCGCAGAAGTCGCCGCGGTGCTGTCGGATCACCTTTCGGCTGTCCTTGGGAAGGAGCTTCCGCCGGCGGTGGTCGAGAAGACGAAGCACCATGTTCTCGACACGCTGGCGGCGATGATCTCCGGGTCCCGGCTCAAACCGGGGCGGCTCGCGATCGGTTATGCCGCGGCCCAGGGCGGCCGGCCGGCCTGCACGCTCGTCGGGACGCGCATCCTCACCGATCCCGTCAATGCGGCGCTCGCGAACGGCATCATGGCGCATGCCGACGAGACCGACGACAGCCATCTTCCCGGCCGCTATCACCCCGGCTGCGCCGTCGTGCCGGCCGCGCTCGCCGTCGCGGAGAGCCGCGGCATGAGCGGCGCGCACCTCATCAAGGCGGTCGCCGCGGGCTACGATCTCGGGGCCCGGTTCTCGCTCGCGCTCGGCTATGCCTCGCCGGAGGCCGGCAGCCACAGCTCGCACTGCCTGGGCGCCAATTTCGGGGCGGCGGCCGCGGCGATCGCGCTCTGCCGCTTCGGCCCGCAGGAGGTGCGTTCCGCCCTCTCCTACGCCATCCAGCAGGCCTCCGGGATCCGGTTCTGGCAGCGCGACGAGGAGCATGTCGAGAAGGCCTTCGATTTCGGCGGCATGGGCGCGCGCAACGGCGTCACGGCCGCCGCTCTGGTGGCGGCAGGCTTCACCGGCGTGCAGGATCCCTTCACCGGGCCGCACAATTTCTTCAGCGCCTTCGCCGACGAGGCGCGGCCCGGGGCGCTCGTGACGGAGCTCGGCGCCCGGCACGGCGTGATGGAGGCCTCGATCAAGAAATGGTGCGTCGGCTCGCCCGTCCAGGCGGTGCTCGACAGCGTCGCCGCGCTCCTCGCGGCGCACGATTTCCATCCCGATGCGATCGAGCGGGTCGTCCTGGAGCTGCCGGACGACCGCGCCGCGCTCGTCAGCGACCGCTCGATGCCGGACATCTGCGCGCAGCATCTCGCCGCCGTCGCCCTGCTCGACCGCGGGCTCGGCTTCGCCATGGCGCACGATTACGGGCGCATGCGGGATCCGGCGGTGCTGGCGCTGCGGAGCCGGATCGAGCTTCGGCCGAGCGCGGAACTCACCCGCGCGAAGCCCGGGCGCCAGGCAATCGTCACCCTGGAGCTGAGCGACGGCCGGGTGCTCAGCCATCGGACCTACGCCGTCCACGGGACGCCGGACAACCCGATGGGGCGCGCGGACGTCGCGGCGAAATGCATCGACCTCGCGGGTCCGGTCGTCGGCGCCGCCGCCGCCCGGCAGCTCGCGGCGGCCGCCTGGGAACTCGATACCTGTGCGGACGTGCGGAGCCTCCGGCCCCTGCTTCAGGCCGATCCGGTCACGGAAAGTACATCCCGCCGCTGACATGGATGGTCTGGCCGGTGATGAAGCGGCCGGTCGGCACCGCGAGCGTCCGCACCATCTCCGCCACCTCCTCGGGATGGCCTTCGCGCCCGACGATCGGCTGGCCGGTCCCGGGCACCGACCCGCCCGCGCCGGCGGACCTCGCGCGCTCGCCGCCGATCTTGCCCGGCACGACGCAGTTCGCCGTGATCCCGCGCCCGGCAAATTCGACCGCGATCGCCTTGGTCAGGCCGACGAGCCCCGCCTTCGCGGTGCAGACATGGGCCCGGTTGTAGGCGCCCGTGTGTCCCGTCATGCCGCCGATATTGATCACAACGCCGCCGCCCGAGCGGACCATGAGCGGCAGCGCGCTCCGCGCGCACAGGAACGCGCCGTCGAGAATGGTGCCGGTGATCGCCCGCCAGTCGGCGAAGCTCATTTCCGTCAACGGCGCCTCGCGCCGGTCGGCGGCGTTGTTGACCAGCACGTCGAGCCGGCCGAAGCGCGCATCGACGGCTTCGAACATGGCGGCCACCGCCTCCTCGTCCGTCACGTCGGCGAGATGGGTCATCGCCCCGGCGCCGAGCGCGCGGACCTCGTCGGCGACCTTCTCGATCTCCGCCGCCGAGCTGCGGGCGTTGATCACGATGGAGGCGCCCGACCGGGCAAGCGAGAGCGCCGTCGCCCGCCCGATCCGCCGCGCCGCTCCCGTGATGAGCGCGACCTTGCCGCGAAGCGGCTGCCCGTCCTCCGCCATGTCTCTCCCCTTGCGATGTTCTTTCGTCGGGCGCGGGCCGTGCCCCGGCTGGCCCGCTTGTATCCTGGTCGAGAACCCGGCGATGCGCGAGAGCTTCGCGTGGCCGGAACCTTCCGGAAACCGGCCGGCCGGCCGCAACCGCTTGGTTTCGCTTTCTTAACCGGAGGGCCCTAGCCTGAACTGCCGGTGCGATCCGGATGTGATCACTCGCCGGACGATCCGGGTCCGCGCCGAGAGGACGGAATGACTGCAGGCGCAAGGACGCTCATCGGCCTTTCGCGACGAACGCTTCTGATGGGTGCGGCGGGCTCGGCTGCGGTGCCGCGCGCCTTCGCGCAGGAGCGCGGCACCCGGGACCTGCGCGACATCCTGAATGCAGGCTCGCTGCGGGTGGCGACGCCCGGCTTCTCGTCGCTCCCGTTCTTTTCTGCCGCCGGCAGCCGCGATGCCGGCCTCGACGTCGAGATGTCCCGCGAGATTGCCGCCGCGCTCGAGGTCGAGCTCGCCTTCGACCGTTCGGCGAACACCTTCGACGCCGCCGTCGAACTGGTCGCGCGAGGCCGGACTGACCTCGCCGTGTGCAAGCTGAGCCGGACCCTGAAGCGGGGCCGGATCATCCGCTACTCGCAACCCTATGCGACGCTCCATCACGGGCTGATCACGAACCGGGTCCGCTTCGCCCGCCTGGCCGGCGGCAGGCCCGCCGAAGACGTCGTCCGCGACTTCCGGGGCGACCTCGGCGTCATCGCGCATTCCTCCTTCGCCGAGTTCGCGCGGACCAGCTTTCCCGGCGCGCGCATCCGCGAATTCGCGGACTGGTCGTCGATGGTGGAGGCCGTGCGGTCCGAAGAGATCGACATGGCCTACCGGGACGATTTCGAGATCAAGAAGCTCCTCGTCGACGACCCGTCGATGACGGTGGTCGCGCGCTCGATCACCCTGTCCGACCGCCTCGACACGCTGGCGATCGGGATCCGGCCGGATGCGCCCCACCTCGCGGCGTTCGCCGACCTCTTCCTCGACCTGGCGCGGGGCGGCGCGGTGATGAAGACCGACGAGATCATCGCGCGCTACATGGCGGAGCGCGGTGCCTAGGCCATGAATGCGGCGGCATCTTCGGCAGGCGGAGGGCGCAGGCACCTCGCGATCGTGAAGCGCGTCCTGAGATCGCCGTTCACGACCCTCGTGCTCATCGGCGCGGGCGTCCTCTGCGGCCTGCATTTCCCCGCGACGGCCCACGCGCTGAGCCCCGTCGCCTACGCCTATCTGAACCTCCTGAAGATGGTAGTCCTGCCGTTCCTGGTCTCCTCCGTGATCTTCTCGATCACGTCGATGGTGCAGGATCCGCAATCCGCGAAATATCTCGGCCGGGTCGGCATCGCGGTGCTGATCGTCTCCTTCGTCGGGGTCGCCCTGAGCGGCTCGCTGGCGATGGTGCTGGAGCCCGGCCGGATCGACGATCCCCAGTCGCGCATCGAACTGGGCAAGTTCATCAACGCGCAGGGCACCGTCTCGACCGATCTCGAGCTGACGCTCACCCCGCCGCCGGAGGCGGAGGAGACCACCGGGCCGCTGACGATCTTCCTCAATCTCGTCCCGAGCAACGTCTTCGGCTCGCTCGCAAGCGGCGACACGATCCAGGTCCTGCTCTTCTGCATCTTCTTCGGGCTCGCCGTCGGGCAGGTGCCGCGGCAATCCTCGATGAGCTTCGCGCGCGGGCTCGACGCCGTCTACCGGGCCTGCATCATCCTGACCAACTGGTTCATCTGGGCGCTGCCCCTCGCAACCTTCGCGCTGATCGCCGACCAGATCGCCTCGATGGGGCCGGAGCCGCTCCGGCTGATGGGCGGCTTCCTGCTCGTCATGGGGCTTTCGAGCCTCTGCGTCTTCCTCGCCTCCATCGCGATCGTCGCGGCGAGGTCCGGGCGCGGCTACTGGTCCACGATCAAGGCCTTCCAGCCGCTCCTGATGGTGGTGATCACGACGCGCTCCACCGTCGCGTCGATCCCCTGGATCATCGAGCTCCTGGTCGAGCGGCTGAACTTCGACCAGGTCGTCGTCGAACTGCTGGCGCCGCTGCAGGCGGCACTGCTGCGCACCGGCGCGATCTTCCTCTATGTGAGCGGCGTCCTCTTCATCGCGCAGCTCTACGGCCGGACCCTTTCGGTCCCGGACCTCGTCCTCGTCGGAATGTCCTCGGCGCTGCTGGCGCTCACGACCTCCGGCATGGCCGGGCTGGTGATCCTGACGCAGATGTCGATCCTGTGCGGCTATCTCAAGCTTCCGTTCGAGGCCGCCTTCATCCTGTTCGTCGCGGTCGACGCGGTGTCCGACACCTTCATGACGATCGGCAGCGTCTGCACCGTGACGGCGAGCACCGCGGCGATCGCGCCCCGCTCCCGGGAGGCGGCGCAGGAAAGTTCCGGCATGGCCGAGCCGCTTCCGGCCGAAGCGGCGCAAGGAAGCGCGTGACCGGCCGCCGCCTCCGGCCGCGCCGCAGCGACGCGGCGCTCAGGGCCATCAGGCCGGGGCCGCGCTCACATGGGCGGCAGCGATCCGCCAGCCCTCCGGCCGCCTGATCCAGGTCTGCGACTGCCGGCTGAGGGCGCCGTTCCCGCTGCGGATGAGGGCGTTGGTCGTCGCGACGTCGCGGCCATAGGCCGTGACGACGACCTCCTCGATCCGCCGGGCCGGCCCGGCGCCGCGCCACCGGTTCGACCGGAAGCCCGCGATCGCGTCGTAGCCGAAGAGCGTCTCCCCCGGGCCGAAGCGGACCGTGGCGGGCGAATTCCAGAAGAAGCCGTTGAGCGCGTCGACGTCGCCCGCGTCGAGCGCACGGTTGTAGCGCAGGAAGCAGTCGCGCACCTCGGCGACCGTCTCCTCGTTGTCGATCTCCTCGATCATCCCGGGCAGGTCCTCACTGGAGCGGCGGCACCGTCGACGGCGGATGGCGGTGGCGGGTCGCCTGCTCGTAGCCGAAGGCCATCGCGATCAGCATCGGCTCGCTCCAGGGCCGCGCCACGATCTGCAGCCCCGAGGGCAGGTCCTCGTAGGTGTAGCCCATCGGCACCGCGATCGCCGGCCAGTGCAGGCCGGAGGCGATCCAGGTCGTGGCGCCCGGCGGCGTCACGTTGCGGTCGCCGTTGAGCTTCGGCGGATAGCTCGCCACCGGCAGCACGAAGGCATCGATCCCGGCCCGGTCCATGGCCTCGGAATAGGCCGCGCGCATCTCCGCCTCGAGCGCTTCGAGCGCGTGGACGACCGGATCGTCTTCCGGTGCCGGGGCGGTCGCCGTGGCGCGCAGGCTCACCTCGTGCAGCGGGTGGAACGTCCCCGCGGCGACGACCTCCGCGAGGCTCTTCGGAAAGCCCGGGCCCGTGGTGGCGAGATAGCGCTCGATGGCGGCGCGCACCTCGCTCAGCGGGTGCGGCCGCGGCGGAAAGGCGTCGAACCCGGAGATCTCGAACGGGTCGACCACGATCGCGCCGGCGCGCCTGAGATCCGCCAGCGCGCGATCGAGGAGCGCCAGCACCTGCGGATCGGAGCGCTGCGGCGGGAAGGCCTGGCGGAGCACGCCGAGGCGCCTGCCCTTCAGCCCGTCCGGATCGAGCGAGGCGGCATAGGACGGCGGAATCCTGCCTTCCGCCTCCCGCGTCGCCGGATCGGCCGGATCGACGCCCGCGATGACGTCGAGAAGGGCGACGAGGTCGCTCACCGTCCGGGCCATCGGTCCGGCGGTGTCGCGGGCGTCGTAGAGGCCGATCATGCCGGCCCGGGAGACCAGCGCCCAGCTCGGGCGCAGGCCGACGAGGGCGTTGTTGGAGGACGGATTGCGGATCGAGCCGAACGTGTCGGAGCCGAGGCCCATCACGCCGAAGCTCGCGGCGACGCCGCTGCCGGTCCCGCCCGAGGAGCCGCCGGTGGCATGCGCCGTGTTGTAGGGATTGCGGGCGAAGGTCGGCAGCACCGAATTGATGTTGTCGAAGCCGCCGCGCGCCCATTCCGACATGGTGGTCTTGGCGAGGATCACCGCGCCCGCCGCGCGCAGCTTCGCGACGGCGGTCGAATCCCGCTCCGGCACCCAGCCGAGAAGCGCGGAGGATCCGCCGGTCGTCTGCAGGCCGGCGACGTCGTAATTGTCCTTGACGAGCACCGGGATTCCGTGAAGCGGGCCGACGAAGCCGCCGGTTTCGGCGAAGGCGCGGTCGAGGGCCGCCGCGTCGCGCAGCGCATCCGGATTGGTCTGCACGATCGACCAGAGCTGCGGCCCCCGCCGGTCATAGGCCGCGATGCGGTCGAGGAAGGCCTGCGTGACGCTCCGCGCCGTGGCGGTGCCCGCCCGGTAGGCGGCGTGGATATCCGCGACCGAGGCCTCCTCGACCCGGAATGGGGCGCGCGCGTCCATCTCAGTCCGCCACCTCGATGGTGGTGAAGTCCTGGTACCAGTTGCGCGCCTGGACGAAGCCCTTGAGCTTCGGCGAGAGCGCGCGCGGGCC
This sequence comes from Propylenella binzhouense, assembly GCF_009866965.1. Taxonomy (GTDB): domain Bacteria; phylum Pseudomonadota; class Alphaproteobacteria; order Rhizobiales; family Afifellaceae; genus Propylenella; species Propylenella binzhouense. The sequence continues at coordinate 23,308 of NZ_SPKJ01000043.1, read as the reverse complement.
CTTGTCGTGCACGACGAGGAGAGCGGCGGCCGCGTTCGTCAGCGCCTCGTTGACGCGGGCGAGCGCGCGCTCCTGGGCCTCCGGATCGAACTCGGCGCGGACCGCCTTCAGCGCGGCGTCGAATTCCGGGTCGTTGTAGAAGCCCCAGTTGCTGCCGGCGGGCGGCGCCAGCGTGGAGGTGTAGCTGACGATGCCGGTCGCCGGCTCCTGCATCGTCATGGCGACGTTGATCCCGTTCGCCTTGGCTTCCTTGGCGCCCTGCCGGAGCATGGTGATCATCGCGGTGAAATCGCGCACGTCGTAGGTGACGTTGATGCCGACCGCCCGCAGGTTCTCCTGGATGATCTCGTTCATGGAGAGGGGCACCATCTGGCCGCCGCCGGAGGAGGAGATGACGATCTTGACCTCGACCGGCTTGTCCGGCCCGTAGCCCGCCTCTGCGAGCAGCGCCTTCGCCGCCTCCGGATCGTAGGCGAGCTTGAAATCCGGCTTGCCGAACCAGGGCGCGTCGGGCGGGGCGAACCCTTCCGCCGCGGTGGCGTGGCCGCCGAGGAACTCGACGATCGCCGCGCGGTCGATGGCGAGGTTGGCGGCCTTGCGCACGCGGATGTCGGCGAAGGGGGAATCCTCGGTGAAGCTCAGGCGCCAGAGCCAGGTGTGCGGATAGGTGTTCTCGGTGATCGTGTAGCCGGCCGCCTGGAGGGAGGGGATCGCATCGGGCGGGAGCGTGTCGACGAGGTCGACCTGTCCGGAGCGGAGCGCGGCGACGCGCGTGTTGGCGTCCGGCACGGGCAGGACGAAGAGGTCCTGCGTCTTCGGCACCCGCGCCGGGTTCCAGTAGTCCCTGTTGGCCTCGAGGTGCAGTTCCGTGCCCTTCTTCAGCGACACGAACCGGTAGGGGCCGGTGCCGGAAGGGTTCTGGGCGAACGCGTTCCAGTCGTTGCCGGCCTCGGCGAAGCGTGCGGGGCTCGCGAAGAAGAGGCTCGAGAGCTCGTAGAGAAGCAGCCCGTTCACCTGCTTGGTCTCGATGAAGATCGTGCGGTCGTCGATCTTCCCGTAGGCGGCGATGGATTGCGTCCGGCTGCCGGCGGCGCCGGCCCGTCCGGGGTGGAACTGCGGCGCGTCCTTGTTCTTCACCGAATCGAGATTCCAGATCGCCGCGTCGGCGTTCCATGGCGAGCCGTCGTGGAAGCGCGCCTCGCGCAGCCTGAAGATCCAGCGCTTCGGGTCGGCGGGGTCCACCGACCAGGATTCGGCGAGGCCGGGGACCAGGCGCGACGGCCTGTCGGCGGAGGAGAGGTCCCAGAGCACGAGCGCGTCGAAGATGGTGTAGCCGCCGAAGCGGACGCCCTCGAAGCCGCCGTCAGGGGCCGCCCAGAGATTCGGGATGTCGCTCAGCGAGCTCGCGATGCGCAGCGGGCTCCCGGCCGCTGCGCGCTCCGCGGTTGCGGAGAGCGCGGTGGCGGCGATCAGCGCGGCGGCGGCGAAGCCGCGCAGCGTCGTGCCGAAGCAAAGGCTCTTCATCTCGATCCATCCTCGCAGGGGTGAAGGGGAGGGCGCGCGCAGGCTAGGCCCGCACGTCCATCGCGGTCCGCAGCCCGTCGCTCACGAAGTTGAAGCAGACGCTGGTCAGGAAGATGCAGATGCCCGGCAGCGTCGCGATCATCGGCTGCGAGTAGATCGCCGTCCGCAGCGTGTTGAGCATCAGCCCCCATTCCGGGTCGGGCGGCTTTATGCCGAGGCCCAGGAAGGAGAGGCCGGAGGCGATGATCATCGAGACCCCGACGAGGCTCGTGGCATAGATGAAGATGGGGCCGAGCACGTTCGGCAGCACGTGCACGAGCACGATGGAGCGGGCGCCCGCGCCCGTCGCCCGGGCCGCCTCGGCATAGTCGAGGTTGCGCACGCCGGTCGTCACGCTCTCCGCGACGCGGATGATCGGCGGGATGAAGACGATGGTCAGCGACATGATCGCGTTCAGGATGCCGGCGCCGAGCGAGCCGCTCACGGCGACGGCGAGCAGCACGGACGGGAAGGCGTAGAACACGTCCGTCACGCGCATGATCGCCATGTTGGTCTTGCCGCCGGCGAATCCCGCGATGATCCCGATCGTCCCGCCGATGAAGAAGGCGAGCACGACGGGCGTGATCCCGACGAACCAGGAGAAGCGGCCGCCATAGAGCAGGCGGCTCAGCATGTCGCGGCCGAGCTCGTCGGTCCCGAGCAGGTAGCCCGGCGTGCCGATCGGCTTCAGCCGCCGGGCGATGCTGCCGTCGGTCGGCCCGTAGGGCGCGATCAGCGGCGCGAGCACGATCAGGAGCGCCATGACGACGAGGATCGCCCCGCAGACGAGGGTCACCCTGTCGCGCAGCAGCCTGCGGCCGACCCCGCGCCAATAGGTGTCCTGGCCGCCGGCACGCGCGGCGGCTTTGGCGGCGCCGAGGACTTCCGGTGCGAATGTCGTGCTCATCGGCGGCTGATCCGTGGGTCGATGGCGGTCTGGATGAGGTCGACGACGAGGTTCAGCACGACGAAGAAGAGCGCGAGGAGCAGCGTCGTCGCCTGCAGCACCGGAAGGTCGCGCTGGAAGATCGCCGTGTTGAGCATCATGCCGGTGCCGGGCCAGGCGAACACGGTCTCGACGAGGATCGATCCGCCCATCAGGTTGGCGAGCTGGAGCCCGACCACCGCGAGGACGGTCGGCGCGGCGTTGAGCACGACGTGCCGGACGATGCCGGCGCGGCGCAGGCCCTTGCCGCGCAGCGTGGTGATGTAGTCCTGGCTGATGATGTCGCTGACGAGCCCGCGCACGGTGCGCGTCACGATGCCGGCCGGGATCACCGCCAGCGTGACCGACGGCAGGATGAGGTAGCGGAGATGGGCCCAGTCCCAGGCCCAGGCCGTCGATCCGCCGGGGCCGGATCCCATTGCCGGCAGCAGGTTGAGGTTCACCGAGAAGATGATGACCATCACCATGCCGAGCCAGTAATGGGGCACGGAGACGCCGGCCACCGCGGTGCCGAGGAGCACGCGGTCGAGCCAGCTCTCGCGGTAGACGCCGGCGATTCCGCCGAGGATGCAGCCGGCGAGCACGCCGAGCAGGCCGCCCGTGCAGGCCAGCACGAAGGTCGCGCCGCTCGCGGAAACGAGGTCCGGCAGCACGGGCCTGCCCTTGATGAGCGAGGTGCCGAAATCGCCCTGGACGAGCTTTGCGAGCCACAGCCCGAACTGGACGGGGAGCGGCCGGTCGAGGCCGTATTCGCTGCGGACGCGGTCGATCACCTCCTGGGGCGTATCGGGCTGCACCATCGCGTCGATCGGATCGCCGGGCGCGATGTGGACCAGCAGGAAGCAGACGAGGCTCACCGCAAGCGCGATCGGAATCACGTAGACGACGCGGCGGACGATGTAGAAGAGCATCCGACCTCCGCTCAGGCCATTGCCGAAACGCGTTTCGGGCTGTGCTTGATTTCGGCGTCCTCGACCCGGATGCAGCGCACGGCGCGGCCGGGCCCGGGATGCCGGAACGCGGGCATGCTTTCGCGGCAGGCATCCGAGGCATGGCTGCAGCGCGGCGCGAAGGCGCAGCCCTCGAACGGGAAGCGCAGGTCTGGCGGCGCGCCCGGGATCGTCGTCAGGCGCTTGCCGCGCGTCCCGGAATGGACCGTCGCGCCCATCAGGCCCTGCGTGTAGGGATGGAACGGCTGCCGCATCACGTCGACCGTCGATCCGAGCTCGACGATCCGCCCGGCATACATGACGGCGATCCGGTCGGCGATCTCGCCGGCCACGCCGAGATCATGCGTGACGAAGATCACCCCCATGCCGAGCTCCTGCTGCAGGCTGCGCAGGAGCAGGAGGATCTGGATCTGCACCGTGGCGTCGAGCGCGGTGGTCGGCTCGTCGGCGAGCAGCAGCTTCGGCCGGCAGGAGATCGCCATCGCGATCATCGCCCGCTGCCGCAGCCCGCCCGAAAGCTCGTGCGGATAGGCGCCGAGCCGCCGCCTGGCCGAGGGGATCTGCACGAGCTCGAGCAGCTCGAGCGCCCGCCTGTCCGCCTCGCGGCGGCTGATGCCCTCGTGCCGGATCAGGGTCTCGGCGATCTGGTAGCCGATGGTGAAGACCGGATCGAGCGCGGTCATCGGCTCCTGGAAGATCATCGAGACGACCTTGCCGCGCACGGCGGACAGCCTGCCGTCGGGGATCGTCATGATGTCGTGGCCGGCGACGGCGAGCGCGCCGGTCATCACGGTCTTGCCCTTCGGATTGAGGCGGAGGAGAGCGCGGAGCGTCACCGATTTTCCCGAGCCGCTTTCGCCGAGGATGCAGAGCACCTCGCCCTCGTCGAGATCGAGGTCGATGCCGTTGACCGCGGTGACCGTGGCCTCCCGGGAGATGAAGCTGACGCGGAGGCCCCGCGCGCGGACGAGCGGCTGTCCGGTCATGCCACCATCCTCCGGCTGTCGGCGTAGCCGCTGTCCGGGACGACCGCGTGGCAGGCGGCCGAATGCGCGTGCCCGATCTCGGCGAGATCCGGCGCGCTGTTCGCGCAGATGTCGCGCGCGAGAGCGCAGCGCGTGCGGAACCGGCAGCCGGAGGGCGGATCGATCGGATTCGGCGGGTCGCCGCTGAGCGGCGGCTCCGTGCGCCGGCGGGTCGGATCCATCGAGGGCCGGCTGGCAAGCAGCGCGCTCGTGTAGGGATGCGCCGGGCGCCGGAAGATCGCGTCGCCCGGCCCGACCTCGGCGACCTTGCCGAGATACATCACGAGCACCCTGTCGGCGACGTGCTCGACCACGTTGAGGTCGTGGCTGATGAAGAGATAGGTCAGCCCGAACTGCTCCTTGAGGTCGAGGAGGAGGTTCAGGACCTGCGCCTCCACCGACTTGTCGAGCGCGGAGACCGGCTCGTCGAGGATGATGAGGCGCGGCAGCAGGGCGAGCGCGCGGGCTATGTTCACCCGCTGGCGCTGTCCGCCGGAAAGCTCGTGCGGGAAGCGGCGGGCATATTGGCCCGGCGCGAGGCCGACGGCCTCCAGCAGCTCCTTCGCCCGCGCGACCGCCTTGGCGTGGGGGATGCCGTGCACCCTGGGGCCATAGGCGATCGATTCCTCGATGGTCAGGCGCGGGTTCAGGGACGAGTAGCTGTCCTGGAACACCATCTGCACCTGGCGGCGGTATTCCTTGAGGCTGATGCCGCCGGCCGTCCCGACATGTTCGCCGTCGAACACGATCTCGCCGGCGGTCGGGGCGATCAGGGACATGATGAGGCGGGACGCGGTCGATTTCCCGCAGCCGGATTCGCCCACGATTCCGAGCGTCTCGCGCTTGGCGATGGTGAGATCGAGGCCGTCCACGGCGCGGACGACCTGCCGCCCCCTGAAGACCGAGCCGATCGGGAAGTGCTTGGCCAGCCCCTTCACGATCAGGAGGGGCTGCGCGGGGCCGCCGCGGTCGGGCGCCTGTTCCAGCTCGGGCATGTGGTCACCTTCCCCGCTCCGTCTCCGCCCTCGTCCTCCCGGTGTTTCCGTCCCTCTGCCGGCGCTTGCATCCGTCGAACCCGGCGGATGCCGCGCCTGCTTGACTATTTGTTGTGCAATCCTGCGTATGCCTATCCAATCGGCAGTACGCACCATTCCGCACAAGCGCGCAAGCCCATTGTTCCGTCCGCCGGGGGGCCGCCGGAGCGGATCATCGCCGCATCGGGATCGGCCCGAACGCAGGCGGCGGGACCCGCCGCTTCGAGGCGTTCTCGTAGGACGACGCGACCCGCAGGATGATGTCCTCCTTGCCGGGCTCGGCGCGGAACACGAAGGAGAACGGAAGGCCCGGCGCCGGCAGCTCGGTCGGCACGTCGGAGAGCGTCGGCACATAGGCCGTGCCCTCCGCGTTGAGCTTCAGCACCGGATCGTAGACCGTCCGCACGAAGCCGGCGGGGATCAGCACCTCCGTCAGCCCGCCATTCGGGCCGTAGAAGGATTCCTGGCGGAGGTTCTGGATCGTGCCGGGCTCGTTGGCGCCGCCGATCTTCGCCGGCGGCAGCGGCGTGTGGAGGCGCACGAAGGCGTCGAGCCTGTTCTCCAGGATGACCATCATGTCGGTGCGGCGGAGCAGCTCGCGCAGCATGATCCTCTCGTTCACGCCCTGCCGCCCGTCGAGCGGGTTGCGGGGATCGCTCGTCTCCTGCCAGTTCAGGAACGCCGCCCGCTGGTCGTCGCCCCAGAACTTGGAGCGCCGGTTGAGCTCCTCGAAGTTCACCAGCGTCTCGGTGACGCCCTTCGCCTTCCAGTCGCGCGCCCGCCGCGTCAGATATTGCGGCAGGTGGAAGCGGAACGAGGTCGCCAGCTCCTGCTGCTGGACCGTCGCGATGTCGAGGTTCGAGGGCGGCTCGATCACGCCGTCGGCCATGGCGACGAGATAGTCGATCGGCGTCATCGTGCCGGCGCCGAACGTCTTGCCGGGCATGAATTCGGTCGGCTGGATCGCGTCCGCGAATTCCTTGAAGAGGGGCGTGCCGTCGGCCTTCAGCCGGAACATCAGGTCCGGCATGAAGACCGGGACGAGCCGCGCGAGCGCCTTGCGGAAGTCGACCTTCATGACCTCGAGGTCGGGATCCGGCTGCCATTTCGGGTCGGTCGATTCGACGAGCGTCGCGCCGAGATGGTCCTTGAGGACGGCCTTCATCTCCGCGGCGGCGGCGGCCACGATCGGCTCGGCCGCCTTCGAGCCGGCGGCGAGCATCGATTCCCGCACCACGCCAAGCCGGACGCCCGCCAGCGCGCCGGGCTCGCCGCTGCCCTTGGCATGGCTGAGATAGGGCGTGGCGAGGACCGAGCTCCGCGGCACCGTGGTGAACGGATCGCGCGGATCGTAATAGCCGGCCTCCGGATCCTTCAGCGCGTCGAGGACCTTCGCCGCGTCGGCGATCTTGCGGGCATGGACGCCCGTGCGGTCGCAATAGATGTCGGCGCCGATCGCGCCGCCGTCGAAGCCGATCATCGCCTTGTGCGGCAGGATGAGCGCGATCGAATTGTGGTTGGAGGGGCCGCGGCAGGAGGCGCGCGTCTCCTCGCCGAGGCTGATCATGCAGAGATTGGCGCTGACGGAGACGCCGGAGCCCGAGCTCGAGCCGAGCGAGGCGGCGCGGGTGGTGTCGTAGGGGTTGGACGGATTGCCGGCCCAGCTGCTGCGCTGGTAGCCGAGCACGGACGGCAGCACCTTGTCGGGCTTGTGGCGGCCGCCCGGGTTGCCGGCGCGGCCGTTATATTCTGTGTTCACGGCCTTCGCGAAGATGATGCCGCCCTTCTTGCGGATCTGCGCGACGAGCACGTGGTCCTCGGCCGGGAAGTCCACGTCGTAGGCGGCGTCGCCGCCGCCGGTCGAGCGCATGTCCTTCGTGTCGAACGGATCCTTGAAGGAGAACACGACGCCGTAGAGCGGCAGCTTCTCCAGGTCCGGGTTGCAGCCGTATTCCGCATCGAGCGCGGCCGCCTGTTCGAGCGCATCGGGATAGCGGCGGAAGATCTCCGCGACCGCCGGCGCCCCGGGCGGCAGCGGACCGTCGTCGGGATGGCGGTCGAAATCGCCCCGGCAGGTGACGGAGCGCTCGCCGCGGATGTTCAGCGTCGCGAGCGCGTTCACCTGGCCGGCATCGGGCTTGCCGACGATCATGCCGTACTGCTGATGGACGCCCGGATCGGAGGCGGTCGCCTCCATGCGCCCGAACTCGAGCGGCGGGCCCTTGTACCTGTCGAGGTCCGGCAGGACGTCCGACGCCTTCACGGTCTCGGTCGGGAACTGGAGCGGCGCCGTCGCCCGTACCGCGCCCGCGACCTGCGGCACCGGCGCGCCGTCCTCGGTCACCAGCAGGCTGGCGCATCCGTTGAAGGCCCCGGCGCGGTCGATATAGTGCTGCACGATCTGCACGACGGTGATCTCGCCGGCCCTGATCGCGGCATGCATCTCGTCGATGGTCGCCTCTTCCAGCTGGAACGGCTGCCGGTAGGCGGTGACCTCGGTCGCGGGGACGGTCGCAATTTCGTTCATGATCTGCTCCTCGCGGCGCCGGGACGTTGCACGGGTTCCGCATTCGAAGCGGTCGTCGTGCGTCGCATCAGGCGCGCTCGGACCGGTCGATGGGTCCAGCGTGGCGGGCCGGCACAGGCTTGTCAAGCAGCTTGAGTAAAGATCAAGTCGCCGCTACATCTCGCGGGCCGACGTGCCGCCTGGCCCGGGCGGGCTTTGCGGCGAGCTTGTCAGGGCGGTGTGAAGGCTGCAACAAGGCGGGTGCGGTGCCCGTGCGGGGCAGAGCGTTCCGGAACGAAGAACAGCGGGAAATGCGATCGGCCGGTTCAGGCCGGCATCGCGAAGATCAGGGAAACGACGTGGTTCAAGCGCCAGGCACGAGGCGGGCGGCGGAGCTCGCCACAGAACAGCCTGCGGATCTCCCCGATTCCAGGCGGCGGGCGGAGCAGCCGGAATATCACATCGGCTCGAAGCTCAAGCATGCGCGTCTCGTCAGAGGCCACACGCTGAAGGAGCTGGCGGAGATCGTGGGCTGCTCGGAGAGCATGCTGTCGAAGCTCGAGAACGAGAAGCTGACCCCCTCGATCTCGTTCCTGCACCGGCTGGCGAGCGCGCTCGGCACCAGCATCGCGGAGCTCTTCGCCGAAGGCGACCAGGCCGCGAGCCCCGTCCACCATTTTCCGGCCGAACGCCGCGCGAGGATCGTCGAGGACCCTGAGCTCGGGCGTTCCGGCGCGTGGTTCGAGCGCATCATCCCGATCGCGAAGAGCGGGCTCCTGCAGGCCAACATCCTCAACATACCGCCCGGCGTCCGCAGCGACGGCATGGTGCAGCATGTCGGCGAGGAACTCGGATATCTGATCGAGGGCGAGCTGGATGTCGTCGTCGACGACAAGGCCTACACGATGCGGTCGGGCGACCTGCTCTTCTTCCCGTCCTCGCTGCCCCACGGATACGAGAATCGCGGCGAGCGCGTGGCCCGGATCCTCTGGGTGAACACGCCCCCGAGCCTCTGAGCCGCCGACCGCCGCGTCGCGCTCCGCGCCCCGGCGCGGTGGAGCGTTCCGCCGCCCAAGCGCCTGCCGATCCGTGCGGCCTCCTTCGGGCGAGGGGCCGCGCTGGGCGCCGGACCTTGATCTTAGATCAAGTAGCTTGACAACCCTGAGCCTCTCCGACAGCCTGCATTCCGGCAGAGCGGCCGGGCGGCATGCAGATGCGCGCCGGCCGGCTCCGCGGACGCCTGCAGCCGCGCGGGCCTGCCCGGCCGCCGGCCGGGCTCGACGACAATCCGGATTCCGCCCCGGCGGCGTTCGGCAATGCCGCGCAAGAGCGGCGTCCGGAGCCGTCCCGCGGGGCGCTCCGTTCCAATAAGGCGGCCGGTTTCGAGCCGCTGCTCCTGGGAGGAATCGTCGGCCGCACGAGACGGCAGCCCGGATTCTGGCTCTCCCGGAAAGGAGCTCCTATGAAGCCCATCAGGACCTTGATTGTGGCGGGCGCGCTCGCGCTCCTTGCCGCCGGCGCCCATGCCCAGACGCTGCGCATCGCGATGACGACCTCCGACGTGCCGACGACGGGCGGCATACCCGACAATGGCAGCGAGGGCGGCCGCTTCGCCGGCTATACGATCTACGACGCGCTGGTGAACTGGGACTTCACGAAGACGGATGCGCCTGCGGACCTCACCCCCGGGCTCGCCACCGAGTGGCACGTGGATCCGAACGACAGCAAGCGCTGGATCTTCACCCTGCGGCAGGGCGTGCACTTCCACGACGGGTCTCTCCTGACCGCCGACGACGTGATCTGGAACCTCGACCGGCACCTGAACAAGGACGCCCCGCAATACGATACGGCTTCCGCGTCCTACGCCACCTATACCTCGCAGATCGCCTCGTACGAGAAGATCAGCGACAGCCAGATCGCGCTGACGACCAAGGTGCCGTTCAGCATGCTGCCTTACCCGATCTCGCGCGTCTTCATCGTGAGTCCGCGCCAGTACGAGAAGGTCGGCCGCGACTGGATCGCCTTCCAGGCGCATCCGGCGGGCACCGGCCCGTTCAAGGTCGTGAGCGTGACCCGGCAGACCTCGATCGAGCTCGAGCGCAACGAGGACTACTGGGACAAGACCCGCATCCCCAAGCTCGAGAAGCTCATCCTGCTGCCGATCCCGGACGCGAATACCCGGGTCGCCGCGCTCCGCTCCGGCCAGGTCGACTGGATCGAGTTCCCGATGCCGGATTCCATCCCGTCCCTGCAGGCGGCCGGCTTTCAGATCGTGACGAAGCCCTACCTGCACATCTGGTCCTGGCGCTTCAACATGAAGGAGGAGGGGCCTCTCCAGGACGTCCGCGTGCGGCGCGCGCTCAACTACGCCATCGACCGGGAGGGCATGGTGGCGCTGCTGTCCGGCACCGCGGTCCCGGCGATCGGAATCTACCAGAAGGAGAACAAGTATTTCGGCAAGCCGACCCAGATCTACACCTACGATCCGGAGAAGGCGAAGGCGCTCCTGGCGGAAGCGGGCTACGGCCCGGACAAGAGGCCGCTCTCCTTCAAGGTGCTGCTGCCGACCGCGGGCTCCGGCAACATGGTGCCGCTGCCGATGGCCGAGTTCATCCAGCAGATGCTCGCCGAGGTCGGCGTGAAGGTCGAGTACGAGGTGGCGGACTGGGGCACGGTGCTCCAGGGCATGCGCACGCCGCCCGGCGCGGAGGGCGTGCCGCATCGCGACGCGATCAACCACGGCCAGCCCTTCGGCGATCCCACCAACCTCTATTCGAACGTCACCAGCATGGGCGGCACTTCCAACTGGGGGCGGTACAAGAACGAGAAGGTGGACAAGCTGATGGCCGAGGCCTTTGCGAGCTTCTCCCCGGAGGTGCAGGACGCCAAGATCGCCGAGGCGCACGCTTTGGTCGTCGACGATGCGCCGCGGCTCTTCATCGTCCACGACCTCAACCCGCGCGCGCTCGCCCCCAACGTGAAGGGCTTCGTGCAGGCGCAGAGCTGGTACCAGGACTTCACGCAGGTCACCGTGGAATAGCCACGGCGCCGAACGGCGCGCCGGCCTTCCTCCGACGGCCGGCGCGGCATTGCGAATACCCGCGCGCGCCTCTGCGGCAATGGCGCGGTTCCGGACCGGCCGGGCGGCCGGTCGCCTTCTGCGGGGACCCTCCGAATGCTCCGGCGCTTCTTTGATCAGGAACTCTGGAGCAACCGGGAGTTCCGGGCCTTCGTGACCGCGAATTCGATCGAGCGCTTCGCGGCCTCGGCCCTGACGGTCATGCTCGCATTCCACGTCTACGAGGCCCGGAAGCTCGCGCTCGACATCGCGCTCCTCGGGATCGTCCAGGTCATTCCCGCGCTCACGCTGTCGCTGCATGGCGGCGAGATCGCCGACCGGCGCAGCCGCCGCAGGCTGGTGCTCGGCACGATCGCGCTCCTCGGCCTCGTCTGCTGCGGGCTGATGCTGGTCGCGGCGACCGAGGCCTGGCTGGTGACGATGCTGCTCGCGGCCGGCTTCCTGTCGGCCACCGTCCGCGCCTACCAGACGCCGGCGGCGGTCGGCCTCGAGGCCCAGGTCCTGCCCGTGCGGCTGGTCCTGAAGGGCGTGCCGGTGATCTCGACGCTTGCGCGCGTCTCCGACATGCTCGGACCGGTCGCGATGGGCTTCGCCTGGGCCGCATGGGGCCCGGTCGCGACCTACGGCGTGCTCGCGGCGCTCTTCGCCACCGCCTGGGGCGTGTTCGCCTTCGGGATCTCGGAGAAGCCCGTCCCGGTTCATCCGCCCGGCGGCCCGGGCCCGCTCGGGCGCATCTACGAGGGCGTGCGCTACGTCTTCGCGAACGAGGTGCTGATCGGCTCGATGGCGCTCGACCTCTTCGCCGTCTTCTTCGGCGGCGCGGCGGCGCTGCTCCCGATCTTCGCCACGGACATCCTGAAGGTCGGTCCCTCCGGCTTCGGCCTGCTCCGGTCGGCGATCGCGGCCGGTGCGCTGACCGCGGCGGTGCTGGCGGTGCGCTTCATGCCGCGCACCAGCGCCGGGCTGGCGCTGCACCTGATCATCGCCGGCTTCGGCCTCTGCATGGTCGCGTTCGGCCTCTCGACCAACTTCTACCTGTCGCTCGCCGTGCTCTTCCTCGCGGGCGTCTGCGACGGGCTCAGCATGGTCATCCGGCACGCCATCCTGCGGCTCGCCTCGCCGGAGCACATGCGCGGCCGGATCGCGGCCGTGCGGATGGTCTTCGTCAGCTCGTCGAACGAGCTCGGCGCCGCCCAGATGGGTTTCACCGCCTCGCTCCTCGGGCCGACACGGGCGGTCGTCGCCGGCGGCCTGCTCACGATCGGCGTGGTCGTCGCCGTGGCCTGGCGCGCGCCAAAGCTGCGCCGGCTCGACCTCGGGACCTACGGCGTCAGGCAGGCGGTCCCCGCGGAATAGGAGATCGTCAGGGGGACGGCGGAGGGCCTGCCCGCGGGCGGCTGAGCGGACCGGCGGCGGCGCCGGCCGCCTGCGCCTCAGGCGAGATAATCGGCGAGCCGGATCGCCTCCGCGCCCGGCACGCGCTTGCGGACGAACTCGCTTTTCCGCCCGAACGGCGCCGTCGCGTCGATGGCGAGGCGGCCCCAATGGTCCTTCATGGGGTCGCGGTAGAAGCCGGGCAGGTCCTGGAGCACGAAGGCGCGGGAATCCGCGCGTCCCCGCGTGAGATAGGCCCACCAGACATCGTCGAAATTGCCGATGTCGACGTCCTCGTCGACCGCGAAGACCGTCTTGTTCCAGTCGTGGTTGGCCCCGACCGCCGTCATCAGCACCTGGCGGGCATGGCCTTCATAGGCCTGCTCCATCTTCACGACCGTGCTCATGGTGAAGGGGGTGCAGGCGACGTCGACGATGCCGCGGAGATTGGCGGCGAGGAGCGCCTGGTAGGTGCGGGTCGCGACCGCGAGCTCGAGCAGGCGCAGGTCCTCCGGGGAGCCGCAGAGAAGGGCATGGTAGAGGGCATCGGGGCGGGCGACGACCGCGCTCACCTCGAAGACGTGGTTGTCGCCGATCTCGACGTAATAGCCCATGAACTCGCCGAATGGTCCCTCGGGGCGGCGAATGCCGGGCAGGATGCGGCCCTCGATGACGATCTCGGTTTCGGCCGGCACGTCGAGCGCGACGGTCCGGCAGCGGCGCAGCGCGAGCGGAGCCCCGGCGATCTTGGCGGCGACCTCCATCTCGTCCTCGTCATAGGCGAGCGGGGCGGCCGCGGCGAGGACGAGCGGCGGCGGCGCCCCGAGCAGGATGGCGGCCTCGAGCGCCTCGCCCTGCGCCTCGGCGCCGGCCTGGTAGCGCGTCAGGTGATGCGAGCTGCCGAGCCGCACCCGCAGCTCGCGGTCGCCGACGACCTGACAGCGGTGGAAGGAGAGGTTCGGGATGCCGCTCTCCGGCTCCTTCGCCAGGAACACGCCGGCGGTGATGTAGGGCCCGCCGTCGCGCTCCGAATAGGTGATAGCGGGCAGGTCGGAGAGCCGGATCTCCTCGAGCCCGGCCGGCTCGCCCACCATCCGGGGCGGCGCGCCGGGCGCGCGCATCAGCTCGGCCCAGCGCCGGCAGAAGGAATCCTCCGCGCCGATCATGGCCATCATCCGGTCGCGGCTGCCGAAGAGGTTGGTGACGACCGGAAAGCGCGAGTTCCCGACCCTGCGGAAGAGGAGGGGGGCGTCGCTCTCCCGCTGCGAGGCCTGGGTGACGGCGGCGAGCTCGAAGCGTCCGGACACCGCGCGCTCGACGACCCGCACCCGCCCCTCCCGGAGCAGCCGGTCGACCGCGGCGCGCATGCCGGAAGCCGCGCCGGCTTCCGCGCTCACCCGCCGTGGACCTGGCTCGCCTTCGCCCTGACCTCGTCGGGGATCGTCACGCCGGCCGCCTTCGCCGCGTCGGCGTTGAGCTGGATCTCGAAGACTTCCGCCTCGACGGGCACGATGGTCCCCGGATCCTTGCCGAGGAGCACCGGGACGGCGACCTTCTTCGCCCAGTCGACGCCGTTCTGGTACTGGTCCTGCGCGAGCGCCGCGATGGCGCCGCGCTTCACCGCCTGCACGTCGAAAGAGAACCAGGGCAGCTTCGCCTCCTCGACCGTCTTCACGATCGCCTCGTAGGCGGAGGCGACGGTGTTGTCCTGCAGCGTTATGATCGCGTCGACCTTGCCGGCGAGCGACTGGACCGCCGTCAGCACCTCGGCGCTCGACGTGACCGGCGCCTCGAGCCAGGTCATGCCGCGCTTCTCGGCCTCGGCTTTGGCGAGCTTGTTGAGCGCCTCGGAATTCGATTCGCCCGAATTGTAGATCGTGCCGACCGTCTTCATGCCCGGCGCGATGGCGGTGAAGATGTCGAAGTTCCGGGCGACGGGGGGCACCGTGTAGAAGCCGGTGACGTTCGTGCCCGTCGGAGCGTCGGCGCTCTCCACCACGCCCGCCTGGACGGGGTTCGTCACGCAGCCGAACACGACGGGAATGCCCGAATCGCGCGCGGCGCGGATCGTGGCGAGCACGACGGGGGTCGTGCACGGGGCGAGGAGATCGACCTTCCCGGCGATGAAGCGCTCCGCGATGCTGCGGGCCGTGCCGACGTCGCCCTGGGCGTTCTGGTACTCGAAGGCGAGATTCCGGCCTTCCTCGAACCCGGCCTCCTTGAGCGCGTCGAGGAAGCCCTGCCGGGTGGCGTTGAGCGCCGGGTGGTCGACGATCTGCGAGAAGCCGATCGTGTAGGTCCTGCCCGGTTCCGGCGCGCCTTGGGCGGCAACGGGCGGCGCGGCGGCGGCCGCGCCGATCATCGCCAGAAGGGCCAGTGCGGCCGCGCGGGCGGCGGAAGGCATCCCTGTCATCGCTTGCATCCTCTCGTTCGAGCGCGAAGACCTGCCTTTATCGCGCTCACGCCGTCAAGAGCACGCGGTCCTCCACCATTTCGGCGTGGCTCACCGCATGGAACTTGTCGACCAGCATCTGCACCGTCAGCGCCGCCTTCTCCGCGCCGCCGACATCGAGCACGATGCGCCCGCCATGCATCATCAGGAGCCGGTTTCCCCAGCGTATGGCGTCCTGCATGTTGTGCGTGATCATCAGGGCGGTGAGCCGCCGCTCCGCGATCAGGCGGTCGGTGAGCCGCATCACCGTCTCCGCCGTCTTCGGATCGAGGGCGGCGAGATGCTCGTCGAGGAGCAGGAGGCGCGAGCCCGAGAGCGTCGCCATCAGCAGCGCGAGCGCCTGCCTTTGGCCGCCCGACAGCAGCCCGACCCGCGATGCCAGCCGGTCCTCGAGCCCCAGCCCGATCGGCGCCAGCGCATCGCGGAACCGCCGGCGCGCGTCGCCCCGGATGGCGAGGCGAAGGCCGCGCGGCCGGCCGCGGCGCTCCGCCATCGCGAGGTTCTCCTCGATCGTCATCCCGGCGCAGGTGCTCTCGTTCGGATCCTGGGCGATCCTGCCGATCGTGGCCGCACGCCGCCAGGGCGGCCGGCGGGTGATGTCGCGGCCCTCGAGGAGGATGCGCCCCTCGTCCGGGATCGCGAAGCCGGCGACCGCCTTGATCATGGTCGACTTGCCGGCGCCGTTGGAGCCGATCACGGTGACGAAGTCGCCGGCGGCGACGGCGAGATCGACGTCCCGGAGGGCGCGCACCTCGTTCGGCGTGCCGCGCAGGAAGGACTTGCTCACCCGCTCGAGCGCCAGCATGGCCGGGGTCACCGGAGGAGCCTCGGCCGGAAGCGCGGCACCGCGAGCGCCATCAGGAGGAGCGCGGCGGTGACGAGCCGCAGGTCGACGGGCTCGAGACCCACCCGGAGCGCGAGCGCCACCAGCAGGCGGTAGATCACCACGCCGACGACCGCCGCCACGACCCAGGTGAGGATTCCGCGATCGCCGAAGATCGCCTCGCCGATCAGCACGGCCGCCGCGCCCGTCACCAGGATGCCGATCCCCATGCCGATATCGGCGAAGCCGTGGTTCTGCGCGACGAGCGCGCCGGAGACCGCGATGAAGGCGTTGGAGAGCGCGAGCCCGACCATCTTCGTCCGGTCGGTGTCGACGCCGAGCGAGAGGATCATCGGCTCGTTCTGGCCCGTGGCGCGCACGGCGAGGCCGAGATCGGTCGAGAAGAACCAGACCAGGAGCGCGCCGGCCGCGACGAGCAGCACGAAGGCGACGAGGATGGTCGTGTAGACGTTCTCGCGCCAGCCGAGGCCGAACCCGTTCAGCCAGCCGACGGCCTCCCCGAAGACCGTCGGCTCCCGCAGGAGGGGAATGTTGGCGCGCCCCATGATCCGGAGGTTCACGGAATAGAGCGCGGTCATCACCACGATGCCCGCGACGATGTTGTTGATCTTCAGCTTGGTGTGGATGAGCGCGGTCACCATGCCGGCGCCGGCGCCGGCGAGCGCGGCCGACAGCGTGGCGGCGACCGGATGGACGCCGGAGACCAGCAGCGCGGCCGCCACCGCTCCGCCGAGCGGATAGCTGCCCTCGGCCGTCAGGTCCGGAAAGCGGAAGAACCGGAAGGTGATGAGGACGCCGAGGCCGAGAAATCCGAACAGGAAGCCCTGCTCCAGCATGTTGAGGCCGAGCGCCTGGAGTTGAGCGACCAAGAAGTTCGTTCCTGCGAGGTGGGCGGGCGGACGCTAGTGGCGGGCCCGGCACGGGTCAAGCCGTCAGTTTGTCCGCGGACTTCCCGGCCAGGTGCCTGGATTCGCTCAGGAACTCGCTCGCACCTCGATCCGTCCGTTAAGGATCAGATGGCGGTCCGAGGCGGCGCCTTCGATCCGGTCGAGCAGCATCTCGATCGCCTCGCGGCCGAGGCGGTTGGGGACGAGGTCGATCGCGGTGATCGGGATATGGGCGGTGCGCGTGAGGATGCCGTCATTGCCCGACACGATCTTCAGGTCCTGCGGGACCGAAATCCCGCGGGCGGCCGCCGCGAAGAGCGTCCCGACCGCGAAGCGGTCGATCGCCGCATAGATCGCGTCGGGCGGCTTCGGGGAGTCCAGCATGGCGAGCGCGGCATTGTAGCCGGCGGTGGAAGTCGGCGCCTCCTCCACCACGACCATCAGCGGCTCGCCGCCCTCCTGCGCGATCCAGTCGAGATAGGCGGCGCGCGTGGCGACGGTGTAGGCGTAGCTCGGCGCGGCAAGGATGAGGCCGATCCGCCGGGCGCCGCGCTCCTTCAGATGGCGGAAGGCCTGCAGCGCCAGCGTGCCGTGGTCGTTGTCGACCCACCAGGCCGGCTCGGGATCGCGCGCGGCGTCGCGCCCGATCGTGACATAGGGCAGCCCGTTCGCCTCGAAATGTCCGACCAGCGGATCGTTCGCGACGGGATCGATGACGATACCGCCGTCCACCGGCACGGTTTCCAGATCCTTGGGAGCGGTGCCGAAGGGAATGAGGAGCAGCATGTAGCCGCGCTTGAGCGACGCGGCGACGGCCCCGTGCCAGATCTGCATGAAGAAGTCCATGCTCGGGAGCACGCTCGAGAGGCCCTCGGGGACCGACGCGGCTATCGCCAGCACGCCGGACTTCCTGCGCCGCAGGTTGAGGGCATTGCGGTTGACGCGGTAGCCGATCTGGTCCGCGATCCGGATCACGCGAAGCCGGGTCTGCTCGTCGAGCCGGCCGGTGCCGTTCAGCGCGTAGGACACCGCAGTCGTCGAGACGTTCGCCGCGCGGGCGATGTCCTTGATACCCACCTTGCGCGGGTGTCCCGGAGCTTCCTTCGTGTCGCTCGCCATGATCACCTTCCGATCTGCACGGCGATTGTCCTATGCCGCCGCCGTCTTCTTGGCACGCACTTTGCTCCTCGAGCTCAGCCGTCCGGATGTTGCCACGGTCGGCGCGGCAGGTCCCCGTAGACATCCGTCGAAGGGAGCTTTATCGTTTAAGCAAAGGGAACCTGCGACTAAGAGGGGAAGCGTTGGGCCGGACCGGGGATCCGGGCCTTCCGTGCCATCCAGCCTATTCCTGTCCCGGGAACAGCCGCCGGCATTTCTCGGCATTTCTCGGCAGGACGTCGGCCGATCGCGGCCGCACTCGCGATTGGCATCGACGGGATCGCCCGTTCCGGCGAAACTGGCGGCGCGCCCGGGAGCAGCGTGGCCGCGTCAGGTCCGGCATGCCGGCGGGAAAATCCCTGAGGGAGGGAGCGCGACCGGGGTTCGCGAGAAGGGGAGATTTCGATGAGCGTTGATGAAGAGAAGCGGCTTGCCTTTCTTGACCGGATGAGCCGGCGCCGGTTCCTGGCCGGAGCCGGCGGGCTCGCGGGCGCCGCGCTTGCGGCGCCGCTCCTGCCGCGGCCGGCGCTGGCCGCCGAGCAGGTGCGCTTCTGCTCCTGGGGCGGCAGCCTGCAGGATCTGCAGCGGGAGCACGTGCTGGCACCGTTCCAGGCCGCGAGCGGCATCAAGGTGGTGGAGGATTCGCTGCCCTTCCCGAGCCGGATCAAGGCCATGGTGGACAGCGGAAATCTCGAGTTCGACGTGGTGGAGACGGATCTCCTCACCATCCTCTCGCTCGAGGAGATGGGCGAGTATTTCGAGCCGATCGACTATTCGGCGCTCTCGCCCGCAGCGCTTGCCGGAATTCCGGAAGGGCTGCGCCTGCCCAAGGCGATCGGCTATTTCTACTGGTCGTACAATATCGGCTACCGGACCGACAAATTCGGCGGCGCGAGCCCGCAGAGCTGGGCCGACGTCTGGGACACCGCCAAGTTTCCGGGCGGGCGCACGCTCTGCTCGGCCGATGACGGCCAGTACCCGAACCTCGAATTCGCGCTGCTTGCCGACGGCGTCGCCAAGGACGCGCTCTATCCGATCGACGTCGACCGCGCCTTCGCCTCGCTCGACCGGATCAAGCCGAGCGTCCGCAAGTGGTGGAGCTCGGGGAGCGAGGTCGTGCAGCTCTTCACCTCCGGCGAGGTGACGGCGGGCTCGACCTATTCGGGCCGCCTGATGACGGCGAAGGCGGAGGGCGCGCCGGTCGACCTCTCCTGGAACGACGGACAGGCCTCGCTCGACTACCTGATGATCGTGAAGGGGGCCGATATGGGCCCGGCCATGAAGCTCATCGACGCCCTGCTGCAGGTGCAGCCCTCGATCGCGATCTTCAACGAATATGCCGGCGGCCCGGCAAATGCCGAGGTGCTCGCGGGGCTGAAGCCCGGCCGCGCAGCCGAGCTGCCGAGCTATCCGGACAACCTCGCCAGGATGTACGTGCAGGATTCCAAGTGGTGGGCCGACAATCTCGGCACGATCGTGGAGAAATTCCACGAATGGTCCGTGCTCTGAGCATAGCGGGGCCGTGACGCCCGCCGCCGGCATGTCCGAACGCCGGGAGCGCAGAGATGCCCGCGCCGGCGCGCGGCGGGACTGGTTCCCGCTCGCGCTCGGCGTGCCGGCGGCGCTCGCTTTGGCGCTGTTCTTCGTCGTGCCCGTCGGCGGGATGGTGGCGGTCTCCTTCACCGGGGCGGAGCCGCTGTCGTCCTATGCGCGCTTCTTCGCCTCCGCGGCGGCCACCACGATCCTGCGCAACACCGTCCTCGTCGCCGCCGCCGTCACCGTGACGACGGCGCTGATCGCGGTGCCGTTCTGCCTCGCCGTCCGCGCGCTGCCGCCGCTCGCCGGCCGGATCGCGCTCCTCGCGGTCGTCACGCCGCTCTGGATCAGCTCGCTCGTGCGGACTTATTCCTGGTTCTATCTCCTCAGCCGCGAGGGCGTCGTGAACGCCGCTCTGACGGGAACCGGCATCGTCTCGGAGCCGCTGCAGCTCCTCTTCAACTGGGGCGCGGTCGGCGTCGGCATGGTGCACGTCCTGCTGCCCTACATGATCCTCCCGGTCGCGAACGCGGTCGCGGCGATCGAACCGGAACTGCTGAGGGCGGGCCGCTCGCTCGGTGCGGGGCCGCTGCGGCTCTTCGCGACGGTGATCCTGCCGCTGATCGCCCGCGGCCTCGCGACCGGCGGCCTCATCGTGTTCGTCCTCGCGGTCGGCTTCTACATCACGCCCATCATGCTCGGCGGGCGCGGCAACGTGATGCTCGCCGTCTATGTGGACATGCTGGTGAACGTCGCCCTCAACTGGCCGAACGCCGCCGCCGCCGCGGTGATCCTGGTCGGGATCGTCGCCGCGCTGCTCGCCGCGGCCGCCGCTTTGTCCCGCCTGCGCTTCGCGCGGCCCGCGCGATGAGCCGCCGGCCGGCCAACCTCCGCATCGCGCTCGCCTGGGCCGTCGTGATCCTGGTCGGGCTCTTCGTCCTCGTGCCGCTCGCGATCATGGTGCTGATGTCGTTCTCGACGAGCGAGTTCATCCGCTTTCCGCCGCCCGGCTATTCGCTTCGCTGGTTCTCGAACTTCTTCGCGCGGGCGGACTGGACCGAGGCGGCGCTCCGCAGCATCCGGATCGGCGCGATCGTGACGGCCGCGGCCGTCGGGCTCGGCGTCCCGGCCGCGCTCGCGCTCGCCGCGATGTCGCGCCGTGCCGCCAACGCGCTCGCCGCGGCGCTGACGCTGCCGATCCTGATGCCGCCGGTCGTGGTGGCGCTCGCGATGTATATGAGCTTCACCCGCTACGGCATCGCCGGAAGCGAGCTCGCCATCGTGCTCGGCCATCTCTGCCTGGCGCTCCCGTTCGTGGTGCTGACCACGCTCGCCGCGCTGCGCGGCCTCGACCCGGACCTTGTCCGCGCGGCCCGCGCGTCCGGGGCCGGCCGCATCCGGGTCCTGCGCACGGTGACGCTGCCGCTCGCGGCGCCCGGCATCTTCTCCGGCGCGGTCCTCGCCTTCCTGACCTCGTTCGACGAGCTCCTGATCGCGCTCTTCGTCGGCAGTTCCACGACGCGGACTCTGCCGCGCCGCATGTGGGAGGGAATTCGCTCCGAATTCGACCCGACGGTGGCGGCCGCCTCCACGGTCCTGGTCGCGGGCACGCTGGTGCTCGGCATCCTCGTCCTCGTTCTCAGGCATGCCCGCGCCTCGCGGACCGCCTGAGCCATTCACAGGAGAACGCCTTCATGTCCGGTTCGACCATCTACCGTGCCCGATGGGTGCTCGGCTTCCATTCCGGCGAGCACCGTCTGATCGAGGACGGCGAGGTCGGCATCGAAGGGAACACGGTCGCCTATGTCGGCCCGCGCCGGGACGGAACGCCCGACGGCGCCGCGCTCCGGAGCTTTCCCGACGGCTTCCTGCTGCCCGGCTTCATCTCCTCGCACGCCCATCTCTGCAGCCATGTCGGCGACCGGATGATGGCCGATTGCGGCCGGCTCGACCTCTTCTCCTGCGGGTTCCTGAACTACCTGCCGGCCGGGCGGGACGGCGCCTCCTTCCTCGCGCCGGAGGATCCCGTGGCGGGGATCCGCTACGCCATCGGGGAGCTCCTGAAGAGCGGCGTCACCACCGTTGTCGAGATGGGCGGCGAGGTCGGCGGCAACACCGAGCGGATGGTCGAGATCGCCGGTGAGATGGGCATCCGCGGCTATATCGCGCCGGGCTACGCCTCCGCGCACTACCGGTTCACGGAGACCGGCCGGCTCGCCTATGACTGGCTCGAGGACGACGGCGAGCGGCAGTTCGAGACCGCCTGCGAGGCGGCGCTGCGCAACAACGGCCGCTACAACGACCGCATCCGCGGCATCCTGGTGCCGGTCGAGGCGGTCCTCACCTCGCGGGCCCTGCTGCGGCGGACGCGCGAGGCGGCGAGCCGGCTCGGGCTGCCGGTCACGCTCCATGTCGCCGAGACGATCTGGGAGTTCCACGAGACGGTGCGGCGGGAGGGCACGACGCCGATCGGCTATCTCGCCGAGGAGGGGCTGCTCGGTCCCGACGTCATCCTCGGCCACTGCCTATTCTACGGCGGCCATTCGCTGACCGGGTTCCCGCTCGTCGACGACCTGGAGAAGGTGGCCGCGGCGGGCGCCCATGTCTCGCACTCGCCCTTCGTGTTCGCGCGGCGCGGCATCCTGTTCGAGAGCTTCCGCACCTATGCGAGGCTCGGCATCAACATCACGCTCGGAACGGACAGCTATCCGCAGGACATGTTCAACGAGATGAAGTTCGCCTCGATGCTCGGCAAGGTCCATTCGCACGACTTCCGGGCGGCGCCGGCCCGCGACGTCTTCAACGCCGCGACCGTGAACGGCGCGAAGGCGCTCGGGCGCGCGGATCTCGGCCGGCTCGCCGCCGGCGCCAAGGCCGACCTTCTGGTCGTCGACATGGGCGACTACGCCTTCGGGCCCATGCTCGACCCGGTGAAGGCGCTCGTCCATATCGGCAGTGCCGCCCACGTGAAGCACGTCATGGTGGACGGCGAGGTGCGCGTCGAGGACGGCCGGCTCACCATGGCGGACGAGGGCGACCTGCTCGCCGCGGTGCGCCGCGGCGCCCACGCCGTCTATAGCCGCTTCCCCGAATACGATTTCGCCGGCCGCGCCATCGGCGAGGCGGCGCCGCCGGCCTTCGCCCGATGGTGAGCGCCGGCCGCGGGGCGCGGCTCGAGATCCGGGGCGTGAGCAAGCGCTTCGGCACGCATGCCGCGCTCCGCGATGTCGATCTCGAGGTCCCCGCCGGCGCCTTCGCGGCGCTTCTCGGCCCCTCCGGCTGCGGCAAGACCACCATGCTCATGATCATCGCCGGCTTCGAGGCGCCGGACGGGGGCCGCGTCCTCCTCGGCGGCGAAGACATCACGGACCGGCCCGCCGAGCGCCGCGGCATGGGCATCGTGTTCCAGAACTACGCCCTCTTCCCGCATATGAGCGCGGCGGAGAACATCGCCTATCCGCTGCGGGCCCGCCGCATGGCGCGCAGGGAGATCGCCGGGCGCGTGCGCCGCGTCGCGGAGATGCTCGAGATCGGCGATCTCCTCGCGCGGGCGCCGCGGCAGCTCAGCGGCGGACAGCGGCAGCGCGTGGCGATCGCGCGCGCGATCGTGTTCGAGCCGCAGCTCCTGCTCATGGACGAGCCCCTCTCGGCGCTCGACCGGAACCTCCGCGAGCGTATGAAGGACGAGATCAGGCGGCTCCATGCCCGGATCGGCGTCACGACGGTGATGGTCACCCACGACCAGGACGAGGCCATGGAGATGGCCGATACGGTCGCCGTGATGGAGCACGGGCGCGTCGCGGAGGTCGGCAGCCCGCGCCGGCTCTACGAGCGGCCGGAAAGCGTCGCGGTCGCCCGCTTCTTCGGCCGCTCCAACCTCCTCCGGGTCGAGCCGACGCCCGCCGGGCCGGCGCTTGCGGGCCGCCCGCTGCCGCCGGGGCTCGCGGCCGGCCG
>NZ_SPKJ01000042.1 GCF_009866965.1 Propylenella binzhouense | reverse complement strand
CCCGCGGCGGACCCGCCGATCCGGCCATGCCGGCGGGGCGGAACGCCGCCGCCCGGTGCGGCCGGGTGCGAAGGACCGCCTTCCGAGCCGGCACCCGCCGCCGTCGCGCTGCCCGCGCGGCCCTCTTCCGCACCGCGAAACATGCCCGCCCCCGGAAGCCGGACCACGCCACGATCAGCTCGCGCCGAAGGTGCACCGGACACGCGGGTCGTGTAAAGATCGAAGTTCCCCGTCAGCCGGGCGTTAACCGTGCGCCAGGGGCGGGATGCGATCGATCATCCGCCGCGGCGAGGCGAGGCCTCCGCTGTCAGAACCAGGGATGCCTTACGATCGCGAAACCGCGGTCGCGGCAGAACGCGAGGAAGCGCAGTTCGAACCGGCCGACCTGATCGAGGATGCCGTCGCCGGGATTCTCCGGGTCCGCCCCGCCGGCATCGGCGAGGAATTCGGACAGCACCGAGACGCGGATGAGGCCGGACATGCCGGCGAGCGAGAGATCGCATCCGTCCTGCCGGAGCGCCTCCCTGAGGTCGGCCGGCGGCAGATGAAGGCGCGCCGGCATGAGGATCGCCGCGCAATCTGGATGCTCCCCCATGTAGCCGAGCGCGGTATCGAGCGCCGCCGGCGTCGGGAAGCCGAGGCGGGAGGAGCGCAGTACCGTCGTATCAATCCCGGCCGAAGGCACGAAATCGGAGGCGTAGAACAGGAACTCCCGGTCCGTGTCTTCGACGAGCGCCTGCATGCCGCCGCGGAAATCGGCGGAATCGATGCTGCGCACGCCGGGCCCGAATGCCCTCCCGGCTCCCGATCCCGGAGAGAGGATGGCGCAGGATTCGATGGCGAGCAGGTCGAGCAGCCAGCGGATCGAGCGCTGGTTCCCGCCGAGATCAAGGATCGCCATCTCGAGCGCGGCACGGTAGCCGCTCGCCTCGCCGGGCGAAGGCCAGCCGGACGCATCGGCCGTCGGCACCGGGAGGCGGAGCGGATCCGTGCAATCCTCGGCGCGGAACCGCGCAAGCAGCGGGCCGAGATCCGGATCGGCAAGCACGCCCGACAGGGTCTCGACCAGTTCGCCGACATCGTAGAGGTCAAGATCGGACCCGAATCCGGCGCAGAGCGCGCAGAGGTCGGCGATCGTCTCGAAGTCCCGCTCCGCGAGTTCGCCCGCGATCGCCTCCGCCGCCTGCATGTTCGCCGTCGCGACCGAGATCAGGCTCTCGACCCGCCGGGCGTAGGATTCGAACGAGATCGTCTCGAGCAGCGTCTCGTAGCTCGCGGCGAAGGCGGCCCGCACGCTCTCGATCTCGCGCCCGATCCGGATGATCGCCTGCGCCGCCGGCGCCGGGTCAAGATGGGAGACGCTGGTCACCGCGAAGGGGAACTGCTTGGCGAGGTCCGACGCGCCGGTCGCGCCCTCGAAGCAGACGACGGGAACGCGGCATTCGAGGGCGTCGAGCACGACGTTCGGGAACGGGTCGAGACGCGAGGACAGGAAGAACACCGTCGATGCCGCCAGCACGGGCTCCAGGGTCGGGACCGGCTCCATGAACCTGAAGACGCCCGTCAGCCCCGAACGCTGCACGTGTTCCTTGAGGTAGACGGAATAGACCTTGTCCGTGTCCGGCCGGTATCCGCCCCCGATCCAGGCGAACCGCCACTCGCCCGGGGCGGTCCGATTGATCTCCGCCGCCGTCTGAATGAAGATGTCGACGCCCTTCCGGAACTCGACCGACCCCGCGCCGAGCAGCAGCTTGCATCCCGGCACGATTCCGAGGCGGCGGGAAAGCTCCGCGTTGGCGCCGGCGGCGGCCGCGCCGGCCGTGTTCTTGCCCTGGGGGAAGACGGCGACCTTGTCGTTGCGGGCCTTGAGGCCCAAGCGCGTGCACTCCTCCACGTAGCTGTCGCGCACCAGTTCCGCCGGGAAGACCGTCACGTCGGATCGCTGCACCGCGGATGCGACCGTCCCCGCCGGATAGGCGTAGCTCGCGAATTCATGGATGAGCGAGATGACCGGGACGCCGGCGCGGTGCGCCACGTCGATCATGATATCGCTGCAGATCGAATTCACGATGCAGGCGAGCGGCCGGCTCTCGCCGTACGCCTCGCGGAGCGTCTCGCCGCCGGCGGCCCCCCACAGGAAGCCGTCGACATAGGCCCCCGACGCTTCGCGGAAGGCCTCCGCCAGAGGGCCGTCGGCCCCGCTGATCGCGACCACCCTGTGGCGCTTCGCGAGCTGGCGCGCAAGGTTGAGCGCCACGATCGGAGCCCCCGTCCGGCTCGCCTCGTGGGAGACGACCGCGATGCCCGTGCTCTCGCCCGGAAAATCCTCCATTGCCGGGCCCGGGCTCTCGCCGGGCGCCACCGACGGCCGTCCCGGGGTGCCGGCCCGCCCCTCGTTGCGTCCGAAGCGTTCGAAGTGGACCAGCGGGTTCATCCCCGAATAGGCGATGTCCGGATAGCGCGAGACGTAGTAGCCGGTGTCGAACTCGTCCCCGAACGTAGCCTCGCTGACGCTTCCCGAGAGGGCATAGTGGACATGCGCGTCGACGGCCGGGTCGAGGCCGAGCGCAGCGCGGTAGCGGTCGGGATCGAACAGTGCGCACTGCCTTACCTGCGCCACGCGGAAATGAAGATCCTCGACATTGGCGAAGACGAAATCGCGGTGCCGGTTCAGGAGGAAATGAGCGTAGACCGAGCAGCCGGCGCGGAAGCGCCGGCCGTAGAGCTTGCGGTAGAAGGCGGTGTCGAAGAGGCCGTCGGGCTTCATCCCGAGCGCCTCCCCCACCCGGAGGTAGTGGTCGAGCGCGTCCGCGTCCTCGGCAAGCTCGATCCCGTGCGCCCGCGCCTGCATGCGATAGATCCCGGCGTCGAACCTGCCGAGCCGCTCGATCAGGAAGCGGTCGCGGCGGCGGCGGAGCAGCGCGAGATCGGAATCGGGCTCCGACGGCCGGAGCCGGTCTTCCGTCCGCGCCCCGACCAGGGAACGGGGCGGGCTCCCGCAGGCGATGACCTTCTCCACCGCCTCCTCGAGCGCGGCGCGGGTCGCGCCGGCGAGGCCTCCGATCCGCCCTTCCTCGCGTCCGTTCAGGATGAAATGCACGAACGGATTGATGTCGCCCTTCCGGATGTCGGGATAGCGCGCGAGATAGGTGATGGTCGAGAAGTTGGGGCTCGGATCGAAGCCAAGCCGCCAGCCCTCGCTAAGGAAATGGATGAACGGGTTCGCCGCGTCGCGGGCGGCGAGGCCGTAGGTGCTTGTGTAGAATTCCGCGTCGAAGGCTTCCCTGACGCGCTCCAGACCGGAAAAGACCGAGATTTCGGACGGCCAGGTCGCACGCCCCTCAGCCAGCCCGTAGAGGATGTAGTGGAGGAGCGGGTTGATCCTGGCGCGCCTGACGTCGGGATGCCCGGCGAGATAGCGTCCCGTCGAGAATCCTGCGCACGGATCGAGCCCCTTGCGCCATCCGTCCTGAAGGAAGTGCAGCCAGGCATCGGCCGGCCCTTCGCCCGGCGGGAGCTGGGCCCGATAGAACGCGTCGTCGAAATAGGTGCGGACGGTCCCCTCGTCGATCTCGACCAGGGCGGCGTTCACGAAGCCGTCGGCGTCCCGCACCAGGCGCTTCGCGTGGCGGCCGGCGGTCACGTAGTGGAGGAGCGGATTGACCCCGGCGGCCGCCACGTCCGGATGGTCGAGGACATAATGCCAGGTCGAGAACCG
The DNA here is from genome assembly GCF_009866965.1 of Propylenella binzhouense. Taxonomy (GTDB): domain Bacteria; phylum Pseudomonadota; class Alphaproteobacteria; order Rhizobiales; family Afifellaceae; genus Propylenella; species Propylenella binzhouense. The sequence continues at coordinate 30,083 of NZ_SPKJ01000042.1, read as the reverse complement.
GACGCTCGGATCGAGCCCCAGCCGCCAGCCGCGCTCCAGATAGTGCGACAGGGCGTCCTCGCCCGCGCCGGCCCGCCCGAGCTGCCGCCGGTAGAAGCCTTCGTCGAAGAACTCAGTCAAGAGGGCGAGGATTCGACCGTCCGACTGCACCATGGCCCACCTCGCGCGGCGTTGACCCCGACCCTATTGCCTCAGGCCCATGATGGCGTCACGGCTGGCCCTGAGGTCTTCGACCGCCTTCCGGTAGATGCAGTAGTCGACCTCGTTCCGCTTCCTGATGAGGCCCTGAAGCTCCGGCGTGACTTCGACCCGGTTCTGCTCCGTGCTCTCCGTCTTGCGCTCGTGGACCGCTGGCAGCCTCGGATCGCCCAGGAACGACATCATCAGAAAGAAGGACATCTGATATTGCCGCAAGGTGCCGACGAAGGCGAACTCCGCGAGCCGTTCATCGAGATCGGAGAACGAGTCGCGATCCGCACAGATGTAGTTCGCAAGAAGGTTCTGCGAGATCGGCGCCTCGACGAAATCATAGATCGTGGGAAACTGGGCCGCGAACTTCTCGTGCGGCGGATGCTTCGGCGTCAGGGAATAGCGATATTCCGAGATGATGCGCTCGACGGGATCCCGCACATAGGTGAACAGCCGCACCGGCCGGTGGCGCGCGATGGTCTCGACATGCCTGCGCATGAAGTGCCCGGACACGCAGTCGAGCGATTGCGGGTCCACCTCGCCGAACGTGACCTCGATCTGCGTCTCAAGAAGATCTGTCTTGCGCGCCGCGGAAAGATATGTCTCAGGGGTAATATAAATGTTCCTGTACCTGATGATATTGCTCCGAGACAGCTCTGCTGCAATCGAACTCCCTGCCGTCTTCGGAATATGCTGAAATACCCAAAGCTCGCCCGAGGCGCGCATCTGGTCGATCATCGCCCGCAATTCAGCTGAAGTCTTCGGCAGCATGTCGTCCCATGTCCAATTAAACCGAGGAAAATTGCGGCGGGACCGCCAAATTTCTTTGAAGGTCGATAGCCACCGCCTCAACCAGTGTCAATGCCGGTCCGGTGCGGCGCAGAAACGTGGGAGGGCGTCCGGCCGCCGCCGATCCCCCTCCTCCCGCCGCGAACTCTGCGGATCCCGTTCCGACCTGCGAATGGCGGAGCCGCATTGTCCGCCGCCTCTCATGCGACGCGGACGGCGGCCCCGCGGACGGGCAGCTGTGCCGCGAATGCGGCGAGATACTGCCCATAGGCCGACTTGCCCAGTTCGCGGGCGAGCCTGCCGACCTGCTCGCCGTCGATGAAGCCCATCTCGTATGCAACCTCCTCGAGGCAGGCGATCTTCAGCCCCTGCCGATGCTCGATCGCGCGCACGAACTCGCCGGCTTCCAGGAGGGATTCGTGCGTGCCCGTGTCGAGCCAGGCATAGCCGCGCCCGAGCCGCTCGACGTTGAGCGCGCCCTGCTGCAGATAGAGTCCGTTGAGGTCGGTGATCTCGAGTTCGCCGCGGGCCGATGGCCGGACCTCCTTGGCGAGGTCCACGACCTGGTTGTCATAGAAATAGAGCCCCGTGACCGCCCAGTTCGAACGCGGCACCTTCGGCTTCTCCTCGATCGAGAGCGCCCGGAACGCCTCGTCGAACTCCACCACGCCGTAGCGCTCGGGGTCGCGCACCCAGTAGGCGAACACCGTCGCTCCCTGCTGCCGCATGACCGCCTCCCGCAGCATCGCGGACAGGCCGTGCCCGTAGTAGATGTTGTCGCCGAGGACCAGCGCGCAGGAATCGCCGGCGATGAAGCGCTCACCGATCAGGAAGGCCTGGGCCAGTCCCTCCGGCCGCGGCTGCTCCGCATAATCGAGCCGCACCCCCCATTTCGAGCCGTCGCCGAGGAGCCCCTGGAACAGCGGCAGGTCCCGCGGCGTCGAGATGATCAGGATGTCGCGGATTCCTGCCAGCATCAGCGTCGACAGCGGATAGTAGATCATCGGCTTGTCGTAGACTGGAAGGATCTGCTTGCTGATCGTCATCGTAATCGGGTGCAGACGCGTACCGCTTCCACCCGCAAGCACGATACCCTTCATCGAAGATCCCCTTTCGGTCCACTCTGCCTCGTCTCTGCCCGGCCGCGCCCCGCTCCGCAGCGGCGCCGTTCTGCACCATCAGTCCGACACCGCCGCCAGTGCGGGCTCCGTCCGGAGCTGGAACGCCTCGAGCACGTGCCGGTAGCACTCGAGCGCCTCCGCGGCGCCCCGTGAGTTGAGCTCGGCGACTTCCGGCCATAGATCGGCATACGAGAACCGCGACTCCCTCCGCGCCTCGTATGAAAGGCCTTCGACCTCGGCGCGCCCGCTCGGCACGTGCACCGTGCCGAGCACGGGGCGGATCGCCGGGTGAAATTCGAGCCCGGCCAGGGCGAGTATCTCGCCGACGACGCTCTCGGGGTCCTCGACGAGTGCCTCGAACATGAAGCACTTCCGGATGCGCGCATTCCGATGCGCAAGCAGCCGGTACATGATCGTCATGGTCCGCCATATGTCGGCGTCCGCCGCGTTCCAGTAGCTCTTCGCGCTGAGATAGACGTCGAACGGGTGGCGGACGACGGATATCGAGACGGCGTCCGGGAAGATCGCGCCGTAAGCGGACCAGTACCAGTCCATGAAGAGGCCGAGCGTCGAAAACTCCCAGGTCACCTGGGGCGTGCCGATCGGCCGCTGGGCCCAGACCGGCCGATCCGACGGGAAGAGCTCGGTTATCGTCCTGCGGATCTGCTCGGAGGCGGCGTCTGCGAGCGACCCGGCGCCGAGCCGCGTCATCCCCTCGATCTGGTCGAATGCACGCCGCATCGTGAAGATCAGGTTCGTCGTGTCCCCGACCATGTCGATCTCGGGATGGGCCCCCAGCGCCCTCGCCAGCATGGAGGTTCCCGACCGGCCATAGCCCATCAGCGAGATCGGGGACGTGACATTCTCTCGGTTCGGCATTCAGTCTTCATTCCCCGAAGTCGGCCCGAGACGGCGCAGGCCGGCACGCGCGAATCCGCCCCGTCCGCTTCCGGCCGGCCGGAACCGCGCTGCAGCCGCGGCGTACCAGAGGGTCGCCGAAACGGAAAGCAGCCTGCGCTCGCGCGGCATGCCGCGCGCACCGAAAGCGGGAGCGCGGACCACCGTCACCGCGCCGGATCCCGTTCGCCCGCCATCCGCTCCGTCCCGCGCGACCGTCAGCGTGCAATCCCCGCTCCGCTCCGACCGAGGGAGGGCTCCGACCGGACCGCCTGCGGCGCCGTCGGACTCCGTCTCTCCCGGATCAGATCGATCAGTTCGCCAGGTCGCTCGGGCGGCAGGAAATCGCCGAACTCCCGCAATTCGCTCAGCTCGGTCGAATAGCCGAACAGCCGGAAATCGTCGGCATAGATCGACTTCACCAGTTCGACAGCCTCGTCGTCGTAGTAATCTTCCGTTCGCTTGGTCTTCTTGGTCGCACCAAGAACCTTGTTCTCGACACGAAGACCGAGGCTGTTCATGAACTTGAAGGTCGCATCGGCCTCTTCGACCCGCCCAATGAAGGTGTAGTCGACGGAATCGTAGAACAGTCCGATGGACTGCGGCCGAAAGTGCTGATCGAACTCAGCCGGATCCACGCCAGTGGCCAGGGTCCGCAGGAAGTCAACGAACCCGAATTCCGCCTTCGTCAAGGATGCGTCGACAGCATGAATCTCACAGAACCGATTCCAGACCTGGTCCAGCCGGCGGGGCAGATAGCCGATCTTGTTTTCGTATGCGGAAACCGCTCGCGCGTAAGGATTGCGAACCATTGTTACGATCGGCTTGGCCGAAAACGCCTCGAAATCGTACTCGTTACGCAATATGTTCACGAACGGGCTTTCCGCCCGCGCGTGAGGACTGCCCCCGAACGTGGAGGTGCCGCGCTCCGCGTCCACATATTCCCACAGAGCGGTCTTGATGGTGGTGCAGGCCACCTTCGGATTCTGGACGTATACGAAGGGAAGCTCGTCGGCATAGACGATGGCCTGCACGAGCCTGTGTCGAAGGTTCTTCTCGGTCATCTGGCCTCTCGTCCTGAGAAGAAGGATATGACGGAACTTCGAACCGCTGCCGAGCACCTGAGCGAGGATCGGCGCCGCCTCGCCGCCCCGCGATGTTGCACTGCACCAAGGCGGCCGCAGAATCGGGGGAAGTGCACCGCGAGTCAATCCGAATATGCCGTCCCGTCCGGAATGGCGGCTCGGCGTCGGGAAGGCGCAAGCGGGACGGGAATTTGCGGCACCTGCCCGTCCGGCGCGTTCATGTGGGAAGGCGGGCGATCCGCACGGCGGTCGCGTCTCCCGGCGCGCTGCCGCTTGCTCTGTCCCGGCCGCGCAGCGGCTTGCTCCGGTCGACGCCCCGCCGCTCGTTCCGTCCCGGCCGGCCGCTTGTTCTGTTCGGGGAACCTGCTGCTTGCTCTGAGTCCTGCCCGGGCTCGACCCGGGCATCCATCGATCTCCGGTCCGCGGCTGCCGCACTCTGGATCGCCGGATCAAGTCCGGCGATGACGACAGGAGGGAGTGGCGACGGCAGCGTGGATCGCCGGATCAGGTCCGGCGCCGACGACAGCGGGAGTGGCGACGGCAGCGTGGATCGCCGGATCAAGTCCGGCAACGACAGCGGGAGCGGCGAGGGCAGCGTGCGCGGTGCCCTGGAGAATGCCGCTCCTGGATCGAACGAAAACACCCGCACCTTATGCCACGTGCGGGTAGCAGGGCGAAAAAGACAATAAAGAGAGGTGCTTAGAAAATGGATGGTGCCCAGGAGAGGACTCGAACCTCCACGCCTCGCGGCACAGGTACCTGAAACCTGCGCGTCTACCAATTCCGCCACCTGGGCAGGTGCGCGCCCCTGTTAGGGCCTCGCCGGAGCTCTGTCAATGAGGCCGGCGACGCCCTCAGATGGGGCCGAAGGGCCCGGAATTCCAGCACCTTGCAGCGCCGCCCGCCGGGCTGGCCAAACCGCTCGGCGGCCGGCCCGAGGCGGCCCGGACCGGCCTCCGCCGCGACGGCGGAGGCCCGGCGGCAAGCGCCGGAAGGAAGCCTCAGAGCGTCTTCGCCTTGTCCGTCACCGCGTGGGTGAACGCCCCTTCCGGCTTCTTGGTGATGACCGGGTCCGACCCGCCCGAGAGCAGGATGTCGACGGTGCGCTGGTAGTCGCCCTCGTCGAGCGCCGGGTCGTCGCCGAGAAGCTTCGCGATCTCGCCGACCATCCGCTTCTGATGCTTCTCGGTCTGGGCGCCGGTCGCGTCATTGTCGAGCACGATCTCCGCCGCCTCGTCCGGATGCTCCTTGGTGTACTGCCAGCCCTTCATCGAGGCCGCGACGAAGCGCGCCATCTTGTCGACGAAGGCCGGGTCCTTCAGCTTGTCCTCGAGCACGTAGAGGCCGTCCTCGAGCGTCGCGGCGCCCTGGTCCTCGTACTTGAAGACGACCAGCTCGCTCTCCGGGATGCCGGCATCGATGACCTGCCAATATTCGTTGTAGGTCATAGTGGAGATGCAGTCGGCCTGCTTCTGGAGCAGCGGATCGACGTTGAAGCCCTGCTTGATGACAGTGACGCCGTTCGGGCTGCCGTCGGTCGGGATGCCGAGCTTCGACATCCAGGAGAGGAACGGATATTCGTTGCCGAAGAACCAGACGCCGAGCGTCTTGCCCTTGAAGTCGGCCGGCCCGGCGATGCCGGTCTCCTTGCGGCAGGTGAGCTCCAGGCCCGACTTCTTGAACGGCTGGGCGATGTTGACGAGCGGGAGCCCCTTCTCGCGCGCGGCGAGCGCGGCCGGCATCCAGTCCACGATCACGTCGGCCCCGCCGCCGGCAATCACCTGCTCGGGCGCGGTGTCCGGGCCGCCCGGCTTGATCTCCACGTCGAGGCCGGCATCCTCGTAATAGCCCTTGTCGGCGGCGACGTAGTAGCCGGCGAACTGGCCCTGCGTGACCCATTTCAGCTGCAGCACCACCTTGTCGGCCGCGAAGGCCGACGAGGCCGTCAGCGCGGCGACGAGCGCGGCGCCCGCGAGTACCCTCTTCATGTCACTCTCCTCTCCCCATTTCACGTCCGGTAGGACGGGTGCCAGAAGGTGAGGACACGCTCGAGCGCGCTCACCAGGGCATAGAAGGCCGAACCGGCAAGCGCCGCGACCGCGATCTCCGCCCAGACCATGTCGATGTTCATGCGCCCGACCTCGGTCGAGATCCTGAAGCCCATGCCGACGATCGGCGTTCCGAAGAACTCCGCCACGATGGCTCCGATCAGCGCGAGCGTCGAGTTGATCTTTAGGGCATTGAAGATGAAAGGCAGGGCAGCCGGCAGCCTGAGCTTGGCGAGCGCCTGCCAGTAGCCGGCGGCGTAGGTGCGCATGAGGTCGCGCTCCATGGCGCTCGCGGCGGCGAGGCCCGCGACCGTGTTCACCAGCATCGGGAAGAAGGTCATGATGACGACCACGGCCGCCTTGGACGGCCAGTCGAAGCCGAACCACATGACCATGATCGGCGCGACGCCCACGATCGGCAGCGCGCTGACGAGATTGCCGACCGGGAGCAGGCCGCGCCGGAGAAAGGGCACGCGGTCGACCAGGATCGCCGCCAGGAAGCCCGCGCCGCAGCCGATCGCGTAGCCGACGAGGACCGCCTTCAGGAAGGTCTGCCGGAAATCGGCGGCGAGGGTGGGCAGCGAGCCGGCGAGCCGCAGCCAGATCGCCGAGGGCGGCGGCAGCAGCACCGCCGGCACGCCGAGGCCGCGGACGAGGATTTCCCAGAGGATCAAGATCCAGGCGCCGAAGACGAGCGGGACCGCGAGATCGAGCGCCCTGCGCCCCATCCCGCTCCGCAGACGCGCCCCCGACAATGCTTCGGCGAAGCTCCAGGCGCCGAGCCAGGCGGCGATCACCAGGGCCCAGAAGGCCGCGCCGAGATGCCCGGCGAGGAGCGGCAGCGCGGAAAGGAGCGCGAAGGCGGCGCCATGCGCGCCAAGGCCCATGAGCCAGCCGCGCCAGGCCGGAAGCCGCATCGCCGCGAGCCCCGCCGCGGCAAGCGCCAGCGCGGCCACCGGCAGCATCGGCGTCATCAGCTCGCCGCCCATCGCCATCAGGAGGAGCGCGGCGAGCGCGAAGGCGACCGCGCCGGCGAGCACCGGGGAGCGGCGGGTCATGCCGGCGCCCCCATGCGGCGGCGGACGATGCGGTCGGCGAGCCCGACGATCGCGACGAGCACGGATGCGAGCAGCGCCGCGGCGAGGAGCGCCGCCCAGATCTGCACCGTCTGGCCGTAATAGGAGCCGGAGAGCAGCCGCGCGCCGAGGCCGGCGACCGCCCCGGTCGGCATCTCGCCGACGATCGCCCCGACGAGGCTCGCCGCCACCGCCACCTTCATGGAGGTGAAGAGGAAGGGCACGGAGGCAGGCCAGCGCAGCTTCCAGAAGAGCTGCGCGCGGCTTGCGCTGTAGGTCCGCATGAGATCGAGATGGATCGGCTCCGGCGAGCGCAGGCCCTTCACCATCCCGACCGTCACCGGGAAGAAGGAGAGATAGGTGGAGATCGCGGCCTTCGGCACCAGGCCGGTGATGCCGACCGCGTTCAGCACCACGATCACCATCGGGGCGATCGCCAGGATCGGGATCGTCTGCGAGGCCACGATCCAGGGCATCAGGCTCTTGTCGAGGGTGCGGGAATGGAGGATCGCGACGGCGAGTGCGACGCCGAGCAGCGTCCCCATCAGGAAGCCGAGAAGCGTCGAGGAGAGCGTCACCCAGCCGTGATAGACGAGGCTGCGCTTGGAGCTCGGCCGGACGGTGACCGTCGTCTTCCAGAGCTCCTCGGCGACCTGGTGCGGCGAGGGCAGCACGGGGCGGTCCTGCGCAAGCGTCGCGGCGACGAATTCGAGCGTGGTGGGCGACGCCTTGGCGCGGGCGAAGGCGTCGCGCTGGAACGGTGCGTTGAGCGCGACGGCCGCGACGTACCAGATCGCAAGGATGCCGAGACAGACGACGAGCACCGGCACGGCCTGCCCGGCCGCGAGACGCCGCGGCCAGCCGGCGCGCGCCCGGTAGCCGATCGCCGCGCCTGGCTCCGCAACCGGGGCGCTCGTCATGGGCGGCCGCCCCCGGCCGTGCCTTCGGCTTCCATCATTCTTCCCGCGGCCTTTCCCGTCCCGTCACGGCGGCGGACGTCCTCACCTGCGCATCCGCGGTCCGCAGCCGGGCCGCCTCGCTATCGGGACATTGCCCGCGCCGATTTGCAAGAGCCCCGAGCCCGCCCGGTCCGGCGGGCGCGAGGCCCCCCCTCACCCCGCGATCCGCGAGAAGTCCGCGACGGCGAGCGTCGCCCGGCGCAGGCGGTTGAGGAGCCTCAGGCGGTTCGCCCGCAGCGCCGGGTCCTCGGCATTGACCGTCACCTTGTCGAAGAAGGCGTCGACGGCGGGGCGGAGCTCGGCGAGCGCCTTCATGGCGCCCTCGAAATCCTCCGCTTCGACATGCGCGCGGGCGTGGCGCTCGGCGGCCTCCATGACGTGGAGGAGCGCCCGCTCCTCGGGCTCGCCCCTCTCCTCGATCAGATGGTGGTCGGGGGGACCGTCGAAGGCGCCCTCGCCGTCCTTCCGCTCCTCGGCGCGCAGGATGTTCGCCGCGCGGCGATAGCCGGTGAGGAGGTTCGCGCCGTCATCCGTCTCCAGGAAGCGGCCGAGCGCCTCGACCCGGCGGACGATCATCAGCAGGTCGTCCTGCGGCTCTCCGGCCTTCTCGCCCGCGCCTTCGGCGCTCCCCGTCTCACGGGCGAGCGCGAATACCGCGTCGATCAAATCGTGCCGCGCGCCCTCCTCGCGGAGATGGACCTTGAGGCGGTCGGCGAAGAAGGCGAGGAGGTCCAGCGCAACCCGCGCGCGTGCAGCAAATCGCGGCACGATGATCTCGCGTCCGTCAAAATTGAATCGCTTGTTGCGGACCTGGACATCTGGGTCATCTACGTGCGCGAGAACGGCAGTGTCCCAGTAAGCTAGGTTCGCACGATAACCTCGAGCAACCTCCACGCAGTCGTAGCCCTCGGCTCCGTCGCGAAGGTAGGCCCAGACGTTGGCTCTTCCTTCGAGCGAATGGGCGAGTTGGTCATAGCTCGCAATGGCGATATCCATCAGCCTCAGGCGCAGCTCGTTCCCCAACACCAGCCGGATCACGCCGAGCGCGGCGCGGCGGAGCGCGTAAGGGTCCTTCGAGCCCGTCGGCTTCTCGTCGATCGCCCAGAAGCCGACCAGCGTGTCGAGCTTGTCGGCGAGCGCGACGGCGATCGCGACCGGCTCGGCCGGCACGAGGTCGCCCGGCCCCTGCGGCTTGTAATGGTCGCGGATCGCGTTCGCGATCTCCGGCGCTTCGCCCTGCGCGAGCGCATAGTACCGGCCCATCACGCCCTGCAGCTCCGGGAACTCGCCGACCATCGCGGTCGGCAGGTCCGCCTTGGCGAGGCGCGCGGCGCGCTCGGCCGCATCGGGATCGGCGCCGAGCGCCGGCGCGAGCTCGCGCGCGAGCCGGGCGATGCGCTCCACCCGCTCGGCCTGGCTGCCGAGCTTCTCGTGGAAGGTGACGCTTTCGAGCTTCTTCGCCCAGTCTTCCAGCCTGACCTTCTGGTCCTGCTCCCAGAAGAAGCGCGCATCGGAGAGCCGGGCGGCGATGACGCGCTCGTTGCCGGCGACGATCGCCCTGCCGCCGTCGGAGGCCTCGATGTTGGCGACGAGCAGGAAGCGGCTGGTGAGCGCGCCGGTGGCGGGATCGCGCACGACGAAGCATTTCTGGTTGGCGCGGATCGTGAGCCGGATCACCTCGTCGGGGATCGCGAGGAAGCGCTCGTCGAAGCGGCCCATCAGCACGACCGGCCATTCGACGAGGCCCGCGACCTCGTCGAGGAGGCCCGGATCCTCGACCACTTCGAGCCCTTGCGCGAAGGCGAGGCTCGTCGCCTCCGTCTCGATGATCGCCTTGCGGCGCTCCGGATCGAGCACGACCTTCGCGGCTTCGAGGGCGGGCACGTAGTCGTCGAAGCGGCGGACCCGGATCGGCGCGCCGTCGGTCATGAAGCGGTGGCCGTAGGTGACGTTCCCGGCCGCGATCCCGGCAATCTCGACCGGGATGACGGCCGGCTCCTCGGTCTCCGGACCGAAGGTGCAGAGGATCGCGCGGAGCGGACGCACCCAGCGCAGGCTCGCCGTGCCCTCCGCCTCCGGCGGCGAGAACGGCGTGCCCTGCGGCGCGGAGCGCGCGCCCCAGCGCATCGATTTCGGCCAGGGGAAGGAGCGGATGACCTCCGGCACGATCTCGGCGATGATCGCCTCGGCCGGCCGGCCCGGCTTCTCGACGATCGCGACGTAGAAGTCGCCCTTCTTCGGATCGGACTGGATCGTCGCCTCGTCGATGGAGGCGAGCCCGGCGGCGCGCAGGAAGCCCTCGACCGCCTTCTCCGGCGCGCCGACGCGCGGGCCCTTGCGCTCCTCGCGGATGTCGGCGGAGCGCACGGTCACGCCGTGCACGGTGAGCGCGAGCCGGCGCGGCGTGGCGAAGGCCTTGGCGCCCTCGTAGGTGAGGCCGGCCTCCACCATGCGGCCGGTCACCAGCCGCCGGAGGTCCTCGGCGGCCTGGCTCTGCATGCGGGCCGGAATCTCCTCGGAGAAGAGTTCGAGCAGGAGGTCGGGCATTTCTTCGCGCGTTCTTGTGGCTCAGCCCGGATGCGGGCGCGGCCTGCCTAGCAAGGCGCACGGGCGATGTCACCCGGCCGCTGCGGGAAGCCCTACCAGCCGCCGCCCCCGCCGCCGCCTCCGCCGCCCCCGGAGCCTCCGCCGCCGCCGAAGCCGGAGGAGGATGTGCTCGGCATGGCGGCCGCGAAGCTCGCCGTCGCCGCGGCGATCGAGGCGGAGACGGCGCGCGGGAGGTCGCGGCCCGACCAGCCGCCGCCATAGCGCCAGTCGGGCCGGTAGCTGCCGACCGGATCCTCGCCCGGATGGGCGCGCCGGAGGGCGCTCTCGAACGCCGCCGTCCAGGGTCTTTCCGCGTCGAGCGCGACCGCATAGGGCAGGAGCGCCTCGAACCGCTCCTGGTCGATCACCGGCGGATGCATGTCGAGCCGCGGCGTCTCGGCGGTGGTGAGATAGAGGCGAAAGCCCTCGAGCTCGTCCATCACGGCGCGGCCGTCGACCGTCGGGGCGCGCAGGAGATAGACGAAGAGGCCGTTCACGAGCGCGAAGCCGACGAAGAGCGCGAAGGGCTCCGGGTGGTCCGCGAGCACGCCCGCGACCGCGCCGACGAACCCGTCCCAGCCGCCGTCGCGGGCACCGAGCATCTTCGCGGTCTCGAGGATGAGGATGGTGACGAACGCCGTCAGCCCGAGCGCGGAGCGCAGGAGAACCGGCGTGGACGCGGCGCCGAGGAGGCGGCGGATCGCAGGCGCCAGCCCGAAGCCGATCCCGACCGCCAGGAACAGGAACGGCGCGAGGGGAAGGAAGTCCGCGAACGCGATGCCGCCGAGCCAGGAGGTCAGAAGGATCGCCGCCCCGGTCAGGCCGGCGCCGATCCCGAAGAAGAGATAATTGTGGCGGAAGAAGCGGTCCCGGTTCTCCGCGTGGATGGTGCGGCGGAAGGTCTTCGCCGCCTCCGCGACGGCCTTGCCGTTCTCGCGCGTGATCCGGCCGGAGCCGCCCTCGCGCTCCACCCAGTTGAGGATCGCGCGCTCGCCGGGCGGCAGCGCATCGAAGCGCGGCGGCACCGCCTTCGCCGTCCGCCTGAGGGTCAGCTCCTTGCCGTTCTGGTCGAAGAGGACGAGGCCGCGCACCGCGAGCGACAGCGCGGCGGCGGTGAAGGCGCGCCAGCCCGCTTCCGAGAAGCCCCAGTTGCGGATGTAGTTCGCGAGCGCCGGCGACACGCCCTCCGGCGGCGCGAAGCGCGGGATGATGAGCCCGCCCTCCGGATCGCGGCCGACCGCGCGCCAGGCCGTCACGTAATAGGCGAGCACGAGCGCGAAGCCGAGACCGCCTGCGAGCCAGGCTCGGTTGTCGAGGATCGCGTACCAGGCGCGGTCCTGCCGCGTCGGCTCCGTCACGGTGCCCGGCGGATATTCCGCTACGATTGTGAGCCCCTCCCCCGGCGCGAGCCGCCCGGTCGTCTCCACGCCGAGCACGCCGTCCGTTCCGATCGCGCCCTCGAAGGCGGTGCCGCGGGCGCGAAGCGGACCGGTATAGGCGGTCCAGCGCGTCGGCCGGGCGCCGCCCGGCGCCTTGATCCGCACCGTGGCCTTAGCGATCGGGAAGCGCCAGAAATTGCCGGTCACGTTCCAGTCGAGTTCCGGCCCGCCGCCGAACCAGCGGAACTGCCGGGCCGTCTCGTAGCTGAACGTGTAGACATAGGCGCCCGGCCTCAGCTCGGTCCCCTTGTCGCCGGCATAGATGCGGACGAAATTGGCGTGCCGCTCGGTCCAGAAGGGTTCCGGCCGGTTGTCCCGCCTGACGGAGAGGACCTTGAACGGCACTTCGTGCCGCCGTCCCGCCTCGTCGCGGAAGAAGATCGGGAAATCGCGGTAGAGGCCGTGGCGGATGTCGCGGTGCTCGGCGCGCACCCGGATGCGCTCGGTGACCGTGAGCGTGCCGTCCTGCGCGATCACGATCCGGCTGTCGAAGCGCTCGATCTGCTCGGCGGCGCGCGCCCCGCCGGCGCCGGAGAGCGCCAGCACGCAGCCGAGGAGGAGTGCTGCGAGAATTCTCACCGCCGCCGCCCCTCGCTCAGAAGGCGACCGCCGGCACCGCGCGCTCGCCCGCATCCTCGATTTCGAAATAGTCGCGACGGGCGAAGCCGAAGGCGTTCGCCACGAAATTGCTCGGGACGGTCTCGACCATCGTGTTGAGGTTCCGCACCGCGCCGTTGTAGTAGCGGCGCGCCATCTGGATGTCGTTCTCGATCGTCGCGAGCTCCGTCTGGAGCTGCAGGAAGTTCGCGCTCGCCTTCAGGTCCGGATAGGCCTCGGCCACGGCGAGGAGCCGGCCGAGCGCCGCCGAGAGCGCCGATTCCGCCCTTGCCCTGCCCTCGACATCGCCCGCCGGCACGGCGGCCGCCGCGGCCCGGAGCCTCGTCACGGCATCGAACGTGCCGGTCTCGTGGGCGGCATAGCCCTTGACGGTGGAGACGAGGTTCGGAACGAGGTCGGAGCGGCGCTTCAGCTGGACGTCGATGCCGCTCCAGGCCTCCTCGCTCATCTGCCGCGTCGCGACGAGTCGATTGTAAAGATAGACGCCGTAGCCGACGACGATCAGCACGAGAACAACCACGATCCACATGGTCAGCAAAATCCCCCGGCGGTTGTTGCCGCGCTTTCCCCCAGTCTAACCGAGCGTAATTAATCCGCCGTTACAAGAAGAAGCCGCAACGGCGGCGGGATCGTCATGGCCGTCCCGCGTCGCGGCGCGGGAAAGGGAACGCCACGGGGGCATTGCCGGCCGGGAGCCGCCATGCGACACGCGCCCGACGCCCCTCCTGCCGGAGCCGAACGCCTGATGACCGCGATCACCATCCGACGCCCGGACGACTGGCACGTCCATTTCCGCGACGGCGCCATGCTGAGGACGGTCGTCCCGTTCACGGCGCGGCACTTCGGGCGGGCGATCGTGATGCCGAACCTCGTGCCGCCGGTGACGACCGCCGCGGCGGCGGCGGCCTATCGCGAGCGCATCCTGGCGGCCGTGCCCGCCGGCGCGCGCTTCACGCCGCTGATGACGGCCTATCTCACCGAGGCGACGGACCCGGCCGACCTCGTGGCCGGCCATCGCGACGGCGTGCTGACCGCGGCGAAGCTCTACCCCGCGCATGCGACCACGAACTCCCAGTTCGGCGTTTCGAGCATCGCCGCCATCCGCGAGGTGCTCGCGGCGATGGAGCGGGCGGGCATGCCGCTTCTCGTCCACGGCGAAGTGACCGACCCGGCGATCGACATCTTCGACCGGGAAGCCGTCTTCATCGACCGGGTGCTCGCCCCGCTCCTGCGCGAGCACGAGGGCCTGAAGGTCGTGATGGAGCACATCACGACGCGCGAGGGAGCGGATTTCGTGCGCGCGCATGCGCCGCGGCTCGGCGCGACGATCACGCCGCAGCATCTCATGCTGAACCGCAACGCGCTCCTCGTCGGCGGCATCCGCCCGCATTATTACTGCCTGCCGGTGCTGAAGCGCGGCCTCCATCAGGAGGCGCTCCGGAACGCCGCCACCGGCGGCGAGGCCTGCTTCTTCCTGGGGACGGACACCGCCCCGCACATGAAGCACCTCAAGGAGAACGCCTGCGGCTGCGCCGGCGTCTTCTCCGCGCCGGTCGCGCTCGCCTGCTATGCCCAGGTCTTCGCCGAAGAGGGCGCGCTCGAGCGGCTGGAGGCGTTCGCCTCCCTGAACGGCCCGGCCTTCTACGGGCTCCCGCCGAACGAGGAGCGGATCACGCTTGCGGAGGCGGAGGCGGCGCCGGTGCCGCCGCTGCCGGTCGGCGCGGAGGGCGAGCTCGTCACGTTCGAGCCGCCGCGGCTTGGCTGGGCGGTGATTTCGGCCTGACGCACGCCCCCCGCCGGCCCGGAACGCGCCGGAAGCACGCGCCGTCCGCTGCGCGCGGTTCATCAACGACGGATTGGCAAGACCGATCAGGCGGTTATTGTATCGCCACCGAAACGATGGCTCTGACCGGCATGGCGGCGCACGTGGACACGGAATTCATGACGACCCGGGAGGTCGCCGACCTGCTGCGCCTCAAGGAGCGCAGGGTCTACGACCTCGCGGCCGCCGGCCAGATCCCCTGCACGCGCGCCGTCGGCAAGCTCCTCTTCCAGCGCTCCCGGATCGAGGCATGGCTCGCCAGCCACGATTCCTCCCCGGGTGCGGCGCCGGCTCCCGCCTGCGTGCTTCTCGGCAGCCACGACCCGCTGCTCGACTGGGCCGTGCGGGAATCCCGCTGCGGGATCGCGACCTTCTTCGACGGCAGCCTGGACGGCCTCGACCGCTTCCAGCGCAACGAGGGGATCGCCACCGGCCTCCATGTCCGCCGGCGCGCGGACGAGGACTGGAACGTTCCGCTGGTGCGGGACCGCTTCGCCGCCCGCGACGTCGTGCTCGTGGAATGGGCCTGGCGCGAGCGCGGATTCCTCGTCGCGCCGGGCAACCCGAAGCGGATCGAAGGCGCCGCGCATCTCGCCTCCGCGCGGGTCGTGCCGCGGCAGGAGCAGGCGGGCAGCCAGATCCTGCTCCTCGACCTCCTCGCCGCCGCCGGGATCGACCCCGCCACGATCGACTTCGTCCATGCCGCGCGCACCGAGAGCGACGCGGCCTCCGCGGTCGCGGAAGGATCCGCCGACGCGGCGTTCGGGCTGCGCTCGGTCGCCCGCCAGTACCGGCTCGATTTCGTGCCGGTGCTCAGGGAGCGCTTCGATCTCCTGGTGAGCCGGCCGGACTGGTTCGAGGAGCCGTTCCAGCGCTTCCTCGCCTTCCTGCGCACCGACCTCTTCGCGGAGCGGCTCGCGGCGAGCCCCGGCTACGACGCCTCCGGGCTTGGCCGCGTGCACTTCAACGCCGGGCGCGCCGCCGGGTGACGCCCGCGCGGCGGGCGGCCGGGCTTGGCCGGCTGCCGGTCCGGCTCAGAGCGCGCGGTCGACGGGAACCAGGAAGCGCCCGTCCTCGATGCGCTTCTCGCCGTCGACATAGAGCGTCGGCTCGAGGAGCACGCCATCCATGTGGATGTTGGAGAGGATCGTGCCGCCGACATCGACATTCGTCCCGAGACCGAAATGCATCGAACCGAGGATGTTCTTGTCCTCGCGCTGCACGCCGCGGATCTGCGCCTTGGAATTGATGCCGACGGAGGCCTCGGCCGGGCAGAGATAGGCGTTCTCGTCGCCATATTCCGCGAGGTAGTTCCGCAGGAAATGGGCGTCGGCCCCGCCCTCGATCCGGGTGATCCGGCCGTTCTCCACGGTCAGCTCGATCGGGCTGTGCAGCCGGCCGATCTGGTGCATGCAGAGATCGATCACGAGTTTGCCGTTGCCGGTGCCCTCGACCGCCGGCACGTTGAACTCGCCGTTCGGATAGAGGAAGCGCAGCAGGTTTGACTTGCGGTTCTGCACCTTCGAGACGTTCTGGATCTTGTACGGCACGAAATCGTCGGACGGCGGGTTCGGAATGAAGATTCGGCCCTCCACCGAGTAGGAGAAGTCGCAGCCGTACTTCGACGTCACACGGCACATCTTCGCCGCGCGGCCGAAGACGTTGGTGGCGACGTAATACTGGCGGAGCGCCATCTCCTTCTGGTTCTCGGTGACGGCGCCGGACTGGAACATCTCGAGCGTCATGCCGCCATCCATGCAGATGACGGGAACGCCGGCATCCATCGCGGCCGAGTTCGCATGCGAGTGGAGCATGCCGGTCGAGGCGATCAGGATGTTGAGGTCGACCGTCTTCATCGCCTCGCAGACCGGCTGCGGCGGATCGTAATAATCGGCCGGGCGCGGATCGAAGAGGGCGAGCGTGGCGTCGGCGCCGAGCTCCGACAGGATGCTCATGATGGCCTGCCAGACGCGCGGATCGTGCGCGGTGTCGGTGACGACGAGGACCTTCATGCCCTTCGTCACGTTGGCGACGAGGGGGTGCCTCAGATATTCGAGCGTGCCGGTCATCAGCGCGTTCATGGCTATGTTCTTCCTTGTCCTGCGAGGGCGCGCGTGGGCGCCCGATCCCGTTCCCGGCCGGCCCGGCTTCCGGTGGCGGCCGCGCTCAGCCTTCCACCTTGCGGACCGGCGTCTCCGCATCGAGGCCGGACCTCTGCCTGGCCAGCGTCTCGAGCCCGCTCAGTTCCCAGTCGCCCTCGACGGCCCGGCGCGCGAACAGATCCCAGCGCTCGTTCCAGTCGCCGAGCGTGTAGCCGTGCCACGGCGAGCCGAGCTTCAGCGCGGGCAGGCCGAGCTCCTCCCAGAGCGCGACGGCGTGCTCCATATATTCGCGCGCCGGCAAGGCGAGCGGCGGCAGCGGCCCCTTCCGCGTCGCGTCGATCATCAGGGTGGAATCGGTCTTCGTGCCGCTGTATTGCGCGCCCTGCACCGGGCCGCGATAGGGCATGATGTGGATGTCCTCGATCGGCTTGCAGCGATAGGCGATCGACCAGAGGACGGCGTCGACGGAGTTCGGATCGACGTCCTCGCTCACCGCGATCGCGACCTTGCCGATGCCCGCCTGGAAGCTCGTGACGCCCTGCAGCCCGCGCCAGACCTCCGCCTTCGGCGTGTCGGCGGCGAATTGCAGGAACACCACCGGGCGCAGGTTGGTGAGCGGCTCGTGCAGCACGACCCGCCTGATGCCCTTCACGTTCAGGTGGTTCTTGAGATGGTTCAGGAACAGCGGCTCGTAGGCCACCTTCTTGATCACGCTCGATTCGCTCGGCGTCACCTGGCTGATGATGGCGTTGAAGACGGCGTTGCGGCGGTGCGTGATCGCGGTCACCTGCATCGGCATGTTGAACGCCTCGAGCGCCACGTAGCCGTTGCTTTCGCCGAACGGGGCCTCGGGCTCGAGGAGATCCGGATCGATCAGCCCCTCGATCACGATCTCGGCGCTGGCCGGGACCATGATGTCCACCGTCTTCGCCTTCACGAGCTCGATCGGCCGGCCGGCGAGGCCGCCGGCGACCGCGAATTCGTCGAGATCGAGCCGGAGCTTCTGCGGCGAGGTGAAGACCACCACCGGCGCGGCGCCGAGCACGATCGCGATGGGCATCTTCTCGCCGCGCTCGCGATATTTCAGCCAGTGCACCCAGCCGCCGGCGCCGCCGGGCTTGGCGACCATGCGCACCGCCAGGCGATCGGTCGCCTTGAGCGCGGCGCGGTACATGCCGGTGTTCTGGATCCCCGTCTCCGGGTCGCGCGTGATGCAGAGCGTCGCGGTCAGGTAGGGCGCCGAATCGAAGCCCGGCGTGGAGACCGGGACCGGCAGCGCCGCGAGGCCGCCGCCGGCGCTCCGCAGCGCCTCGCCCTCGATCACGACCTCCTGGCACGGCGCCGAATCCACCTCGACCGGGTCGATCGGCGCGGCGACCGCCCGGCTCCAGGCGTCGCCGATCTCCTCCACCGGCCGGCCCATGCCGCGGGCATAGATGCGGGGCGAGGCGGCCAGCGCCCCGAGCACGACCGGCATGTCGTAATGCCTGCCCTTGGAATCGACCACGTTCGTGAACAGGAAGGCGCGGCGCTCGTCCTCGGGGATGTTGCCGAGGAACTGGCAGCGGACGAGCGGATGGAGCTCGGTGTCCTTGTTGATCGGCCGGTCGATGCGGACGAGCAGTCCCTCCCGCTCCAGCGCGGCGAGATGGTCCTGGAAATCGAGCGGCGGCTGCGCCTGGTCCTTGCGCGCATCTGGCGAGTGGAGCATCGGGTCCTCTTTTCTCAACCGGCGAACCGGCGCTCTCAGGCGATGGAGCGGGCGAAATCCCGCAGAGCGGCGGCGAAGGCGTCGGGCTTCTCGACCGGGGCCAGATGGCCGGCGTCGATCTCGTAGAAGCGGCCGTTGCCGAACGCCTCGGCGACCTTGCGTACGGAATCGGGGCTGGCGGAGCGGTCCGTGGTGCCCGCGATCGCGAGCGCCGGGACCGTGACCTCCCGGAGCCTGCCGCCATAGGCGAGGTCCCGGATCGCGCGCCATGCCCAGGCATGCGCGATCGGATCGGCCGAGAGCAGGCACTCGGTGATCGGCCCGACCACATCGGGCCGGACGGCGCGGAAGGCTTCGTCGAACCAGCGCGTGATGGTGGTCTCGATGACCCCCGGCATGCCCTTCTCGGCGGCGAGAGCGCGCTTCTCGATCATCGCGCGGCCGGCCTCGTCGCGGGTGTGGGTCGTGTTGGCCGAGACCACGCCGCGCAGGAGCTCCGGCGCCTTGAGGGCGATGCCCTGGGCGGTCATGCCGCCCATCGAGCAGCCGACCACGAAGGCCGGCGGGGCGCCGACGGCGCGGAGGAGCTCGATCGCATCGTCGGCGAGGTCGTCGAGGCCGAACGGCCCGGACGGGACGTCGCTCTCGCCGTGGCCGCGCGCATCCGGCGCGATGAGCCGGAACTCGGTCTCCAGCCGCGCGATCACCGCGTCCCAGAAATCGCCCGTCAGGCCAACGGGATGGAGGAGGAGCATGGTCGGCCCGATCCCCCGCGTCTTGTAGCGGATCGAGAGCCCCGATTTCAGGCGGTATCTCATGTCTCGTCTCCCGAGCGGCGCCGGAACGCCATCACGACCTCACCAGCGCGAGGAGCGTGCCGGCATATTCGGACAGCATCTGCGGCGAGAGGCCTTCGGCGCCGGCCTGGAAGCGCTTGATCGTCTCGAGCACGAGCCGCGGGCGCCGCGCGAGGCCGGCGGCGAAGGCCTCGGCCGCGGCGTCGAACCCCTCCGCGGGCAGGACCTTGCTCGCCAGGCCGAGGGCGCGGGCCTCCTCCGCGCCGACCGTCTCGGCCGAATAGATGAGGTAGCCGAGCGCCTTGCGCGGGACGTTCCGGATCACCGCCGCCATCGCCATGGTCGGCGGAATGCCGTGCTCGATCTCGGAGAAGGCGAAGCTCGCGGCAGCGGAGGCGAGCGTGATGTCGCAGGCGCCGGCAAGGGCCGCGCCGAAGCCGATCGCCGGGCCCTGCACGAAGGCGGCGACGGGCACGGGACAGGCCGCGATCGCATCGTAGACGCCGAGCACCGCGCCCATGGCCTGCGTCCGCCGCTCCCATGGCGACGGATAGTCCTTCGGCTCGCCGCGGCCGTCCCGGCCCCGGCAGAAATGCGACCCGCTCGCCCGGATCGCCACGAGGCGGTTCTCCTCGCGGTCGCCGCACGCCCTGATGGCGGCGGCGAGCTCGATCATCATCGGCCGGGTGAGGGCGTTGCCCTCGTCCGGGCGGTTGAGGTCGATGGTCGCGACGTTGCCGCGCTCGGCAACCATGAATTCGTGCGTCGTCATGAGGCCTTCCGTCCGCTTCGGGGGCCGGCGCCCGGGACCCGCGGGAACGGGGCCGGGCGGCGCAGCCCGAGGTGCTACTGGATGCTGAGGATCTCCCTCGTCCGCGCGATGACCTTGTCGGAGAGGTTGCTCACGTCGGACATGCGCTTCTGGAGATCCTTGCCGGACTGCGCGCGGACCTCGAAGCCCGCCTTCTCCGCATCGGCGACGAAATCCGGGTCGGCGAAGGTCTCGTCGAAGGCCTTCTGCAGCGTCTCGACCCGGTCCGCGGGCACCTCCGGCGCCACCCAGTAATTGTACCCGAAGGCGGTCGACAGCGTGATCAGGTCGACGATCTGCTTGTCCTCGGGATCGCTGACGAGCTCGCCGAGGACGGGCACGTCCGGCAAGGCGGGATCGCGCTCGTAGCCGATCTGGACCAGGAAGTTGATCTTCTTGTCCTTCACCCAGTCGGCGTTGCGGGCGAAGAGGCTGTTGAGGTTGGCGCCCGAGCGGCCGGAGATCTCGCCGGATTCGAGCGCCAGGTCGAGCGAGTTGCTGCCCTTGTAGCCGTTGATGATCTTGAACTTCGTGCCGATGACGGCGTTCGCGAGGGCCGGATAGATGTAGGAGGTGGAAGCCGGGCCCGAGGCGCCGACCGGAATCTCCGTCTTCTGCGCATCCTCGATCGTCTTCACGCCGGACGTGTGCCAGGTGAGGATCGAGTTGTTGGAATTGGTGCCGCTGCCGAGCCATTGCAGCTTCTTCGCGTCATATTCGGCAGCGCTCCCGCCGACGAGGTCGTAGACGATGAGCGAGGCGTTGACCGAGGCGATGACGGTGCCGTCCTTCGGCGCCACCGCATAGACGCGGTTGGCGGCCGGCAGCCCGCCTGCCGCGCCCATGTTCTCCACCACGATCGTCGGCGCGCCGGGAATGTGCTCCGGCAGGTGCTTCGAGAGCAGGCGGGCGAAGAGATCGTAGCCGCCGCCCGGCCCGAAGCCCACCAGGATGGTCACCGTCTTGCCGTGGTAGAACGGCTCTTCCTGCGCCGCCGCCGGCTGCGCCGCGCCGGCCGACAGTCCGATCGCGCATGCAAGCAGAATTGAACGGGTCAGTTTCATCAAATCGTCCTCCCTTGAGGTGGCAAATACGCCAGATGGCAAGAACGTGTTCTTATTCGTTCTGCTTTTACTGGCCATCCGGAGCGGATATATACATGATACTGTACATTATTTCTTGCGGAATTGGTTCCGCGATGCGGAATTCCGCGGATCCGATCCCGGGTTTCGCCGGTTTCGGCGTGGCTTGCGTGCTGCTCAGATCTGAAGCCACTGGCCGATGAGGGTCGGCGGCCAGGGGATGGCGAGGAGCCGGTCGAACACGAAATAGACGAAGGCGCAGAGAAGCGCGGCCTGGGGCAGCACGAGGCGCCAGCGCTCGCGGCCCTCCACCCGCATGAAGGCGACGACGAAGATCGGCACGGTGGCCACGATCCCGATCGTCGCCATCGACAGCATGAAGCCGGCGAGCCAGCCGAAGAAGCGCCCCGCGCGCGCGAAGACCAGCCGGCGCGGCAGGTCGCCATGCTCCGATTCGAGGTCCATGTGGATGCGCTGCGACACCTTCGGCCTGGCCGGGCCCGCCGCCGCCTCCGCCTCCGCCGGGCGGACGGCCGGGCGGAGGAAGACCTGGCCGAACAGGGCCGCCGCGGCGATCGCGATCGTGAAGAAGCCCACGATCATCGGCACCGCCTTGGCGTCGAAGGACCAGGACCAGGCCTGCGACAGCATCAGCGCCACCACCCCCAGCAGCGCCACGAAGGCGAGCTGGCTCCAGCGCAGGCGCGGCCGGGAGAGGCTGCCGAGCATCGGCCCGAGCCCGCCATGGGCCCGGATGTCCTGGACGAACGGCCGCAGCAGCCCGACCAGCGCCAGCAGCAGCAGGATCACCACCAGCGGCCGGGTGAACCAGTCGGTGCCGTAGCGCTCCACCGAGATGAACATGTAGCGCTCGATCGTCTCGCCGAGCACGAAGGCCAGCACCAGCGGCGGCCGCGGCCACTTCAGGTGCTTCATCGCCCATCCCAGCACCCCGAAGATGAGCAGCGTGTAGAGGTCGCCCCAGCTGCGCGTCCCCTCGAACGCCCCGACATAGATGATGGCCAGCACCGAGGGCAGGATCAGCGTGTAGCGGATGGTGGCGAGCTTGGCGAACTGGCCGCTGAAGGCGTAGCACAGCCCCGCCCCAAGCACGTTGGCGATCGCGATGCTCCACACCATCGAATAGGTCAGGCTGAGATTGGTCGTCAGCATCTCCGGGCCCGGCACCAGGCCGTGGATCAGGAAGGCGCCGAGCAGGATCGCCATGGTCGCGCTGCCCGGCACGCCGAAGGCGACCGTCGGCACCAGCGCCCCGCCCTCCTTCGCGTTGTTCGAGCTCTCCGAGGCGATCACCCCGCGTATGTCGCCGCGCCCGAAGGTCTCCTGCGCCCCCTTCTCGGTGCGCAGCGCATGGCCGTAGGCGAGCCAGTCGATCACCGAGCCGCCGATTCCCGGGATCGCCCCGAAGCCGGCACCGATCCAGCTACAGCGCAGCACCAGCCACCAGTGCCGGAAGCAGTCCTTCGCCCCCTGCGCCATCCCGCTCCGGGCGTCGAACCGGCTGCCGGTGGCGATCGTCGTGCGCGTGACGAGGAGGTCGCAAAGCTCCGGCAGCGCGAACAGGCCGAGCACCACCGGAACCAGCGGCAGCCCCTCCCACAGATAGAGCGTGCCGAGCGTCCAGCGGAGCGTGCCGGACTGCGGGTCGGTGCCGATCATCGAGATCATCAGCCCGAGCCCGGCCGCCGCCAGCCCCTTCAGCGGCGCATTGCCCGCCAGCATCGCCACCATCGAGATCCCGAAGATCGAGAAGGCGAGCAGCTCCGGCGAGCCGAGCTGGAGCAAAAGCGGCCGCAGGAACGGCAGCGACACCCCCATCAGCGCCGCCCCGAACAGCCCGCCCAGCATCGACGACATGTAGGCCGCGCTCAGCGCCCGCCCGGCCTCGCCGCGCCGGGCGAGCGGCAGACCGTCGAGAACCGTCGCCGCCGATCCCGCCCCGCCCGGAACCCCGAACATGATCGCCGGGATCGGGTCGCCCGTCGACGTCGTCGCCCCGAGACCGAGCAGGAACGCGAACGCCGTCGCCGGGTCCATCGCGAAGGTGAACGGCAAGAGCAGCGCCGTCCCCGCCAGGCCCCCGATCCCCGGCAGGATCCCGAACACGAGGCCCAGAACGACCCCGCAGCACAGAACAAGGAGGCGCATCGGATCGGCGATCACAACCAGCGCCTGCCACGCCGCGTCCAACATGCTGACGTCCATCTCGGTCCGCTTCCTCCGTGCGCCAGGCGCCTGTTTCGCGTTCTTCCGCCGTGCCGGAACCGCACGGCGCGATCCGCCGGTCCGGCTCCGGCCTTCGTCCGCTTCCTTCCCGTCCGGACAGGACGGCCGGCCGCGCTGGCCGGCCCCCCCCCGCTAGCCCGTGCGGGTCTCGTTGACGCGGTGGCCGCAGAGCCGCGAAAGCTCCGCCGCCTGCCGCTTCACCACCTGGGCCGTGTTGGCGGCGGCATCCTGGCCCACCCGGAACTCGGGCGCGACGACACCGATCGCCCCGCGCACCTGTCCGTTGGCGTCGAAGAAGGGCGCGGAGATGCCGTAGGCGTCCGACGCTCCCCGCTGTCCCTTGCTGGACGCGACGCCGCGGCGCCTTATCTCGACGAACTCCTTCTGGAGCTGGTCGAGGCTCGGCAGCATCTGCCCGGTCACCGGCGAAGGCCCGGCCTCCTCGATGATGCGGGCGAGGTCCGTCGGGCTGAGCCAGGCCATGATGGCGCGGCCGAGCGAGCCCCAGGCCGGCGTGATGTTCTCCAGGAGATCGAACTTGAACCGGAGCGGCAGCTTGGTGTCGGCCTTGTAGGCGAGCACGATCCGGCGGCGGGACGGCGCGAGGAGCGCCAGCAGGCATGTCTCGCCGGTGCGCTCGGCCGCCTCCTCGACGAGGGGCCTGGCGAGGCTGACGATCTCGAACCGGTCCTGGACGCGCATCGCGATCCGGAAGAACTCGGTCCCGATCCGGTAGCGCCGCTGGGGCGCGCGCTCGACGAGGCCGAGCTCGACGAGCGGCTCGAGCACGCGATGGGCCGAGCTCGGCGGCAGGCCGAGCTTCTCGCCGACCTCCTTGATGGTGAGGACGTCGGAATGCTCCGCGAAGAGCCTGAGCGCCCCGAGCAGGCGCTCCGCATAGCTGCTCGGCAGCTGGTTGACGCTGACCTGCTTCATCTCGTGCGACCGAGCGCGGCCTCCCCTAGCAGTTCGACGATGCGTTGCGGCGAGATCGGCGCCTCGGCGATGCGCACCCCGAACGGCGACAGCGCATCCTCGATCGCCCCGATGACCGACGCCGTGGTCGGGATCGTGCCGCCCTCGCCGGCGCCCTTGATGCCGAGCGGGTTGAGCGGACTCGGCGTCTCCTGGTGGACGATCTCGACGCGGGGCACGTCGGCCGCGAGCGGCAGGAGATACTCGCCGAAATTGGTCGAGAGCGGCTGGCCCTCGTCGTCATAGACGAGACGCTCGTAGAGCGCGTTGCCGACGCCGTGCGCGACGCCGCCCACGATCTGCCCGTCGACGACGAGCGGGTTGATGACCCGGCCGCAATCATGGGCGAGCACGAGACGCAGGATCTTCACGCGGCCGGTCTCGATATCGACCTCGACCTCCGTGACGGTCGTCCCGTTCGCATAGGTCGACTGGTCGGGCGTGAAATAGGCGGTATGCTCGAGACCCGGCTCGAGCCCGCCGGCCATCGAGAAGCCGGGCATGCCGATCGCCTTGACGGCGACCTCGCGGAAGCTCTTGCGGACCTCCTCCACCCCCTTCACGTGGACGAAGCCGTCCTTGAGCTCGAGATCGTCGGGCGAGACCTCGAGCATGTCGGCCGCCACGAGCTTGATCTTCTCGGCGACCTTGGTCGCCGCAAGATGGACCGAGGAGCCCGCATTGACGGCGGTGCGCGCCGCGAACGAGCCGACGCCGAGCGAGATGGTGGCCGTGTCCGAGGTCTCGACCGAGATGTCGTCGATGCCGACCCCGAAATGATCGGCCGCGATCTGGGCCAGCGTCGTCTTGTGCGACTGCCCCTGCGGGGTGGCGCCGGTATAGACGACCAGCCTGCCGTTCGTCGCCACGCGGACGGTCGCGCCCTCATAGGGGCCGAGGCCGGTGCCTTCGACGGCATTGCCGATCCCGATGCCGATATAGCGGCCCTCCTGCCGGGCCTTCTCCTGGCGGGCGCGGAAGCCCTCGTAGCCGATGGCGTCGAGCGCGGCGGCCTGGCAGGCCGGGTAGTCCCCGCTGTCATAGGTGACCGGACGGCCGTCGCGGAAGATGAGGCCGACCTTGTACGGCATCTGCTCGGGCTGGATGAAGTTGCGCCGGCGGACCTCGGCGGGATCGAGGCCGAGCTCGAGCGCGACCCGGTCCATCAGCCGCTCCATGACGACGACCGCCTGCGGACGTCCGGCGCCGCGGACGGGCGTCGCCGGCACCTTGTTCGTCAGCACCGAGATCATGTCGATATGGAATGCCGGGACCACGTAGGGCCCGGGGACGGTCGCGACCGAGATCCAGGGCAGGACGATGCCCCAGGGCGTGTAGGCGCCGTTGTCGTGCGTCATGGTCCCGCGGACGCCGAGGATCTTGGCATTGCCGTCGACGGCGATCTCGACGTCCCAGTACTGGTCCCGCTCCTGGTGGGTCGCGACGAAGTTCTCGCGCCGGTCCTCGATCCACTTGACCGGCCGGCCGAGCAGCATCGAGCAGGCGGCGACCGCCGGATATTCCACGTAGAGCGAGCCCTTCGGGCCGAACCCGCCGCCGACATCCGGCGTGACGACCCGGATCTGGTGGTCGCCGAGATCGAAGAGGTCGAGCAGGCCGCGCTTGATGCGGTGGGCGCCCTGCGAGCTGATATACATCAGCAGGCTGTTCAGCACCGGATCGTAGCTGCCGATCGCGCCGCGGCATTCCATGAAGAACGCCCCGCCGCGATGCTGGAAGATGCGCTCCTTGAAGATGTGGGGCGCGCCCGCGAAGGCGGCCTCGACGTCGCCGATCTTGCTCGGCATGCGGGCCGCGACATTGTTGTCGCTGCCGGCATGGACCGGCGGCGCGCCCGGCGCGAGCGCGGCGAGGCAGTCCGCGACCGCCGGCAACGGCTCGTAGTCGACGTCGACGAGCGCGGCGGCGTCCTCCGCGATGTAGCGGCTCTCGGCCACCACCACCGCCACGGGCTCACCCACATAGCGGACCTCGTCGACCGCGAGCGTGTAGGGCATCTTCGGCTGCGACAGCGCCGCGACCTGCACGAAGAGCGGCAGCGGCCGCTCTTTCAGGGTCTCGGGAAGGTCGTCATAGGCGAGCACCGCGAGCACGCCCGGAACCGCAAGCGCCGCCGACTTGTCGATGCCGTTGATCCGGGCATGGCCGAACGGGCTGCGGACGAAGGCCGCGTAAGCCATGTTCGGCAGCACGATGTCGTCGACATAGCGGCCCTTGCCGCTGAGGAAGGCGGGATCCTCCTTGCGCTTGACGCTCGCGCCGAACATCCTGACGCCCATCAGACGGCCTCCTTCTCGGCACGCGCCTGGGCCGCGACCTGGAGCACGGCGTCGACGATGGCCTGGTAGCCGGTGCAGCGGCAGACATTTCCGGAGAGCGCCTCGCGCACCTCCTCCTCGGTCGGCGACGGCACCTCCTCCAGGAACTCGGAGATGGTCATCAGCATGCCCGGCGTGCAGAAGCCGCACTGAAGGCCGTTCTTCTCCCAGAACGCCTGCTGGAGCGGATTGAGCGCGTTGCCCTGTGCGAGCCCTTCGACCGTGACGATCGACTTGCCGTTCGCCTGGACGGCGAGCATCAGGCAGGAGCGGACGGCCTCGCCCTCCACCCGCACCGTGCAGGCGCCGCAGGCGCCGTGCTCGCAGCCGATATGCGTGCCGGTCAGGCCGAGATCGACCCGCAGGAAGTCGACCAGCGTTCGCCGCGTCTCGACCGTCTTCTCGTATGTCCTGCCGTTCACGGTGACGGCGATGCTGCGCGTCTGGCTCATGCCGCGGCTCTCATTCCTGCGTTTTCGACTGCTGACTTGACCGCCCGGTAGGTGAGGATCCGGGCGAGGTGCTGGCGGTAGCCGGCGCTCACGTAGGAATCGGACATCGCCTCGACCTTCGACGCCGCCGTCGCGAGCGCGCGGTAGAGATCGTGGCCGGGGCGCTCGCCCCGCGCGGACGCCTCGGCCTCGCCGAGCCGGAAGGGCACCGCGCCGACGCCGGAGACGGCGATCGCGATGTCGTCGACCGCGCCGGACGGCGCGAGCGTGACGAGGCACGAGATCGCGCAGATGGCGAAATCGCCGTGACGCATGGCGAATTCCTCGAAGGCGTAGCCGTGCCCCTGCGGCCAGCGGCGGAACCGGACCTCGCGGAGGAACTCGTCCGGCTCGACCGCCGTCGTGAGATAGCCGACCCCGAATTCCGCGAAGGGCAGCGCCCGCTCGCCGCCGCGGCGGGCCAGGACGAGCTCAGCCTCGTGGAGCGCGGCAAGATTGCAGAGCTCGGCCGACGGATCGAAATGGCAGAGCGAACCGCCGATCGTGCCGCGCGCCCGCGTCTGCCGGTGGCCGACATGGCTCAGCGCGAGCGGGATGATCGGGCAGGATTCGCGCAGGCCCGCCGAGCGCTCGAGCGTGCGCTGCCGGGTCATCGCGCCGAACGCGATGCGGCCTGCATCCTCCCGGACAAAGGCGAGCTCCCGCACGCCGTTCAGGTCGACGAGGTTTGACGGCTGGACGAACCGGAAGTTCATCATCGGCATCAGCGACTGGCCGCCGGCGAGGAGCCGGCAGTCCTCGACCTCGGAGAGGATCGCCGCCGTTTCGGCGACCGACTGCGGATCGTGATAGGTGAAGGGAGATGGCTTCATGCGTTTTCGCTTGCGTGGCGGTGGGGAGAGGACGCGGCCGGCGGCGGCGCGTGGCCGAGGAGCTGGGAGATCGCCTCGGCATGCGCCCGCACGGCGCGGCTGAACGGCTCGCGGTTTTCCTCCAGGAAGCGGTGCTCCGGGGTCGTGACCACGAGCGATCCGAAGATGCGGCCGCCTTCGGCGAAGATCGGCGCGGCCACCCCGACCGCGCCGGCGATGCGCTCGCTGTGGGAGACGGCGAAGCCCCGGTCCCGAATGGCTCGGAGATGGTCTTCCAGGGTCGCCCTGTCGGTCACGGTCCCCGGCGTCGATCCCGGCAGGCCGTGGCGCGCGACCACCTGGTCGATCTGCTCCGGCGAGAGGAAGGCCATCACGACCTTGCCGCTCGCGCCGGCATTGAGATGCTTCAGCTCGCCGACCTCGAGCGCGAAGGAGAGGACCCGGTCGCTCTCCTCGATCGCCGCGATGACGGTGCGGCCATCGGATTCGAGATACCGGTTGAGCGTCACGGTCTCGCCCGTCTCGGCCACGAGCTGGCGCATGTTCGGACGCGCGAGCTGCTCGAACGAGATCGCCTTGCCGAGCCGCGAAGCGAGCTTGAAGGCGGCCGGCCCGACCGCGAGGCCGCGCTCGGGATCCTGCGCAACGAGATCCTCCGCGACGAGCTTCCGGACGATGCGATGGACCGTCGCGTGCGGCAGGTCGAGCGTGCGCGCGATCTGCGGCAGCGTCGCCTGCTCGCCGGCCTCCGCGACCGCCAGCAGCACGTCGAGCGAGCGGCGCAGCGTCGAACGCTCGACGGCCCCGGCGCCGTCATCCGGCGGTCCGTGGCCGTTCACCGGGTCTGCGGACTGGCGGCGCAAGGAGCTCAACCCCGCTGCCGGGCTTCGTCGGCGCCGGCGCGGCGGAGGCCGAGCGCCACGAGCAGCGCCTTCAGGAAGAAGCCGATTCCGAGCGCCTTCGGCTTCTCCTCCGGCTGGGCGGCCGGAGGTGGGGCGCCCTCTGCCGGTGCGGCCGCGTTCTCCGCGCCGCCCTCGACAGGCGCGGGTGCGGGTCCGGCGATCCTGGCGCGCAGCGACCGCGCGAACGAGGCGATGATCTCGTTGGAGACCGCCGCGATGACGCCGGAGGCGCGGCCATATTGCGCCACCAGCCCGGAAAGCTGCAGCTCGGTCTCCAGGACGACGAGCGATCCGCCGTCCGCAGGCAGCACCTGCATCCTGGTGGTCGCCCCGGCATTGCCGCGGCCCTGCTGGTCGGAACCCTTGGCGCGGACGAGCGCGGTGCGGGCGACCGGATCGCTCTCGGCGATCGTCGCGGTGCCGTTGAACTTCAGCGCGACCGGTCCGAGGCGGATCGAGACGCGGCCCTTGTAGACGCCGTCCGGCTCCTCGGAGACCAGCTCCGCGCCGGGGACGCAGCCCACGATCTGCGGCACGTCGAGGAGTGTCGCGAACGTGTCGTCGGGGCTGCGCGGTACTTCGAACTTGTTCTCGAGCTTCACGAGATCGCTCCTTGGAATGGGTGGGCCGGGGCCTTCAGCCTGCCCCGGGCACGAGCACGACCTTGCCGATGGCCGCGCGGGATTCGATCCGCCGATGGGCCTCGGCCGCGTCCTCGAGGGGGAAGACCGTGTCGACGAGCGGCCGGATGCCGCGGCCGATCTCCGGCAGGAGCTCGGCGCGCAGGCGTTCCGCGAAGGCGGCCTTCCGCGCGAGCGGCTGCGGCCGCAGCAGCCCGCCCGTCACCTGCGCCTCCTTGGCCATCAGATCCCGGAGCGGGAGGCCTATCGCCGGGGCGCTGCCGCTCGAGATGTGGACGATCCGGCCGCGCGGCCTGAGCGCGGCGATGCTCGTCGCGGCATGGTCCGCGCCGGCGAGATCGAGCACGACATCGACGCCGTCCGGGCAGGCCGCGCGGGCCGCGGCGGCGACGTCGTCCTGCCGGTAGTTGACGGCCACCGCGCCGAAGGATGCCAGCGCCGCGAGCTTTTCCGGGCGGCTCGCGGTTGCGACCGCGACGGCGCCGCGCAGGCGCGCGACCTGCACCGCGGCGATGCCCACGCC
>NZ_SPKJ01000041.1 GCF_009866965.1 Propylenella binzhouense | reverse complement strand
CGGCGCCGGCCTGCGCCGCGGTCGCCTCGGCAAGCGCAGCGAGCGCGGCCCTCGCCGCGCCCTCCGCCTCGCGCAGGCGCTCCGCGGCGGCCGACCAGCGCACGAAGAAGAGGGCAGCCTCCGCCTTTCGGATCTCGCCGGAGAGGTTGCGGTACCGGGCGGCCTGCCGGGCCTGCCGCTTCAGCGAGTCGATCTGGACTCCGATCTCTCCCGTCACGTCGTCGAGGCGGGCGAGGTTCTGCTCGGCCTGGCCGAGCTTGAGCTCCGCCTCGTGGCGCCGGGAATGCAGGCCGGCAACACCGGCCGCGTCCTCGAGGATCCCGCGGCGCTGAACCGGCTTCGCCGCGATGAGCTCGCTCACCTGGCCCTGCCGGACGAGGGCCGCCGAACGGGATCCGGTCGCGGCATCGGCAAAGAGAAGCTGCACGTCGCGCGCCCGGGCCTCGCGCCCGTTGAGGCGATAGACCGAGCCCGAATCCCGCTCGATCCGCCGGGCGACCTCGACGGGTTCGCCCGCCTGCGCGCCCGGCGGAAGCGGCCGGCCCCCGGCCGGCACGACGGAGAGCCTCACCTCGGCCCAGCTCCGCGCCGGGCGATTGTTCGTTCCGGCGAAGATGACGTCGTCCATCCCGCCGCCGCGAAGCGCCTTGTGCGAGCTTTCGCCCATCACGAAGCGGAGCGCCTCGACGAGATTGGACTTGCCGCAGCCATTCGGCCCGATGATGCCGGTGAGCCCCGGCTCGATCGGGATGTCGGTCGGCTCGACGAAGGACTTGAAGCCGGTGATGCGGAGCCGGGTGAACTTCATGCCGGCCCCGCGAGCGCAATCGCGCGGCGGAACGCCGTCTCAGAGGAGAGGTTCGATCTCCTTGTCCAGTTCCTCAAGCGTGAGCGCTCCGGAAATCCGCTTGCCGTTGATGAAGAAGGTCGGGGTGGCATCGACCCCGAATTCCTTCGTCGCCCGCTCCTTTTCCGCGTTCAGGCCATCGAACAAGGCCTGATTCGACAGGCAGGCGTCAAAGCTTTCCTTGGAGAAGCCGAACTGCTTGGCGATATCCAGGATCGCGTCATACGGCTTCTCCGCGCGTCCCCAGTTCTGCTGCTGGTCGAAATAGACGTCCACGATGTCGAAATAGCGCTCGGCCGGCGCGCAGCGGGCGATCATCGCGATGCCGAAGGCGGCCGTATCGAGCGGAAACTCGCGGAAGATGAACCTCACCTTGCCCGTGTCGACGTACTTCTCCTTGAAGGCGTCGAGCGTCGTATTGTGGAAATGCGCGCAGTGCGGGCAGGTCATCGAAGCATATTCGACGACCGTCACCGGCGCGTCCTCCTTGCCGAGCACCTTGTCGCCGAGCTGGGGCGCGGCGTAGAGGGCTGCCGTATCGACGGTCTCCTGGGCGAGCGCGAATCCCGGCACGGCGAGGACGAGGCCGAGCGCTGCGGCGCCAAGGAGGAAAGACCTGCGGTCGAACATTCCGATTTCCTTCAGATCGAGCGAGCGACGTCATCGCCGTCTCGCCCTGAATAGAGCCTGAATTGGGGCGGGCAACTCCCGGGCGGCACGCAGCACCGGGCGGGGCGGCCGGACCCGGTCACGATCGTGCGAGCACGAGCCGTCCGAGCGCGACGAGAGAGCCGCGGAGTCCCTCCTCCGCGCCTGCAAGCCGCCTCTCCAGAACCGCCATCTTCTCGGGATCGGGCGGATTCGGCACCGGGCGGGCGGGCGCCGCGAGGCGGACCGGGTGCTGGACGATCCTGACGGCCCCGACCGCGGAATGGCCGAAATAGGAATTGAGCCGCTGGCGGATCGGCTCGAGCTCGTAGGAGAGCTGGAGCGCGACCGAGGGATCGCACTTCACGACGAGGGTCGCGGCGCCTCCTCCCCTCGGCCAGCGGATGCGCTCCGGCAGGGTCCAGGCGGCGTAGGCCTCGCCGACGATGTCCGGCCACCAGCCGAACAGCTCCGCGCGTGCGAGACCGCGCTTGCGGACGACCGGGTCGAGCGCGCCCGCGACGAGCTCGCCGACCGGCTTTCCGACCCTGCTGCGCTCTCCCGCCACGCCCGCACCCTTCCTTGCCGCTTGCGCACCGCCATCCTGCCGGCACAGTACGACGATGGCACGAAGACTAGACGAGGGCCGGCCCGCGGAGAAGCCGGGGCGATCCGTCGGGGGCGGCGTCGTGACGGCCGACGCCCTCCTCGCATGGTACGATCGCCACGCGCGGCCGCTGCCGTGGCGGGTCGGCCCTGCGGCAAGGCGGCGCGGCGAGCGGCCTGACCCCTACCGGGTCTGGCTGTCGGAGATCATGCTGCAGCAGACCACGGTCGCGGCGGTCGCTCCCTATTTCCACAGCTTTCTGCAGCGCTGGCCGGACGTGACGAGCCTCGCCGCGGCGGCCGATGACGCGGTGATGGCCGCCTGGGCGGGACTTGGCTATTACTCGCGCGCCCGCAACCTGATCGCCGCGGCGCGGAAAGTGGCGGAACGCGGCGCCTTTCCGTCGAGCGCCGCCGAACTCGCCGAGCTGCCCGGGATAGGCGGCTACACCTCGGCGGCGATTGCGGCGATCGCCTTCGCCGAGCCGGTGCCCGTGGTCGACGGGAACGTCGAGCGGGTCATGAGCCGGATCCATGCAGTCGCCCGCCCGCTCCCGGCGGCAAAGGCGGAGATCCGCGACCGGCTCGCGCCGCTCGTGCCGGCGGACCGGCCCGGCGAATTCGCCGAGGCGCTGATGGACCTCGGAGCGACGATCTGCACGCCGAAGCGCCCCGCCTGCGCGCTCTGCCCCTGGCAGGACGGCTGCGCCGCCTTCGCGGCCGGCCTGCAGGAGAGCTTCCCGGTGAAGGCGCCGAAGCCGGCACGGCCGGTGCGCCACGGCCTCGCCTATGTCGCCGTGCGCTCCGACGGGGCGGTGCTCCTGCGCCGCCGGCCGCCGAAGGGCCTCCTCGGCGGAATGGCGGAAGTGCCGGGCAGCGCATGGGGCGCCGAGCCGGCCTCGGCCTTCGAACCGCCGCTTCCCGGCAGCTGGGAGCGGGTCGACCGCAGCGTCACCCATGTCTTCACCCATTTCGAGCTGCGGCTGACGGTGCTGCGCGGGGACTGTTCCGCCCGCGCGGCCGCGCCGCCGGCCTGCTGGTGGAGCCCGCCGGACGCGCTCGGCCACGAGGCGCTGCCGAGCGTGATGCGGAAGGCCATAAGCGCCGCCTGCCCGAATGCATTCGGAAAGGATCGCCCGTGACGCGGATACGCCACGTCGTGTTCGACATCGGCAACGTGCTCCTGCCCTGGCACCGCGACCGGCCGTTCCGGAACATGATCGCGGATCCGGGCGAGCGCGCACGCTTCCTTGCCGAGATCTGCAGCCCCGACTGGCATCTCGGTCTCGACAGGGGCATGCCCGTCGACGATGCGATCGCGGCGCTCGCGGCGCTCCATCCCGAGCGCGCGGACTGCATCCGCGCCTACAAGAGCCGCTGGCTCGACATGTTCGAGGGCGCCGACGAGGCGGTGGTGGCGATCCTGGCCGAGCTTGTCCGGAAGGGCTTCGACGTCACCGCCCTCAGCAACTTCAACCAGGACCTCTTCGCCCTCACCGTGCCGGCCTACCCGTTCCTCGGCTGGTTCCGCGGCGCCACCGTCTCCGGGACCGTCCGGCTGGTGAAGCCCGACCCGGCGATCTACGCCCTCCACGCGCAGACCTTCGGCCTGGAGCCCGCGGCGACCCTCTTCTTCGACGATTCCCCGCCGAACGTCGAAGCGGCGCGCGCGGCGGGCTGGAATGCGGAGCTTTTCACGGACGCGGCAGCCATGCGACGCGACCTCGCGCGCTGGGGAATCGAGACCGAGACCGGCGCCGATCGCGAAGAAGTGACGGCCGGCGCCGCCTCGAGCGCGCCCGTTCGTTAGGCGGGTTCCCGCAGGCGGCGTATCATTCGGAGCGCTCGTTTCGGGGAGGGCACGTCCATGACGGCGTTCAACATCGTGCGGTTCCGGGTGAAGCCCGGTCGCGATCAGGACTTCATTGAGGCGCATCGCCAGATCCAGGCCGAGCCCGCCGGCTTCCGCCGCGGTGCCATCGTCCAGACCGGCGACCGCGGCTATTGCTTCCTGGGCGAGTGGGAAAGCTTCGAGGACATCGCGGCGGCGAGGCCCTGGATGATCGGCATCCTCGACAGCTTCCGCGACACGCTCGAGGATCTCGGCGGCGGTCTCGGCGTCACCGACCCGGTGTCCGGCATCGCCGTGCTCGAGATCGCGCCCGACATCGAGCGCCGCGTCGCCTGAGGCTCAGGCCGGCAGCGCGCGCCGGATCTCCTCGCGCAGCCGGTCGATCGGCTCGAGGCGCCCGCTCCGCGGGAGATGCCAGAAGGTCCAGCCGTTGCAGGCTTCGAGCCCCTGAACGGCCGCCCCGACGCGGTGGATGGAGCCTTCGTGCGTCCGCCCGTCGGCGCGGCAGACGAGCGAGCCGTCGGCGCGCACGAGGGCGGAGAAGCGGCGGCGCTGATCCATCAGCTCCGTCCCGGCGGAGAGCATGCCGGCCTCGAGCAGCGTTCCGAACGGAATGCGCGGGGCCGCCCGCTTGCCCTCAAGCACCTTCAGGTCCGGTCCGGCGGCAGGCACGACGGCGGCGATCCGCCGCTCCGCCTCGGCGATGTAGGCCCGCTCGCGCTCCACGCCCACGAAATGGCGGCCGAGCCGCTTCGCGACAGCGCCCGTCGTGCCGGTTCCGAAGAACGGGTCGAGCACGACCTGCCCGGGCTTCGTGGTGGCGAGGAGCACGCGGTAGAGAAGCGCCTCCGGCTTCTGGGTCGGGTGCACCTTCCTTCCCGCCCCGTCCTTCAGCCGCTCCTCGCCCGTGCAGATCGGGATCAGCCAATCCGAGCGCATCTGCAGGTCTTCGTTGAAGGCCTTCAGCGCGTCGTAGTTGAAGGTGTAGCCTTTCGCCCCCTGCGAGGGCGCCGCCCAGATCAGCGTCTCATGTGCGTTCTGGAAGCGGCGGCCGCGGAAGTTCGGCATCGGATTGGTCTTGCGCCAGACGACGTCGTTGAGGATCCAGAAGCCGAGGTCCTGCAGGATCGCGCCGACCCGGAAGATGTTGTGGTAGGAGCCGATCACCCAGATCGCCCCCTCCGGCTTGAGGACGCGTCGGCAGGCCATCAGCCAGGCCCGCGTGAAGGCGTCGTACGCGGCGAAATCGGAGAACCGGTCCCAGTCCTCGTCGACCGCGTCGACGCGCGACTGATCCGGGCGGTGCAGATCGCCGCCGAGCTGCAGGTTGTACGGCGGATCGGCGAAGACGAGGTCGACGCTTCTTGCCGGCAACCGCTCCAGAGCGCTCACGCAGTCGCCCTGGATGATCGTATCGAGGTACTCGGCTCTCTTCGAGCAAACCGCCGCCGCCGCTTCGCTACGCATGACAACTCCCGAACTGGCGGGGAAAAGGTCGCCGAACAGGGTGAACCCACGGTTAGGAAACAGGGTGAAGCGGAGGTAAACGGGCGGCCGGCGTTTCGAGCGCCGCCAGGTGCTGCTATAGAGCGCGGCGGACGAAGCCTGACGATCGGGATGATCAGATGACACTTGCGAGCGTTCTCCGGCTCTCACTCGGCCCCGCGCTGGCGTTGGCTGTCGCCGGCTGCCAGTCCCTTGGCGGCGGACAGAGCGCGCCCCCGGAGACGGCCCAGCCGGTGGACGTCCGGAAGTTCATCGGCCCCGATTATTGCCCGCAGCTCAGTGTCAGGAGCGGGACGGAGGTGCTTCGGCGCTACGAACGGGGCCACGAGGACGACAAGGCCTCGATCGTCTGGCAGGCCTCGATCGGCGACACCGCGCGCGAGTGCCTCTATGACGGCCAGGGCAATCTCACCATACGGATCGGCGTCTCCGGCCGTGTCGCCGCCGGGCCGAAGGGTGGCGCCGGCGACGTCACGCTGCCGCTCCGCATCGCGGTCACCCGGGCCGGGCAGATCGTGCTCTCGTCCGATCTCCACATCATCCAGGCGACCATCCCGCCGGAACTCTCGACCGTGTTCGCCCAGGTCTACGAGGTGACCGTACCCTCGCCCGGCGAGCACCGCGACTATCTGGTCTATGTCGGGTTCGACGACCAGGCGAAGAAGAAGTAGGCTTCCGCCGCGGCGGTCCGGCAGCGCGTCCTCCATTGACTCCGGAGACCGGGTCGGCGATCTCTTGACCCGCGGGCCGCGCCACGGCCCGCGCGAATCACGCCTGCACGGGAGAGTCCCCGGCGTCTTCGGACGGCGGGGCGCCGAAGGAGCAACCGCCCCGGAAACTCTCAGGCTCAAGGACCGTGCTGGCGCGGCACTCTGGAAAGCAGCCGGCGTCTCCCCGGATCGGGAGGCGACCGGCTCACCGACGGAGTAACCGGGCGAAAGCCCGGGAATCTCTCAGGTCCTGCGACAGAGGGGGCACGAACGGCGAATGCCGTCGTGCGTTCATCTTTATCGCAGGGAGCCGGAATGGCCGATACCGCAGACGATCTCCGCAGGACACCGCTCCACGAGCTTCACCGCGCGCTCGGCGGCCGCATGGTCGCCTTCGCCGGCTATTCGATGCCGGTGCAGTACGAAGGCATCCTCGCCGAGCACCGCTGGACGCGCGCGAGCGCCGGCCTCTTCGACGTTTCGCATATGGGACAGCGTGTGCTCTCCGGCCCCGGCCAGGACGCGGTCGCGGACGCCCTCGAGAGCATCACGCCCGGATCGTTCCGGAACCTCGCGCCGGGACGGATGCGCTATACGCTCCTCCTTGCGGACACCGGCGGCATTCTCGACGACCTGATGGTCACGCGGCCGGCCGGCGGCGGGGACGGGCAGCTGATGCTCGTCTTCAACGCGGCGCGGAAGGAGATCGACGACGCCTATTTCGGCGAGCGCCTCCCGGGCACCTTCGCGCTCGAGGCACTCGACGACCGCGCGCTCCTCGCCCTGCAGGGACCGAAGGCGGTCGACGCGCTGGCACGCCATTGCCCGGAAGCCGCCGGCCTCACCTTCATGTCGGCGACGGAAGCCCGCTTCGACGATGCCGAATGTCTCGTGTCGCGGTCCGGCTATACCGGCGAGGACGGCTTCGAGATCTCGGTCCGGGCGGAGGATGCGGTACGCGTCGCGCGCACGCTCCTCGACGAGCCGGAGGTGAAGCCGGTCGGCCTCGGCGCGCGCGATTCGCTCCGGCTCGAAGCCGGCCTGCCGCTCTACGGCCACGACCTCGACGAAACCACCTCCCCGGTCGAGGCGGGACTCGCCTTCGCGATTGCCAAGGCGCGGCGCGAGACCGGCGGCTTCCCCGGCGCGGACCGCATTCTGCGGGAACTCGCGGAGGGGCCGGCGCGCCTCAGGGTCGGCATTCGCCCGGCCGGCCGCGCACCCGTGCGCGAAGGCGCCGACATCCTGGGTCTCGGCGACACACGGATCGGCGAGGTCACGTCCGGCGGCTTCGGTCCCACCGTCGAGGCCCCGGTCGCGATGGGCTATGTCGCGGCCCCCTATGCCGCGCCGGGCACGGACGTGCAGGTCTCCGGCCGCCGCGGTCCGGAGCCGGCGACCGTCGCCGCCCTGCCCTTCGTCCCACCCCGCTACGTCCGTTGATCAGGAGAGCCTCTATGGTGCTGCGCTACACGAAGGACCACGAATGGGTGAACGCCGAGGGCGACGTCGCCACGATCGGCATCACCGCCTATGCCGCCGACCAGCTCGGCGACGTGGTCTATGTCGAGCTGCCCGAGGTCGGTCAGAAGGTCGCGAAGGGCGACGCCACGGCGACCGTCGAATCCGTGAAGGCGGCGAGCGACGTCTACGCTCCGGTCTCGGGCGAGGTCGTCGAGGTCAATTCGGAGCTCGGCGACACGCCGCAGCGCGTGAACGAGGCTCCCGAATCGGCCGGCTGGTTCATGAAGCTCCGGCTCTCCAAGCCAGCCGAGCTCGACGCCCTGATGGACGACGAGACCTATCGCGACTTCACCGACAGCCTGTAAGCCATGGCCGAAATCAAGCACGACGCCACGATCTCCTGGCGGAACGACGGCGGCGATTTCCTGCGCGGCAAGTACAGCCGCCTGCACGAATGGCGCTTCGACGGCGGCGCGACGGTTCCGGCATCGGCATCTCCTTCGGTGGTGCCGCTGCCCCTCTCCAGCGCCGAAGCGGTCGACCCGGAGGAGGCGTTCGTCGCCTCGCTCGCGAGCTGCCACATGCTCACCTTCCTCGACCTTGCCCGGCGGGCCGGCCATGTCGTCCTCTCCTACGAGGACCAGGCCTACGGCGTGATGGAGCGGCTCGGAGCCGGCCGTCACGCGGTCGCGAAGGTGGTGCTCCGGCCGAAGATCGCGTTCGAGACGGAGCCCGAGCCGGCCGCCCTCACCGATCTGCACCACCGCGCCCACGAGCTCTGCTTCATCGCCAATTCGGTGAAGAGCGAGGTGGTGGTCGAGGGCATCGCCGCGCCGGCGGAGGGCAACTGACGATGCGCTATCTCCCGCATACCGACCAGGACCGCGCCGAGATGCTGGCGGCAATCGGCGTCTCCGGCATCGACGACCTCTTCGCCGGCGTACCGAGGGACAAGCTCCTCGGCGGCCTCCTGGACCTACCGCGCCGCAAGACCGAGCTCGAGGTCACGCGGACGCTCCGCGCCATCTCACGGAAGAACCACGCCGCCGCCGACGGGCCATTCTTCCTCGGCGCCGGCGCCTACCGCCACAGCGTGCCGGCGGCCGTCGACCATCTGATCCAGCGCTCGGAATTCCTGACCTCCTACACGCCGTACCAGCCCGAGATCGCGCAGGGCACGCTGCAATACCTGTTCGAGTTCCAGACGCAGGTCGCGAACCTCACTGCGATGGAGGTGGCGAACGCCTCGATGTATGACGGCTCGACCGCGGCCGGCGAAGGGGTCCTCATGGCGCACCGGGTGACGAAGCGCCGGAAGGCGGTTCTCTCCGGCGGGCTGCACCCGCAATACCGGGACGTCATCGCGACGCTTTCCGATCTCGCCGAGGACCGGCTGGCCGTGCTGCCGCCCGACCCGATGGGCGCGGAGGACATCATAGCGGCGATCGACGGCGAGACCTCCTGCGTCGTGGTGCAGTCCCCTTCCTTCTACGGCCAGCTGACCGACCTGGCCCCGATCGCGGAGGCCGCGCACCGGCATGGCGCGCTCCTCGTCGCCGTCTTCACCGAGGTCGTCTCCCTCGGGCTTGTCGAGCCGCCCGGGGCGCAGGGCGCGGACATCGTGGTCGGCGAGGGCCAGGGGCTCGGCAATCCGCTCGGCTTCGGCGGGCCCTATGTCGGCCTCTTCGCGACGCGCGCGAAATACGTCCGGCAGATGCCGGGCCGGCTCGCCGGCGAAACCGTCGATGCGGAAGGCCGCCGCGGCTTCGTGCTGACGCTCTCCACACGCGAGCAGCACATCCGCCGCGACAAGGCGACATCAAACATCTGCACCAATTCGGGGCTCTGCGCCCTTGCCTTCACGATCCACATGACGCTCCTCGGCGAGCTCGGCCTCCGCCGGCTCGCGGAGGCGAACCACGTCCGCGCCTGCCGGCTCGCCGAAGCGCTCGCAGGGATTCCGGCGGTCGAGGTCCTGAACGGGAGCTTCTTCAACGAGTTCACCGTCCGCCTGCCGAGGGCCGCGGCTCCGGTCGTCGACGCCTTGGCCAAGGAAGGGATCGTCGCCGGCCTGCCCGTCTCGCGGCTCGAGCCGGGGCGGCCGGAACTCGCCGACCTTCTCGTCGTCGCGGCGACGGAGACGGCGATCGACGAGGACATGGCCCGCTTCACCGAAGCATTGGAGGCCGTCCTTTGACCTCCTCGGCGTTTCTTCCCTCGCGCTTCCGGGCAGCGGTTCCGCGGTCTCGTGCCGAGGCTCGGCGGCGCGATCCGAAATGCCTTCGTCGCCTCGGCGTTCACCCGCGCGGAGGCAGGGCGCCGACCGCGCCGGCCGGCGCAGCACGGCCGTCCGGCCACCCCGCCGCGTTCGCCACTCGGACGCCCGGATATCTCGCCCGCAAATTCGCCCGCTTCCCGGGAGCCGCCGCATGCTGAACAGAGACGACCGTCCGACTCGCCCGGAGCCCGCGACGCGCCGGCGCGAGACCTTCACCGGCAACCGCGCGCTCCAGCTCGAGGAGCCGCTTCTCTTCGAGGTCGGCCGCACCGACGTGACCGGCGTCGACATCGACGTGCCGGAGCATGCGGGCGACCGGCTCGGGCGGCACCGCCGGAAGGCGCCGATCGGTCTACCCGCTCTCTCGGAGCCCGAGGCGCTTCGCCATTACGTGCGGCTCAGCCAGAAGAACTACGCCATCGACAGCGGGCTCTATCCGCTCGGCTCCTGCACGATGAAGCACAATCCGCGGCTGAACGAGGCGGCCGCGCGCCTGCCGGGCTTCGCCGATCTCCACCCGCTCGCCCCGCAAGCCACGGTTCAGGGGGCGCTCGAGCTCATCCACGAGCTCGGCCGCTGGCTGATCGAGATCACCGGCATGCACTCCGTCGCGATGAGCCCGAAGGCCGGCGCCCATGGCGAGCTCTGCGGGATGATGGCGATCAAGGCCGCCGTCCGTGCCCGCGGCGAGGACCGCACGATCGTGCTCGTGCCGGAATCCGCGCACGGCACCAACCCGGCGACCGCCGCGCTTCTCGGCTTCACGGTGGTCGCGGTGCCGGCCCGCGAGGACGGGACGGTGGCCGCCGCCGAGGTGCGCCGGCTCGCTGGGGAACACGAAGGCAGGATCGCCGCGATCATGCTGACCAATCCCAACACGTGCGGCCTCTTCGAGCCGGAGGTCTGCGAGATCGCGGCGGCCGTGCACGCGGCCGGCGGCTATTTCTATTGCGACGGCGCCAATCTCAACGCCATCCTCGGCAAGGTGAAGCCTGGCGCGCTCGGCGTCGACGCCATGCACATCAACCTCCACAAGACCTTCTCGACGCCGCATGGCGGCGGCGGACCGGGCGCGGGGCCGGTCGTGCTCTCCGAGGCGCTCGCGCCGCATGCGCCGCTGCCGGCAATCCTGCGCGGAACCGACGGCGGCTACCGGCTCGTCGAGCACGCCGAAGACGAGGCGGCGCTCGCGCCGTTCGGGCGGATGACCGCCTTTCACGGCCAGATGGGCATGTTCGTGCGCGCCTATGCCTGGATGCTCTCGCATGGCGCCGACGGCATGCGGCAGGCGGCGGAGGACGCCGTGCTCAACGCCAATTACGTGCGCGCCGGCGTGCAGGACCTGATGAGCGTCCCCTATCCGGCGCATCCCGCCATGCACGAGGCGCTCTTCGACGACGGCTTCCTCGACGGAACCGGCGTGACGACACTCGATTTCGCCAAGGCGATGATCGACGAGGGCTTCCACCCGATGACGGTCTATTTCCCGCTCGTCGTCCACGGCGCCATGCTTGTCGAGCCGACCGAGTCGGAATCCCGCGCCAGCCTCGACGTCTTCGTTGCGACATTGCGCGATCTCGCGATGGCCGCAAAGCGCGGTCAGACTGAACGCTTCAAGGACGCGCCCCGCTTCGCGCCGCGCCGCCGGCTCGACGAGACGCGGGCGGCGCGCCAGCCCGTACTCAAATGGTCGCCGCCCGAGCCGATCGAGGATGCGGCCGAATAGGAGACCACGCGATGGACGGCATTCCCGAAACCGCGGAGATCCTTGCGACTGTGGCTCGGCTCGAAGGCGCCTTCGAGGAGCATCCGGACCCGGCCGTGCGGCGCCTCTACGGGCTCTACCTGAAAGTCTGCAAGCAGTTCGAGGACGATCTCGGCAATGCGCGCGACCGCGCGCTCTCCCGCGCCGCCGTGCTGATGCTGATCCGGCTGCAGGAGGAGGGCGCGGGCGACGGCACGGCCGCATAGCCGGAAGGCGCCGCTCCCGGCTATGCGCCGCGTCTGACCTAATTGGTGGCGCCCGTTATCGCCTCGGCCTTCAGCCCGGAGACTTCGCCGCGCAATCTGCCGCCCAGCGCCCACCACAGTTGCTGCGAGACAGAGGGGTTCGCCTCGATAGAGACGCCGATCTGGCTGGCTTCCGGCGGAAGTTGGATTTCGGTCGAGCGTCCGCCGAGTTCGAATGTGACGGATTTCGTCTCGCCAGGTACCCAAATCGAGCAATTCGCGCCAGCGAAGGCGGGACATGTAGCCTGCACACCGGTCCCTTGCGCTCCGGCAGCCAGTATCTTCAGCTCGCTTGCACCCGCGACGGCCGACGCGTTCTCGATATCTACCTTCACCTCGATCTGCGAACCTCCATCCGCGGCGGCAATGCTCGGTGGGGCCGCGCCCGCTGTGGCGGAACCGTTCAACGGCTGCGCCAGTGCCGCCCCGAAGATGTGCAGGCCCAAGGTCGTGCCGGGAATTGCCGCCGATGTCTCCGCACTCCGGGTCCCGACAGGCACCTTGGCCTCATTGATGCCGAGCAGCGCGCCTGCGATGAGCCCCGGCGCGGCCATCGCGGCGACGAAGTAGGCCTTCGCGCTTTGCTCCGCCGTCGCAATCGACGTCACGAGTCCGAGCACCGCGAAGATGCCGATCCCGAGCCAGAAGCCGAAGGCAGGAATGTTCGGTGCCCCTCCCTCGAGTTGAGCCGTCACTAACTGGCTCGCTACTCGCAAAAGGTAGGGCGCGGCTCCGCCTACGAGAGCCACGAACACGAGAACCGGAAATCCGTGACCGACGGCCGCAACCGGCCTTGCCGGAGCGTTGATGTTTGCATCCGTCATGCCTGCCTCCCTCCCAGGAATACACGCAGGGATTTATCACATTCGAAAGATAAACTCTAGATTGTCTTCACGTCAGCGCCCGAAGCGAAAGACCTGAACGCTCTCCCAGGCGCCGCCCCTGTAGCGCCAGAGGTGCAGGCCGAGCGCCTTCACGGCGAGCGGCCGGAAGCCGGCCGCGAGCTCGCGCTGCAGGCGATCCGCTTCTTTCGGCGGGACCTTGTTCTGGATCGTCACGTGCGGCCGGAAGCCCGAGCGATCCTGGTCCGAGAGATCGGACCGGAATTCGCGGGCAAGGCTCTCCCTGAGCGCCGCGAGCTGGGGCGATTCGAGGAACAAAGCGACCCCGGTACCGATCGACTTCACCGAGGCGACCCGCAGATCGAAGGGGCGCTGCGCCTGCGCTTCCTGCCTCACGACCGCCTTCACCTCGCGGGCGCGCCCCGCCGGCAGCTGGTGAAACAGCGTGACATGCGCCGGGACCTGGTTGCGCTCGGCGGGATAGTGCCGGCGGCGGAGCGCATCGATCCGCGCGAACGAATCGCCGTCGAGCTCGAGCGTGAGGACGAAGGGCTCCGACGCGCTCACACCAGGTCGGAAGACCATTCCCGGAGCGCCTCGACCGTCGCCGGGACGTCGGCGAGGCGGCGGATCACGGTGATCGCCCCGGCGTCCATCAGCGCCTCGCCGTGACCCGGCCAGGTATGAGAGGCGCCGACGAAGCCGACGACGCGCATGCCGGCGGCGACCGCCCCGGCGACGCCTGCAACCGAATCTTCGATCACGATCGTGTCGGCAGGAGCGGTCTCCATGACGGCGGCGGCATGGAGGAAGACGTCGGGCGCCGGCTTGCCCCTGCCCTCGCCGACCTCGCGCGCCGAAAAGACATAGGGCCGGAACCGGTCGTAGAGACCGATCACCTCGAGGGTCACCCGCAGCCGCTCGGGGCGCGAGTTGGAGCAGACGCAGCGCGGCCATTCCAGGCGGTCGAGCATCTCCTCGGCGCCGGCGATCGGCAGTGCTTCCTGCTCGAGGCGGCGGTCGGTCTCCTCCTCGGCCCGCGCGAGCAGGGAATCGGGCAGCGCCCGTCCGAGCTCCTCCCCGGCGAGCTCGAAGATCCGCTCCGTGGTCAGCCCCGCATATCGGTGCGCGACCTCCTCGGCACTGATCTCCAGCCCGGCTTCGTGCAGCAGCTCGGCGTCGACGCGCGCCGCGATGATCTCGGTGTCGGCGAGGACGCCGTCGCAGTCGAAGATGACCAGCATCGCCGCCACTTAGGGCCGCGGATGCCGCAGCACAAGCCGCCCGGCCCGGCGTCAGCCGCCGCCGATTCCTTCGATCACCCGGCCCGTCCCGCCGCAGCTCTGGCATTTGCGGCCATCGAGCCGCCCCGTTCCCCCGCAGACGGGGCAGATGTTCTCGCCGCTGCCGGGCGTGCCGGGCGCCGCCTCGTCGCCCGGATTGGCGCCCGGATTGGCGCCCGTCTCGACGGCTGCCTGCGCCTTTGTCGGATCCTTCTCTCCGCTGCTCATCGCGAAGCTCCATGCTCGGCTCTTCGTCGGCAACGTCCGCCGCGGCCGGGCGTTGCAGCCGCGCCCGCCGATCTGCTTGCCGCCCGGCGGAGCGGGCGATAGTGTCCGCACCTCGCCAGAGGAGAATTCTTTGCGTTACGTTTCCACCCGCGGGGAAGCGCCGGCACTCGGTTTCCGCGACGTCGTTCTGACGGGATTGGCGCGCGACGGCGGGCTCTACGTGCCGGAGACCTGGCCGCGGCTCGCGCCGGACGAGATCGCCGCGCTCGCCGGCCTTCCCTATGCCGAGGTGGCGGCGCGCATCATCGGCCGCTTCACCGGCGACGAACTGGCGCCCGGTACCCTTCGGGCGATCCTGGACGATGCCTATGGCACCTTCCGCCATCCGGCGGTCACGCCGCTCGTCCAGATCGCCCCGAACCACTTCGTGCTCGAACTCTTCCACGGCCCGACGCTCGCCTTCAAGGACGTGGCGATGCAGGTGCTCGCCCGGCTCATGGACCACTTCCTCGCCGAGCGCGGCCGGCG
This sequence comes from Propylenella binzhouense, assembly GCF_009866965.1. Taxonomy (GTDB): domain Bacteria; phylum Pseudomonadota; class Alphaproteobacteria; order Rhizobiales; family Afifellaceae; genus Propylenella; species Propylenella binzhouense. Next base: position 20,433 of record NZ_SPKJ01000041.1, on the reverse strand, counting down.
CGCGACGATCGTCGGCGCCACCTCGGGGGATACGGGAGGCGCGGCGATCGAAGCCTTTCGCGGCCGCGAGCGGATCGACATCGCCATCCTCTTTCCCGATGGGCGCGTCTCGCCGGTGCAGCGCCGCCAGATGACGACGGTCGTCGAGGACAACGTCCAGGCGATCGCGATCCGCGGCACGTTCGACGACGCTCAGGCGCTCGTGAAGGCGATGTTCAATGATTTCGCCTTCCGCGACCGGGTCGGCCTCGCGGCGGTGAATTCGATCAACTGGGGCCGTATCGTCGCGCAGGCGGTCTACTATTTCTACGCGGCGGTGGCGCTCGGAGCGCCGTACCGGCCGGTCAGCTTCACGGTCCCGACCGGCAATTTCGGCAATGTCTTCGCCGGGTACGTGGCGCACCGGATGGGCCTCCCGATCGGAAAGCTGGTCGTCGCGACGAACGTCAACGACATCCTCGACCGCACCATCCGCACGGGCCGCTACGAGGTGCGCGGCGTCACCCCGAGTTCCTCGCCCTCCATGGACATCCAGGTCTCCTCCAATTTCGAGCGGCTGCTCTTCGAGGCCGAGGCACGCGAGGCGTCCGGCGTGCGCCGATTGATGTCCGGCCTCTCGCAATCGGGCGCGTTCACGATGGCGGAGAACGCACGGCAGGCCATCCGGCCACTCTTCGTCTCCGGATCCTGCGGCGAGGATGAAACCGCAGCCACCATCCGGCGGACACTCCGCGAAACAGGCATGCTGGTCGACCCCCACACGGCCGTCGGGATCGCGGTCGCGGAGCACAACATGGATGCGCAGACGCCGATGGTCACGCTTTCCACCGCGCATCCGGCAAAGTTTCCGGAAGCCGTCGAAGCGGCTGCCGGCGTTCACCCGGACCTGCCGGAATGGGCCCGGCCGATCCTCACCCGGCGCGAGCGCTACGACGTCCTGCCGAACGAGCTCTCCGAGATCGAAAGGCGCGTGGAACGGCACTCCCGCGCCGCCCGGATCACGGCCTGACGCATGGCGGCCGAAGTCTCCCGCCTTTCGAACGGCATCACGGTCGTCACCGACCGCATGCCGCATCTGGAGAGCGTCGCGCTCGGCGTCTGGGTCGGAGCGGGCGCGCGCACGGAAACGGAGGCGGAGCACGGGATATCGCACCTCCTCGAACACATGGCCTTCAAGGGCACGCGGCGCCGCTCGGCCCAGGAGATCGCCGAGGCGATCGAAGCGGTCGGCGGCGAGATGAACGCGGAGACGAGCGTCGATCACACGGCCTATTACGTACGCGTCCTCAAGGAGGACATGCTGCTCGGGCTTGACGTGCTTGCCGACATTCTCACCGATTCCGTGTTCGACCCGGAGGAGCTCGGCCGCGAGCAGCACGTCATCTGCCAGGAGATCGGCGCGGCGGTCGACACGCCCGAGGACCTGGTCCTCGACCTCTTCCAGAGCGCCGCCTATCCGCGCCAGCCGATCGGACGGACCATACTCGGCACGCCGGCCTCCGTAAGGGCGCTCAGGCCGGCCGATCTCGAAGGCTTCCTGAAGCGGCACTACCGGGGCCCGGCCATGGTCGTGACGGCGGCCGGAGCGGTCGACCACGACATGCTCGTCGCCGCGGCAGAGAAGAGCCTCGGCGGAATCTCGGCGCAGCCGGGCCCGGCGGAGGAGCCGGGCAGCTACCGTGGCGGGGAGAGCCTGAAGCGGCGGAAGCTGCAGGAAGCGCAGATCATGCTCGGCTTCGAAGGGCCTTCGTTCCACGAGCCGGGCTATTATCCGTTCATGCTTCTCTCGTCCGTGCTCGGCGGAGGCATGGCGTCGCGGCTCTTCCAGGAGGTGCGCGAGAAGCGCGGTCTCTGCTATTCCATCTACTCCTTCTACTGGCCGTTCCGGGACACCGGCCTGTTCGGAATCCAGACGGCCACGTCGGAAGCTGACATCCGCAGGCTCGTCCCCGTCGTGCTCCGCGAGACGGCAAAGGTGGCGGAGGGCATCGACAAGGCGGAACTCGACCGCGCGAAGGCGCAGATGCGGGCCGGCCTTCTCATGGCGCTTGAGAGCCCCCTCGCCCGCGCCGGGCAGATGGCGCGGCACGTCCTCGTCTACGGTCGTCCGCTCCCGCTCTCGGAAATCATGGCCGCGATCGACGATACCGGTGCGACGGATATTGCCGCGGCGGCGGCAACCATGTTGAAGTCGCCGCCGACCCTTGCCGGCATCGGCCCGGTCGGCCCGTTGCCGGGCGCCGCCGCCATCGCCGACGAAATCGCCCGGCTCGCGGCCTAGGACCATGGCCTTTCTCCGCAGCACGTCCGGCTACGATCCCGCCCCGGTCATCTCAGGCCGGGGCGTCTTCCTGCGCAGCCCCACCTATAGCGACTACGTGGAGTGGGCGATGCTGCGGGGCGAGAGCCGGTCGTTCCTGACGCCGTGGGAACCATCTTGGCCGGCGGACGACCTCACCCGCTCCGCGTTCCGCCGCCGCATAAGGCGGTACCACCAGGAGATCCGCGAGGATCGCGCCTATCCCTTCTTCGTCTACCGGGCCGGCGAGGCGGTCCTCGTCGGCGGGATCACGCTCTCGAACGTGACCCGCGGCATGACCCAGACCGGGACCATCGGCTATTGGATGGGCGAGCGCTACGCCAACAACGGCTACATGACGGCCGCGCTCACCGCGCTCATCCCGTTCGCGTTCGGCATTCTCCATCTCCACCGGCTCGAGGCCGCCTGCCTCGTGCACAACGCACCGTCGCGCAAGGTGCTGCAGAAGGTCGGCTTCCGCGAGGAGGGGCTCGCGCGCGGGCTCGTCTGCATCAACGGGCGGTGGCAGGATCACGTGGTCTACGGGCTGCTCGCCGACGATCCCAAGCCGTGGGAGTGCTGAACCGCCATCTTCACGCCCGATTGCCGGCTTGAGGTGCCGGCCTCGTCACTCTACTGATTAAAGTTGTAGCACATACCGGAGGACGCCGTGCGCGCGGGCGATTTCCTGAAGCGCCTATTGATCGCGTTTGCACTGGTGAGCCTCGCTGTCCCCGCCATGGCCCTGGAGGCCGTGCCGGTCCCGCTCAACACGCACACGATCGACCTCACCCGCGTCGTCGACCATTACGCCAGTCCGACCGACCGGCTGCAGGTTTCGACAGCGCCGGGCCCCGACGGCATCGTCCGCCGCATCGAGGTGCGCTCGGAGGCGCAGGCGGGCGCGTCGGACTGGATCGTGTTCGCACTCGCCAACCCGAGCGACGAGCAGATCGACCGGCTGCTCGTCGCGCCGCATTACCGGCTCGTCGGCTCCGGCATTCTCTGGCCCGACCTCGGCTCGACGCGGATCGTCGCCGTCACCCCGAGCGAGGGCTTCGCGCCCGAACGCATCGCCTCGGCCGAATCCGACGTGTTCCGCATCACGCTCGATCCCGGTGCGATCGTCACCTACGTGGCCGAGCTCGGCTCTCCCAACCTGCCGCAGCTCCATCTCTGGGAACCGGACGCCCACGAGGAGACCATCAACAGCTACACCCTCTATCGCGGCATCGTGCTCGGAATTGCCGGCCTGCTGGCGCTCTTCCTGAGCGTCCTCTTCGTCGTGAAGGGAACCGCGATGTTTCCCGCGACCGCCGCCCTGGCCTGGTCCGTGCTCGCCTACATCTCGATCGACTTCGGCTTCTGGCATCGCGCCTTCCCGGTCGCGATGACGAGCGAGCCGTACTGGCGGGCGGGCACCGAGGTGGGGCTCGCCGGCGCGCTCCTGGTGTTCCTCTACACCTACCTCCATCTCCACCGTTGGCACGTCCGCTACAGCCACGTCGCGGTCGGATGGCTGGTCGGCCTCGCGATTCTCGCCGGCATGACCGTGTTCGATCCGAGCTTCGCCTCCGGCATCGCGCGCATCTCGCTCGGGCTCACGGCCGTTGTCGGCCTTCTCGTGATCCTCGTCCTTTCGATCCGCGGCTTCGACCGCGCGATCATGCTGATCCCGACCTGGGCCGTGCTGCTCTTCTGGGTGGCCGCAGCCTGGCTCGCCGTGACGGGCCGCATCGACCATGCGGCACTGCAGCCGGCGCTTGCCGGCGGCCTTGTCCTCGTGGTCATGCTGATCGCCTTCACGGTCATGCAGCATGCCTTCGCAGGCGGGCAGCTGGCGCAGGGCCTCATCTCCGACGCCGAGCAGAAGGCGCTGGCGCTCGTCGGCGCCGGCCATGCGATCTGGGACTGGGACGTCGCCCGCGACCGGCTGGAGACGGGGCGCGAGGTGGAACGCCTGCTCGGCTGCAAGCGCGGCGCGGTGGACGGCCCGATCCGGACCTGGCTCGACGCCGTCCATCCGTCCGACCGTCCCCGCCTCGAAGCGGTCTTCGACGCGATCGTGCAGAGCCGGCGCGGCCGCATCCACCAGATCTTCCGGATGCGTGCGAGCGACGGCCATTTCCTGTGGTTCGAGCTGGTCGCCCGGCCGATCGTCGGCACCGACGGCGAGGTGATGCGCTGCACCGGCACGGTGACCGACATCACGGACGAAAAGGTCGCCGAGGAGCGGCTGCTCCAGGACGCGGTCTACGACAACCTTACCGGCCTGCCGAACCGCGAGCTCTTCCTCGACCGGCTCCATGCGGCGCTGACGCGCAGCCGCGTCGACCGGCTGCCGGCCCCTTCCGTGATCGTGCTGGACCTCGATCACTTCAAGGCCGTCAACGAATCGTTCGGCTATTCCGTGGGGGACTCAGCCCTTCTCGCGATCGCCCGCCGTCTTTCCCGGATGCTGCGCGAGCAGGACACCCTCGCCCGCCTCCAGAGCGACGAGTTCGCCGCGATCATCCTCTCGGAGACGAGCCCGGACGCGCTGATGCAGATCGCGGACGAGTTCGTGGCCGCGGTGAAGACGCCCGTCGCCATCGGAGACACGGAGGCCTTCGTGACGGCCTCCGTCGGGATCGCCACCGCGAGCGGCGAGACCGCGGCGGAGCTTCTCCGGCGGGCGGAGAACGCCGTCTATGCCGGAAAGCGGCAGGGCGGCGACAAGTGCATCCGCTCGGACGGCACGCTCGCCGCTATCGAGGCCCGCTTCGATCTCGCGAGCGAGCTGCAGCAGGCGCTCGACGGCGGCGACATCGATCTCGAATACCAGCCGATCATCCGCCTCCCGGACGGCTCGATCGCCGGCTTCGAGGCCCTGATGCGGTGGCAGCATCCGAAGCTCGGGGCGGTCGCGCCGCAGGACTTCATTCCGATCGCCGAAGAGACGGGCCTGATCGTCCAGCTCGGCGTCTTCGCACTGGAGCGCGCGGCGCGCGACCTCGCCGGCTGGCAGGCCGGAATGCCCGCCGGTTCATGGCCGTTCGTCGCCATCAACGTCTCGAGCCGGCAGCTCTTCCGGCACGATCTCATCAACGACGTGAAGGCCGTGCTCGCCCGCACCGGGGTCGCCCCGGAGACGCTGAAGCTCGAGATCACCGAATCGCTCGTGATGCAGAACCCGGAATACGCGGCGAAGGTGCTGACGCGCATCCGGGAGCTCGGTGCAAGCCTGGCGCTCGACGATTTCGGCACCGGCCATTCGAGCCTCGCCTACCTGCAGCGCTTCCCCTTCGACACGCTGAAGGTGGACCGTGCCTTCGTCCGTCCGAACGGCTCGTCGGCGCGCCCGATCATCCTGCGCTCGATCATCCGGCTCGCACACGATCTCGGCATGGCGGTGGTCGCCGAAGGCGTCGAAGACGAAGCGGAATCGCGCGAACTGCGGGAGACCGGCTGCGACTACGCCCAGGGCTTCCTCTACGGCCGTGCCATGCCGAGCCAGATGGTGCAGCAGATCCTGCGCAGGGCCGAACCTGTCGCCAAGGCGAGCTGATCAGGCGTGGCCGGCTTCCGCGGAGAGCATCGCCGGCGCAACGCCGATCTTGGCGAGCGCGCGCTCGTACTTGGTGTCGAGCTCGTCGTCGAAAAGGATCGCCCGGTCCGCCGGTCCGTGCAGCCAGCCATTCGCCTGGATCTCCTGCTCGAGCTGCCCGGGTGCCCAGCCGGCATAGCCGAGCGCCAGCAGGGCGCGGCCCGGCCCGCGCCCGTCCGCGATGGCGCGCAGGATCTCCAGCGTCGCCGTCAGGCAGATCCCGTCGGCGATCGGCAGCGTGGCGTTCTCCAGGAAGAAGTCCGCGGAATGGAGGACGAAGCCGCGGCCGGTCTCCACCGGGCCGCCGCGGTGGACCCGGATCGACCTCGCATTCGCCGGGAGGCCCTCCTCGTCGGCCGGCGAGACGATTTCGAGCTGCACCAGGAGATCCTTGAACTCGATCTCCGGAACGAGCTTGTTCAGGATGATGCCCATCGCACCATCGTTCGAATGGGCGCAGAGATAGACGACCGAGCGGGCGAAACGCGGATCGGCCATGCTCGGCATCGCGATGAGGAGCTGACCGTCGAGAAATCCCTCGGATGAGCTGCGTCTAGCCATGCGTGATCGTACCAATCATCTCCGGCATATGATAGCGCCGAGGACCGAACCCAAGGAGGGTGCCCGATGAGCCGGCCCTTTCGCTTCCGCCCTGCCGGCGTCAACGGATGGAGGACCGGAGCGATCCGCGCCGCAGCAATCCTCCTCGCCTGTTCGGGGGGAGCCGGGTCGGCCGAAGCCGCGCGCTCGCCCTGGGTCTCGATTCCGGAGGGAAGACTGCGCGTGATGCTCGTCCGCGCGGAGGGGCGCGTGAAGGGCGGCATCGAGATCGCGCTCGAGCCCGGCTGGCATACCTACTGGCGCAATCCGGGCGATGCCGGCGTGCCTCCCCGCTTCGATTTCGACGGTTCGAGGAATGTCGGTGCGGTGCACGTCCACTTTCCGGCGCCGGAACGCTTCGACGACGGCACCAGCGTCTCCGCCGTCTACCACGACAGCGTCGTGTTCCCGCTGGAGATCCGGCCGGAGGCGGACGGGCCGATCACCCTCAGCCTGAGAGCCATGCTCGGCGTCTGCCGCGAGATCTGCATCCCGACCGAGGCCGAGGCCGAGGTGACGCTCAAGCCGCAGGACGGCCCGGATGCCCTTTCGGAGGCCAAGCTCGAGATGTTCGAACGGCTGCTGCCGGGCGCGCCGGAGCCCGGACGGTTCGAGGTGAAGGAAGCCGCCGTCGCGGGCGACGCCGTCACGGTCTCGCTGATTGCGCCGCCGGATGCCGAGCCGGAGCTCTTCGTGGACGCCCCGCCGGACTGGCTCCTCGGCCAGCCGAGGCTCGTCGCGCATGAGGGAGCGCTCGCACGATACCGTCTCTCCCTGAAGGGCCGGCCGGACACGCCGGGCGAGGCGCTCCGCTTCGTGGCGACGGCCGGCGGGAGGGCGATCGAGGAGACCGTGGTCCTTCCCTGACGGGCTGGACGCGCCGGGCATCTCAGCCTACCTGCTGCCGGCGACCCGGCGTTCCAGAGGAGGAAGACCATGATTGCCGTCGGCGATCGGCTGCCTGAGACGAGCTTCTTTGTCCTCAAAGAGGGCCGGCCCCAGAAGGTGCCGTCGGGCGCGATCTTCGTGGGCAGGAGGATCGTGCTGTTCGGTGTGCCCGGCGCCTTCACGCCCACCTGCACGCTCAATCACCTGCCGGGCTTCCTGGAGCACAGCCACGCGATCCGCGAGAAGGGCGTCGACGAGATCGCGGTCGTGGCCGTGAACGACGCCAACGTGATGGACGCCTGGGCGGAGGCGACCGGCGGCAGGGGCCGCATCCTCTATCTCTCCGACGGTAACGCCGAATTCGCGCTTGCCACGGGGCTCGACCTCGATTCGACCGGGGTCGGCCGCGGGCTGCGCATGAAGCGCTTCTCGATGATCGTGGAGGACGGCGTCGTGACCGCCCTCAATGTCGAGGACACGACCGCCGAGGCGGAGAAATCGGGAGCGGCCCGGATCCTGGAGCAGCTCTGAGGCGGGTCAGACCCCGCCGGCCGGCGCGGCGCCGCCGTTCCTTCTCAGAAAGGGCTTCATGCCGCGCCGCGCGAGCTCGTCCGCGCGCTCGTTGAGATCGTGGCCGACATGGCCCTTCACCCAGTGCCAGCTCACCTTGTGGCGGCTCATCAGCGCCTCGAGCGCCTGCCAGAGATCCGCGTTCTTCACCGGCTTGCGATCGGCCGTGCGCCAGCCGTTCCGCTTCCAGCCGTGGATCCACTGCGTGATCCCGTTCCGGAGATATTGCGAATCGGTGTGGACCTCGACCGTGCAGGGCCGCTTCAACGCGGAGAGCGCCTCGATCGCGGCCGTGAGCTCCATGCGATTGTTGGTGGTGTCCGGCGCGCCCCCGAAGATCTCGCGCTCCTCGCCTTTGAACTCGAGAACGGCGCCCCAGCCGCCCGGCCCCGGATTTCCGGAGCAGGCGCCGTCCGTGTGGATGACGACGGTATCGGTCATCTCAGGCCAAGCCCGTAATCGGCGGCGTCTCCGACCTTCTGATGGAAGCGCAGCTTGCGCGCATATTCGGCCGGATCCTTGGGCGTCACGAGCGCGCCCTCGGGAACGGTGAGCCAGTCGTAGAGGCGCGTCAGCAGGAAGCGCATGGCCGCGCCCCGCGCGAGCACCGGCAGAGCATCCCGCTCGGCCGCGGTGAGCGGCCGCACCGACTGGTAGCCCTGGAAGAGGGCTCGCCCCTTCGTGACGTTGAAGCTGCGGTCGGGCTCGAAGCACCAGGCATTGAGGCAGACGGCGAGATCGTAGGCGAGGAGATCGTTGCACGCGAAATAGAAGTCGATCAGGCCCGAAAGCCTGTTCTTCAGAAAGAAGACGTTGTCGGGAAAGAGGTCCGCATGGATGACGCCGTCAGGCAAAGCGTCCGGCCAGCTCCGCTCGAGGAATTCGAGCTCGCGCGCGACGAATTCGCCGAGCCCGGGCTCCACCTCGTCGCTCCGCTCGGAGGACAGTGCGAAGAGCGGGCGCCAGGCGGCGACCGAGAGGGCGTTCGCCCTGCGGAGCGGGAAGTCCGCGGCCGCCTGGTGCATCTCGCCAAGCGCTCGTCCAAGGCTCGCGCAGTGCTGGGGCTGCGGCCGGCGCAGCCACATGCCGTCCAGGAACGAGATGATCGCGGCCGGCCGGCCGGCGATCCGGCGCAGCGCCTCGCCGTCGCGCGCGCGCACAGGCAGCGGGCAGCGGACGCCGCGGTCGGCAAGATGCTCCATCAGACCCAGGAAGAAGGGCAGGTCGCCGGCCGCTACGCGCTTCTCGTAGAGCGTCAGGATGAAATAGCCCGCTTCCGTATGGAGCAGGAAGTTCGAGTTCTCGACGCCTTCGGCGATGCCCTTGAAGGAGAGCAGCGCGCCGAGATCGTAAGCCGAGAGAAAGGCTTCCAGCTCGCCGTCGGTGACGTCGGTATAGACCGCCATTGTGCCTGATCGACCCTTCCCCCGCGGCCCATTGACCGCGCCGGCCGCTGTGTTACCGATGGGCTCCCACGGCGTCAAACCACCGCGACGGCGTGTCCCCGCCCGGTTGCGAGCCCCGCATGACCCCTCCCGACTGGCTGTGGGCGGTCTGCACCGTCCTCGCCGCCACCGCACAGACCGTCCGCAACGCCGCCCAGAGGAGCCTCATTGGCGAGATCGGAACGGTTGGCGCCACCCATATCCGGTTCCTGTTCGGCTTCCCCTTCGCGCTCCTTGCCGTGGCGGTGCTGCCGGGGCTCGGCATCCCGCTCCCGCGCCCGAACCTCGTCTTCATGGGCTGGGTCACGGTCGGGTCGCTCCTCCAGATGGCGGCCATGGCCCTCCTTCTCTCGGCCATGCGGACGCGGTCCTTCGTCGTGGTGACCGCCTACACCAAGACCGAGCCGGTGCAGGTCGCGATCTTCGCGCTTCTCGTCCTCCACGAGCCGCTCACCGTTGCGCTCGCGGGCGCCGTCCTGATCGCGACGGTCGGCGTGATGATCATGTCGTGGCCGTCGAAGGCGCAGGGCGAGACCTTCACCTGGCGCCCTGCCCTGTTCGGCGTCGTCTCCGGCGGGCTCTTCGCGCTTGCCGCGGTCTGCTTCCGCGGCGCTCTCACCAATCTTGACGCCGATTTCCTGCCGGGAGCGACCTTCACGCTGGGCATCACGCTCGGCATCCAGTCGCTCGTGCTGACGATCTGGCTGCTCCTGCGCGATCCCGGCGTGCTGGCGGCGATCCTGCGGAAATGGCGCCCGTCGCTCGGCGCGGGCTTCCTCGGCGCGTTCGCGTCGGAGATGTGGTTCGTCGCCTTCGCGCTCGAAGCGGTCGCCCGCGTGCGGACCCTCGGCCTCGTCGAGATGGTGGTCGCGGCCGTCATCTCGCGGCGCGTCTTCGCGCAGACGCCGAGCGTTCGCGAGAGCATCGGCATGACGCTCGTGATCGCGGGGGTGGTCCTGCTGCTCACGTCGTGAGCGGGTTCAGGCGGCCGCCTCCCGGAGCGCCTTCGGAAGCTGGAAGGTGATCGTCTCTTCGGCGGTCCGGACCAGTTCGACCTCGATCTCGCCGCGTGCCGCGAAGGCGTCGATCACCTCTTCGACGAGCACCTCGGGCGCGGAGGCACCCGCCGTGATCGCGACCGTGCGCGCATCCTCGAAGTCGGCCCAGTCGATGTCGGAGGCGCGCTGGACGAGCACTGCCTTCGGGCAGCCCGCGCGCTCTGCGACCTCCCGAAGCCGCTGGGAGTTCGACGAGTTCGGCGCGCCGACGACGATCAGCCGGTCGGCCTCCGGCGCGACGGCCTTCACGGCCTGCTGCCTGTTCGTCGTGGCATAGCAGATGTCGTCCTTGTGGGGACCGACGATGGACGGGAATCGCTCCCTGAGGATCGCCACGATCTCGGCCGTGTCGTCGACGGAGAGCGTGGTCTGCGTCGTCCAGGCAAGGTTCTCCGGATCCCGGGGCGCAAGTGTGCGGGCATCCTCCGCCGTCTCGACGAGGACCACCGCGCCCGGCGGCAGCTGCCCCATCGTGCCCTCCACCTCCGGATGGCCCGCATGCCCGACGAGCACGACGTCCCGGCCTCGGCGGTGATGCAGGATCACCTGCTTGTGCACCTTGGAGACGAGCGGGCAGGTCGCGTCGAGCTGGAACAGGTTCCGCGCGGCCGCCGCCTCGGGAATGCGCCTGGCCACCCCGTGCGCCGAGAAGATGACGGGCTGCCGGGTCTCGGGAACGTCCTCGAGTTCCTCGACGAACACCGCCCCCTTGGCACGGAGCGCCTCGACGACGTAGCGGTTGTGGACGATCTCGTGGCGCACGTAGACCGGCGCACCGTAGCGCGCCAGAGCCTCCTCGACGATCTGGATGGCGCGATCCACGCCCGCGCAGAAGCCGCGCGGCGCGCAGAGCAGGATGCGGCGTTTCGGGGGAGCGCTCATCCGCCGCAGATAGGGACGCTCAAGCCGGTCCGTCAAGCTGCGGGGGGTCGCCCGCCGGCCCGGACGCGTGTCCAGGCAGCCGAGACCGCGACGAGCGCCAGCGCCGCGGCGAGCCCGTACCACGTCAGCGCATATTCCAGATGGCTGTTCGGGAACCGCATCAGGGTCTCGCCCGCCTGGGGGAGGCCGCCCGGCGGCGTCCCGGATGCGGTGAGGTCGATCGAAAACGGCGCGACGGGCGCGTCCAGTCCCTTCGCCTCGACGATCGGCCCGATGGACCGGGTGAAGAACAGGTTCTTCTCCGGCTTGTCGGTCGGCGTGAAGAGATTGCGCGCGTCGTCGGGCCGCAGCAGGCCGACCACGGTCACCTGCTCGCCCGAAAGCGTCTCTCCCCTGTCCGCCGGGAGATAGCGCTCCTGGGGAGCGAAGCCGCGGTTCACGAGCACCGTCCCGCCGCCGGCGAGCGCAAACGGCGTCACGATCCAGTATCCCGGGCCCCGGAACGTGCCGTGCGGATCGGCGAGATTCGTGAAGACGTGCGCTTCCTTGTCGTGGAGGAAGCGGCCGGTCAGCCGGAACGGGCGGTATTCGAGATTGCCCAGATCGAGGCCGCCCCATGCGCCGGGCGGCGGCAGATCGAGCACGGGTAGCTTCGGCCGCTCCGCCACGGCGGCGATCAGCGCCTCCTTCCACGCCAGGCGGCGCATCTGCCAGTTGCCGAGCGAGACGAGCGCCACGAACGCGGCGAGCGCCACGAGCCCCAGGACGAGAAACCGGATCGGCCTTTGCGCGACGGCCATCAGGAAGCCGGGCGGTCGATCTCGCCCTCCTTTGCCCTGTGGGCGTATTGGAGCGCGATCAGCACGCCCTTGAGCGGACGGAGCAGCCCGAGCGAGAGGATCAGGACGAGCGGTCCCCAGAGCACGATGTGCACCCAGACCGGGGGGGCGAACGCGACTTCGACGAGGAGCGCCGCCGCCGCGATCACGAAGCCCACGATCAGGATCACGAAGACGGCCGGACCGTCCGCCGCATCGGCGAAATCGAAGTCGAGCCCGCAGGCCCGGCAGCGCGGCGCAAGGGTGAGGAAGCCGGTGAACAGCTTTCCCTCGCCGCAGCGGGGACAGCGCCCCCGCAATCCGACCGAGAACGGGTTCTGCGGAGGATAGAGGGCGCGGTCTTCGCTCATGTCCCTGGCACGCGTGCTGTGGTGGCGGTGGCGGCCGGAAGCCGCCCGCCTTCAGCCGGCGTAGGTGCCCCCGAAATTGCCCCACACATAGATGGAGAAGAACAGGAACAGCCAGACCACGTCGACGAAGTGCCAGTACCAGGCGGCAGCCTCGAAGCCGAAATGCTGGGTCGGGGTGAACGAGCCGCGCAGGGCGCGGATCAGGCACACGATCAGGAAGATCGTGCCGACGATCACGTGGAAGCCGTGGAAGCCGGTCGCCATGAAGAAGGTCGCGCCATAGATGTTGCCGGAGAACGCGAACGGCGCGTGCATGTACTCGTAGGCCTGCACCCCCGTGAAGATCATGCCGAGCACGATCGTGAGCGCCAGCCCGTATTTGAGGCCCTGGCGGTCATTGTGCAGAAGCGCGTGGTGCGCCCAGGTGATCGTGGTGCCGGAGGTCAGCAGCAGCAGCGTGTTCAGCAGCGGCAGGTGCCACGGATCGAGCACCTCCAGTCCCGCCGGCGGCCATTGTCCGCCGGTCGCCTCCATCCGCCCGAACTGGATCGCCTCGCCGGTGAAGAGGCTCGCATCGTAGAAGGCCCAGAACCAGGCGACGAAGAACATCACCTCGGAGGCGATGAAGAGCAGCATGCCGTAGCGCAGATGCAGCTGCACGACCCGGGTATGATAGCCCCCGCGCGCCTCCTTGATGACGTCCGTCCACCAGCCGAACATCGTGTAGAACACGCCCAGGAAGCCCGGGGCGACCCACAGCCAGCTCGCGCCATGCATGGCCGAGATCGCGCCAAGCGCCAGGACGAATGCCGAGACCGAGCCGATGAAGGGCCAGGGACTCGGGTCGACCAAGTGGTAATCGTGGTGCTTCGCGTGCGCGTCAGCCATTGCCTTGCCTTCCCAGACCTGTCTCCGGCGCTCGCGCGCCGCATGCTCCTAGAGGGGTTTGTTCGACCCGTTTGCGGTATCCGCGTCGGCGACCGGCCTTGCGGTCACCTCGGCGGGAAAGAACGTGTAGGACAGCGTGATCGCCCGGACGGACTTCATCTCGGCGTCCTTCACCATGTCGGGCGACACGAAGAACTGGACGCCCATGCGGGCCGTCTCGCCCGGCTTCAGTTCCTGCTGGTTGAAGCAGAAGCAGGCGATCTTGTTGAAGTAGAGCCCGGCGGCGTCGGGCGTCACGTTGAACACGGCCGTCCCCACCGTCTCCCGGTCGGAATGGTTGGTCGCGATGAACTCGATGTTGGCGGTCTCGCCGACCTTCACCTTGACCTGCGGAACGGCCGGCCGAAACGACCAGGGCAGCCCCGATATGTTGGCGTCGAAGCGGATGAAGATGTCGCGGTCGATCGCATGGTCCGGGGCCGCGGCCGCGACCTGGGTGGTGCCCCCATAGCCCGTCACGCTGCAGAAGACGCGGTAGAGCGGAACCGACGCGTAGGCCAGGCCGACCATGCCGGCCGCCACCGCGACGAGCCCGATCGCGATCCTGCCGTTGCCGCCCTTCGGTTTGCCCGGCATCAGGCGCCACCTCCGATCCGCACGATGGTGATGATGTAGAACAGGACCACGAGCGCCGCGAGGAGCAGACCGAGCGCGATCGAGCGCGCCCGCCGCCGGCGCTTCTGCTCCGGCGTGAGGCGGATGCCTTCGGCCATGGTCATGCCCAGCCCCAGAGCCGCGCCAACGCCTCCAGCAGGAGGACGGCGAAGAGCCCCGAGAGGTAGAGGATGGAGAAGCCGAAGAGCGATTTCGCTGCGCGGTAACGTTCCGCATCCCCCTCCCGCAGGAGGACGAAGGCACGGCGGACGAACTCGAATCCGAGCGCCGCCGCCGCCAGCCCGTAGAGCGGGCCCGCGAAACCGAAGAGCCAGGGCGCGAGGCCGACCGGCGCGAGGAGAATGGAATAGGCGAAGATCTGCCGCCGCGTGGAGGGATCGCCCGCCACGTTCGGCATCATGGGGATGCCCGCCCGCGCATAATCGTCGCGCGCGAAGAGGGCGAGCGCCCAGAAATGCGGCGGGGTCCAGGTGAAGATGATCAGGAACATCAGAAGCGGCTCGAGCGTGACGTGGCCGCTCGCCGCCGCCCAGCCGATCACCGGCGGGAACGCGCCCGCCGCGCCGCCGATCACGATGTTCTGCGCCGTCCAGCGCTTCAGCCAGGCCGTGTATATCACCGCGTAGAAGAAGATCGTGAAGGCAAGGAGCCCGGCGGCGAGCCAGTTCACCGCGAGCCCGAGCACCAGGATGGAGAGGACGGCCAGCGTCAGGCCGAAGCCGAGCGCCTCGGCCGGGTGGATCCGGCCCGCCGGAATCGGCCGGGCCGCGGTCCGGCGCATCACCGCGTCGACGTCGGCGTCGTACCACATGTTGAGCGCGCCCGAGGCGCCCGCGCCGACCGCGATCGCGAGCAGCGCGATGACGCCGAGCACCGGATGCACGTTGCCCGGCGCCGCAAGCATTCCCACTGCTGCCGTGAAGACCACCAGGGACATCACGCGCGGCTTCAGGAGCGCAACGAAATCGCGCACCTCCCCGCCATCGACTGCCTCAGCGTCCGTTACTTCGAATGCCACGCTTCACGCCTCGTCTTTCGCCGCGGAGACCCGCACCCCCCGCAGAAGGGGCCGGGTCCCGGAAGAGAAACGGCCATCAGGCAAGCGATGGCCGCTTCGCATGTGCTGCTACCGGATCCGGGGCAGCTCTTCCCACTGGTGGAAGGGCGGCGGCGAAGGCAGCTGCCATTCCAGCGTGGTCGCACCCTCGCCCCACGGATTCGGACCGGCGATCCGCTTCTTCGAGAAGGCCTCGAACACGCCGTACAGGAAGATGAACACGCCGATGAAGGAAAGATAGGACCCGAGCGAAGAGATCAAGTTCCATCCGGCGAACGCATCCGGATAGTCGATATAGCGGCGCGGCATACCGGCCAGGCCGAGGAAGTGCTGCGGGAAGAAGACCAGGTTCACGCCGATGAAGGTCACCCAGAAATGGGTCTTCGCCACCACCGAATTGTACATGTAGCCGAACATCTTCGGGAACCAGTAGTACCAGCCTCCGAAGATCGCGAACACGGCGCCGAGCGACAGCACGTAATGGAAGTGCGCGACGACGTAATAGGTGTCGTGGAAGGAGCGGTCGAGGCCGCCATTGGCGAGCTGCACGCCCGTAACGCCACCGATCGTGAACAGGAAGATGAACCCGATCGCCCACAGCATGGGCGTGCGGAAGGTGATCGAACCGCCCCACATCGTGGCGATCCAGGAGAAGACCTTAACGCCGGTCGGCACCGCAATCACCATCGTCGCGAAGGTGAAGTAGGCCTGCGTGTCGACGTCGAGCCCGACCGTGAACATGTGGTGCGCCCACACGATGAAGCCGACCACGCCGATCGCGACCATCGCATAGGCCATGCCGAGATAGCCGAAGATGGGCTTGCGCGAGAAGGTGGAGACGATGTGGCTGACGATGCCGAAGCCCGGCAGGATCAGGATGTACACCTCGGGATGGCCGAAGAACCAGAAGAGGTGCTGGAAGAGGATCGGATCGCCGCCGCCCGACGGGTCGAAGAAGGTCGTCCCGAAATTGCGGTCCGTGAGCAGCATCGTGATGGCGCCCGCGAGCACCGGCAGCGACAGGAGCAGCAGGAAGGCCGTGATCAGGACCGACCAGGCGAAGAGCGGCATCTTGTGCAGCGTCATGCCCGGCGCGCGCATGTTGAAGATGGTCGTGATGAAGTTGATGGCCCCGAGGATCGAGGACGCGCCCGCGATGTGGAGCGACAGGATCGCGAAGTCCATCGCCGGCCCGGGCTGCCCGGAGGTCGAGAACGGCGGGTAGATCGTCCAGCCGCCGCCCACGCCGAAGCCGCCCGGAGGGCCTTCCATGAAGAGCGAGATGAGGAGGAGGGCGAAAGCCGGCGGGAGCAGCCAGAACGAGATGTTGTTCATGCGCGGGAACGCCATGTCCGGCGCCCCGATCATGATCGGCACGAACCAGTTCGCGAACCCGCCGATCATCGCCGGCATGACCATGAAGAAGATCATGATCAGGCCGTGGGCGGTCGTGAACACGTTGTACATGTGCTTGCCGGTGTCGAGGGCCATGCCCTCCTCGACGCCGTAGACCATCTGCGCGAGCCCGTGGAAGATCTGGATCCCCGGCTCCTGCAGCTCCATACGCATGGCGACCGAAAGGGCGGCGCCGATGACCCCCGCGATGATCGCGAAGATCAGGTACATCGTGCCGATGTCCTTGTGATTGGTCGAATAGACGTAACGCTTCCATCCGGTCGGATGGGCGGCGTGCGCGTCGTGTGTCGCAGCGGTTGCCATTCGGTCAGCTCCTACGCCTGCATTCCGTTGTCCCGCGGCCGCTCAGCGGGCGGCCACGTTGGTGTTCTTCTTCTCCGACTCGATCGCGCGGGTCAGCTGCTTGTATGCGCCTTCGAGATCCGTGCCGGCGGCCGAAGCCCACTGCCGGAACTGATCCTGCGAGACGACATGGATCGCGATGGGCATGAAGGCGTGGTCCTTGCCGCAAAGCTCGGAGCACTGTCCGTAGAAGACTCCCTGCTTCTCGGCCTTGAAATAGGTCTCGTTCAGGCGGCCGGGCACGGCGTCCACCTTGATCCCGAAAGGCGGCATCGCGAAGGAATGGATCACGTCGCCGCCCGTCACCTGCACGCGGACGAAGGTGTCGACCGGCACGATGATCGGGTTGTCGACCGAGAGATTGCGGATGCCGTTCGGCGGCAGCTGGTCCTCGGGGACGATCAGCGCATCGAAGCTCACGGCCTCCGCCGGCGCGCCGAACGAGACGCTGTCCTCGTCGGAGCCGTATTCCACGCCCCAATACCATTGGTAGCCCGTCACCTTCATGGTGAGGAACTTGGTCGTCTGCGGATCGAAATCCTCGTAGATCTTGGCCGGGTCGTACTGGCCGAAGAGCAGCCGGAAGGACGGAATCGCGATTGCCACCAGGATGAGGACGGGCAGCACCGTCCAGAGCACCTCGACGGTGGTGTTGTGCGACACGCGCGAAGGCACCGGATTGGCGCTCGCCCGGTAGCGGTAGATGCACCAGCCGAGGAGAGCGACCACCAGCAGCGTGATGCAGGTTATGATGACGAGCGTGTACCAGTTGAACCAGGTGATGAACTCCATCACCCGGGTCGCCGGGGCCTGCAGCTTCATCTCCCAGGGCAGCGGGCCCGCATGGTCAATCTCCTGGGCAGAGGCCAGGCCGGCCAGTGCCGCCAACCAGGCCAGAGCCGCGACCCCTCTCGCCATTATCGCCATTGGATCTCGTTTCTCCACATCGGGCTTCACCAGTCGGGCGTCCGCACCGCGCATCCGACCGTGTGCCGATAGCCGCATTCTCATGATCGTGTCGAGTAACCACAGTGAAGCAGTGGGCGCAACGCGGCGGCTGTGACCAGGAATGCGGCAAATTTGCGCGGCGATCCAGCGCCCAAGGGTCGGTGGCAGCGCCACTTTCTTGACATGAGGGGGCGCTCTGCTAGGCCTCGTCGACGCCGCTGAGCCGGGCTCGCGGGCTTCCACGACGGAGTGGCCGAACGTGAAGAATCTTGCCGCCGTGCTGATGGCGCTTTGCATCCTGCTGCCTGCGGGCGCCCACGCGCAGGGGACCGTCAAATCCAAACACGGCGATTGGGAACTGCGCTGCGACACGCCCCCCGGCGCGCAGAGCGAGCAATGCGTCATCATGCAGTTCGTGACGGCGGAGGACCGCGAGAATGTCGGCCTCACCGTGATCGTGCTGAAGACGGCGGACAAGCAGGCACGCATCCTGCGCGTGCTGGCGCCGCTCGGCGTTCTCCTTCCCCGCGGGCTTGGCCTCAGGATCGACGACACCGACCTCGGCTCGGCCGGCTTCGTCCGCTGTCTGCCGAACGGCTGCGTCGCCGAGGTCATCATGGAAGACAAGCTCATCGAGCAGATGCGGACCGGCAAGCAGGCCACCTTCATCATCTTCCAGACGCCCGAGGAAGGGATCGGGATCCCGATCTCGCTCAACGGATTCGGGGAAGGCTTCGACGCCCTGCCGTGAGCCCGAGCGGTCTCGCATCGTCCATTACGGCCCGCATGCCCGCATGAGCTGAGGAGCGTTTATGCCCGAATCGGCAGGTGGTCACGTCGGCACGCTCATCTTCGGCGAGCCGCTTCTCCTGCTCGCATCGGCGGTCGCCTTCGTCGCGCTCTTCAAGCGGCTCGGTCTCGGCTCCGTACTCGGATATCTCGCCGCCGGCGTGCTGGTCGGCCCCGTGCTCGGCGTCATCACGGACGCGCAGCAGATCTTCCAGGTCTCCGAGCTCGGGGTCGTGCTGTTCCTCTTCATCATCGGGCTCGAGCTGCGGCCGGCCCGCCTGATGGCGATGCGCTCGGACATTTTCGGGCTCGGTCTCGCCCAGGTGCTGGTGACCGGCGCGGCCCTGACCGCAGCCCTCTGGGCGACGGCCTGGCGGTTCGAGCCCGCCTTCATCATCGGCTTCGGCCTCGCCATGTCCTCGACCGCCTTCGGGATGCAGATCCTGGAGGAGGCCAACGAGACTAACACGCCCTACGGGCAGAAGTCGGTCGCCATCCTGCTCTTCCAGGACATCGCGATCGTCCCGCTGCTCGCGGTGGTCCCGATGCTGTCGCCGACCAATACCGCGACAGCGTTCTCCTTCTCCGAGATCCTCGTCGGGGTCACCGCGGCCGCCGGATCCTTCGCCGCCCTCTATCTCGCTGGCCGGTTCCTGCTCAATCCGATATTCCGCCTGCTCGCCCATGTGCGGGCACGCGAAACGATGACGGCCGCCGCCCTTCTCGTGGTGCTCGGCGCCGCCGCGCTCATGCATTTCGGCGGCATGTCCATGGCCATGGGAGCCTTCGTCGCCGGGCTCATCCTCGCCGATTCCTCGTTCCGGCACGAGCTCGAGGCAAACATCGAGCCGTTCCGCGGCATCCTTCTCGGCCTTTTCTTCATGGCCGTCGGAATGTCGATCAACATCGACGCCCTTGCGCACAGCTGGGGCAGGATCCTCTTCGCCGTCATCGCGGTCATGGTGCTCAAGGCGGTGATTCTCTATGGGCTCGCGCGGCTCTTCAGGGCGAGCCACAACACGGCGGTCCGCATCGCCGGGCTGCTGCCGCAGGCGGGCGAGTTCGCCTTCGTGCTTTTCGCGGCCGCCGCGTCGGTCCGCGCGCTCTGGCCGTCCGACACCTCCTTCGTCGCCGCCGTGGTGACCGTCACCATGGCGCTCACGCCGCTCTCCGTACGGCTTGCCGGCCGGCTCGTCCGCGCGGCGCCGCCCGAGGTGCTCGACGAGGACTTCGACGGCGCCGGCGGCGATGTGCTCGTGATCGGATTCGGGCGATTCGGGCAGATCGTGTCCCAGGTCCTGCTCGCGCGCGGGATCGCCGTCACGATCATCGATTCGAGCGCCGAGCGGATCAGGCAGGCGGCCCGGTTCGGCTTCCGGATCTATTTCGGCGACGGCACCCGGCGCGACGTGCTGAGGGCCGCGGGCGCTGACAAGACCGCGATCATCTGCATCTGCGTCGACCAGCCCGCCACGACCTCGGCGATCGCCGAAATGGTGCTCTCGGAGTTCGAGACGGCGAAGGTCTACGCCCGCTCCTGGGACCGCAACCACGCCATCGACCTCCTCGAGGAGGGCATCGATTTCGAGATCCGCGAGACCTTCGAATCGGCGATGGCGTTCGGCGCGGAGACGCTGCGGGGACTGGGCTACGACGCCGAGGAGGTCGACGCGACCGTGGCCGACGTGCGCAAGCGCGACGCCGACCGGCTCGCTCTGCAGCGGCGCGCCGGCGGCACGGCGGGCGCACCCCGCGGCCCTGTCCAGCCGGAGCCGCTCGTGCCGCTGCGGAGCGGGGAGGA
>NZ_SPKJ01000040.1 GCF_009866965.1 Propylenella binzhouense | reverse complement strand
CCGCCGCCGGCCGGGGCCCGCTCG
Organism: Propylenella binzhouense; assembly: GCF_009866965.1. GTDB lineage: Bacteria > Pseudomonadota > Alphaproteobacteria > Rhizobiales > Afifellaceae > Propylenella > Propylenella binzhouense. The sequence goes on along the minus strand of NZ_SPKJ01000040.1, from coordinate 35,475 downwards.
CCGGCCTCCACCGCGCGATCGCGGCCGGCCTGCGCGCGCAGATGCGCCGGCCGGTCCGCATCGTCGGGGATGGCGAGGCCCCCTTCCCAGGCCGCGTTCTCCCAGGCCGCCTCCTGCGCGCGCATCACCGCCGTCTCGTCCTCGCCGGCGAAGGCGACGAAATCGCCCGAGCGGAGGATCTCGATCGCCGCGCCGGCGCGCCGGCGGACCGCCTGCTCGTCGAGGGCGACGAGGCGGGCGTAGCGGCGCGGCCGCCGGAGCACGCGGACATGCAGGAGGTCGGGACCGGCCATGTCCTGGATGAAGGCCGGGCCGACGACCTTGGCGGGAAGATCGATCCGCGGCGCGCTCGTCCCGACGACCCGGTAGTCCGCCGGCCGCTTGGTCGGAGCGCCGCCCGTCGCCTCCCGGTCGAGATCGACCTCGCGGGCGAGCGTCCAGTAATCGTGGCCGGTCGGCGCGCCGGCGCGCAGCACGGCCCCGTCGGCGATCGCGAGGTCTTCCAAGGGCGCCGCGAGGAGCTCGGCCGCGCGCGCCAGCACGAGCGCGCGCACCTCCGCGCCCGCGAGCCTCAGCGCCGCCCCGCCCTGGGAGACCGAGGTGCTGCCGGCGGTCGTCCCCTCGGCCGGGCTTGCGGCGGTATCGCCGGAGACGAGCCTGATCCGGTCGAGCGAGACGTCGAGTTCCTCGGCGGCGATCTGCGCCAGGGCCGTCAGCACGCCCTGGCCGATCTCGACCTTGCCGGTCGCCACCCGGACCCGGCCCGGCTCCTCGAAGCCGATCCAGCGCGAGAGCCGCGGATTGTCGAGAAGCCCCTTCGGCAGGGTGTTCGGGATCACGCCGTCGCTCCCGCCGCCATCATGCGGCCGGCCTTCTGCACGGCGCGGATGATGCGGTTGTGGGACCCGCAGCGGCAGAGATGGCCGTCGAGCGCGGCAGCGACCTCCTGCCGCGTCGGCGAAGGATTGGCGGCGAGGAGGGCGGCCGCGGAGATGATGATGCCCGACAGGCAATAGCCGCACTGGCCGGCCTGCTCCTCGATGAAGGCCTGCTGCAGCGGGTGGAGGCTGCCCTCCCGCCCGAGCCCCTCGATGGTCGTCACGGAGCGTCCCGCCACCGTCCCGATCTCGCGCGAGCAGGAATAGGCCGGCTCGCCGTCAATAAGCACCATGCAGGCGCCGCACTGCTCCAGCCCGCAGCCGAAGCGGCTGCCCTTGAGATCCAGCTCATTCCGCAGGACGGAGAGCAGCGGCTTCGACCCGTAGGTCTCGACCCGGACGGGACTGCCGTTCACCGTCAGCTCGTATGCCTCTGCCGCCTCTGCCATTTCCCCTCCCCGTTCCGCGCTTTCCCGGCGCAGGAAGGTGCGGCAGCGCGCGGCTTCCTGCAACGGGAAATTCGGCAGCGCGCGGGCCGGACGCGGCGGAACGGCGACCGGGATTCGGGCCCCTCCGAGGCGCTTTGACCCCCGTCCAGGTATCTGCCGTACCGCGTTATTGACCTCGAAACAGGAGCATTGCCGCGCCGTTTCCCCATCGGCCGCAGCAGGCGGCCGAGACCAGGAAGCAAGGAGAAGATCGATGGCCAGCAAGGACGCCAAGGAGAAGCTCGTCGGATTTCTCGACCGGCACGCCTTCGAGCCCGTGCTCCGCGCCAAGCCAGACGCCTATCCGGACAGCAAGCGCGGCAAGCTCGAAGACGTGCAACGGGCGACGAGGAGCGAGCAGGACCGCTATCACGGCTACGGATCGGCGGACGAGGTGTTCCGGATGTTCCGGGACGACCTCAGTTCCGAGCCGGCGCAGAAGATCCATCGCGAGCTGAAGGATCTCGGCCTGCCGACCCTCAACGACGTGCGGGGCGCGTTCGAGCATCTCGCCGAGGAAGTCGGCGTTCGCTAGCGCCCGCGTTCAGCGTGCCGGCAGCCGCTGGCGCACCGCTCCGATCTCCGCCCAGGGATCGCGGCCGAGCCGCGCCATCCGCGCCGGCACGGTGCGGACGTTGAAATCCGCCGGATCGAGCTCCGGCCCGAGCTCGTCCCAATCAAGCGGCGTCGCCACCGGGGCGCCCGGGCGCGAGCGGGTGGAATAGGGCGCGACCGCCGTCGAGGTCGGATCGTTGCGCAGATAATCGATGAAGATGCGCCCCTTCCGCTCGGCCTTCGCGATGCGCGTCAGGTACCTGTCGGGCGCGCGGGCGGCGAGGTCCGCAGCCGCGCGCCGGGCGAAGTCCTTCACCGCCGCCCATTCATGCCGCCGCTCGACCGGCACGACGACGTGCAGTCCCTTCCCTCCCGTGGTCTTCACGAAGCTCGCGAGCTCCAGGTCCTGCAGGTAGGCGCGAACCTCGCGGGCACCCGCCACCACATCCCGGAAGGCGAGCCCTTCGCCGGGATCGAGATCGAAGACGATGCGATCGGGCCTGTCCGGCCGGTCGGCGCGCGCGCCCCAGGGATGCACCTCGAGCACGCCCATCTGCACGAGCGTGACGAGACCGCGGCGGTCGGTGAGGTACAGATAGGCGCCCGATTCCTCGAAGCCGGGGATTTCGACCTGCTTCAGCGCCGGCGGCACGCCCGATCCGGCATGCCGCTGATAGAAGCACTTTTTCTGCCGGCCCGTGGGGCAGCGGACGAGCGTGATCGGGCGGCCGGCGACGTGCGGGAGCATGAAACCGGCGATCGCGGCGAAATATTCCGCGAGCTCACGCTTGGTGATGCCCTGCTCGGGATAGAGCACCTTGTCGGGATGGGTGAGGCGCACGCCCTCGATTTCGATCGCCTCGGCCTCAGGCATGCGCGGCACCCTCCCGCTCCGGCAGCCCGCAGCCGCGATCGAGGAACTGCAGGATGGCGGCGTTCACCGCTTCGGCCGCCTCGTGCTGGAGCCAGTGTCCGGCCTGAGGATAGCGCAGCACCACCGCCTTGTCCGCGAGCCCGGCGCTCGCCTCCGCCAGCCCCGGCTCCAGGAAGACGTCGCGCTCGCCCCAGAGGACGAGCGTCGGCTGGGGGATGCGGGCCTCGGCGCTGCGGGCGCGGAAGCCGCGCACGGCGCGGTACCAGTTGACCATGCCCCGCAGCGATCCGGGCCGACGCCAGGCCTCGCGATAGGCTTCCATGTCGGCGGTGCCGAAGAGCCCGCGCGGGGCGGACCTGCGGAGCGCGGAGGCGAGCAGGGCGAAATCGCCGCGCGAGAGCGCCCATTCGGGAAGGACCGGGAGCTGAAAGAAGGCGACATACCAGCTCCGCACCAGCTGCGACCGGTGGCGCCGCGCATAGCGCGGCATCGCGACCGGATGCGGCGCGTTCAGGATCACCAGCCGCCGGACACGCTCCCGGTAGCGCGCCGCCGCCCACCAGGCGACGACGCCGCCCCAATCGTGGCCGACGAGGTCGAACTCCGCCGCACCGAGGTGATCGGCGACCGCCGCCGCATCGGCGGCGAGCCGGCTCATCCCGTAGGCGGCCACCTCCTCCGGCTTGCCGCTGTCGCCGTAGCCGCGCTGATCGGGCACGGCCACGCGGAAGCCGGCCTCGGCGAGCGGATCGACCTGCCTGCGCCAGCCATACGCGCCCTCAGGAAAGCCGTGCAGGAGCACGACCAGCGGTCCGTCCGACGGGCCGGCGACCGTCACGGCAAGGGAAACGCCGTCCTCGACCGCGACCCGGATCATGGACCGCCCGAAGCCCATTCAGGCCTCCAGCACGGCGCGCAGGAGATCCGCCGGCCTCGCCTCGCGTTCCATCTGCTCGAACGTGCATTGCCGCGGCGCCTTGTCCGGGCGCCAGCGCAGGAGCTTCGTCCCGTGGCGGAAGCGGTCGCCCGTGACGTGGTCGTAGCGGACCTCCACGACGAGTTCCGGGCGAAGCGGCACCCATTCGCCGGACCGTTCGGTGCTCCAGCGGCTCGGCCCGCCCGGCGCGCGGCCGGTGAAGCCCGGACCGCCCTTCAGCGCCTCGAGCCGCCGCGTCAGCGCCGTCTTGTCGAGATCGGCGAAACCCGACGTGAAGCCGACATGGTGGAGCAGCCCGTCGCTTGCGTAGAGGCCGAGGAGGAGCGATCCGACCTCGCCCCCGCGGCTCGCATAGCGGAAGCCGCCGACCACGCAATCGGCCGTGCGCATGCGCTTGACCTTGAGCATGGCGCGCTCGCCCGGCGCGTAGGCGCAGTCGAGCCGCTTCGCGACGATCCCGTCGAGCGCGCCGCCGACGCGGCCGAGCCAGCGTTCCGCCTCCTCCCGCTCCCGGGTCGCCGGAGAAAGGCGGAGGGCGCTATGCGGATTGGCGGCGACGAAGGCTTCGAGCGCGGCGCGCCTTCCGCCGAGCGGCTCGGGAAGGAGGCTTTCGCCATCGGGCGTCATCAGGCAATCGAAGAGGACGAGCCGCGCCGGCGTCTCGTGCGCGAGCTTCCGGATGCGGCTTTCGGCCGGATGGAGCCGCATCTGGAGGGCATCGAAGGAGAGGCTGCCGCCGACAGGGATCGCGAGCTCGCCATCGAGCACGAAGCGATCGGCCGGCAGCGCGCGGAGGACGGCGACCATTTCGGGAAAGTAGCGCGCGAGCGGCTTGCCCGACTTCGCCTGGAGCGCGACCTCGTCGCCGGCACGGAAGGCGAGGCACCGGAAACCGTCCCATTTCGGCTCGAACTGCCAGCCCCCGCCCTCCGGAAGCGCGTCGACGAGCTTCGCCTCCATGGGCTCGAGCCCGACCGGGACAGATAGTGCAGCGAGGGGGCTGCCGCCTTTCCGCTGCTGCATTCCGGCGCTCATCGGCGAGGTTCCTCCTCGGGATGAAACGCCGCAAGGCAGCCGGTTCGTTCCGTCGCAAGGCGCGAAGAGGGAAAGCGGCGCGCCATCCCTCCCGCGCCGGCCCGGCCGCGGCGTCCCGGCTTCAGAACGGATAGTGCTGGTGCGGGTCCTCGATCGTGATCCAGCGGAGCTCGGTGAATTCCGCGATCGCCGCCTTGCCGCCGAAGCGCCCGTAGCCCGACGCCTTGACGCCCCCGAACGGCATGTGCGCCTCGTCGTGCACGGTCGGGCCGTTGACGTGGCAGATGCCGGATTCGATCCGTCCGGCGACCGCGAGCGCGCGCTGCACGTCGCGCCCATAGACCGAGGCGGAGAGGCCGTATTCGGTGTCGTTGGCGCAGCGGACCGCCTCCTCGATCCCGTCGACGCGCAGGATGCAGACCACGGGCCCGAAGCTCTCCTCGCTGTAGATGCGCATGTCCGGCGTCACTCTGTCGAGGACGGTGGCCGGCATGATGGTGGAGGGCGTGGCGCCGCCCGCGACCAGTTCGGCGCCCTTCTCGACGGCATCCGCTATGAGTTCGTCCACCCGCTCCACCGCCGCGCGATCGACGACCGCACCGAGCACCACATGGCCGCGCGGATCGCCATAGGGCAGCGACTTCGCCTTCTCGGCGAATTTGGCGACGAATTCGTCGGCGACCTTCCCGTCGACCACGATCCGCTCTGTCGACATGCAGATCTGGCCCTGGTTCAGGAAGGCGCCGAAGGCGGCCCCGGCGACGGCCGCATCGATATCGGCATCGTCGAGCACGACGAACGGGGCCTTGCCGCCGAGCTCGAGCAGCACGGGCTTGAGATGGCGCCCCGCCTGCTCGGCGATGATGCGGCCGACGCGGGTGGAGCCTGTGAAATTGATGCGCTTCACCTTCGGATGGGCGATCAGCGCGGAGACGACCTCCGGCGCATCTTCGGCTGCGTGGCTGACGACGTTGAGGACGCCCTTCGGCAACCCCGCCTCGTTGAGGACCTCGCCGATCAGCCGGTGCGTCGCCGGGCAGAGCTCGGAGGATTTGAGCACCACCGTGTTGCCGCAGGCGAGCGGCATGGCGATCGCCCTGACCGCGAGGATGACCGGCGCGTTCCACGGCGCCATGCCGACGATCACGCCGACCGGCCGGCGGACCGCCATCGCGATCGTGCCCGGCTTGTCGGAGGGGATGATCTCGCCGGCGATCTGCGTCGTCATCGCCGCCGCCTCGCGCAGCATGCCGGCCGCGAGCATGACGTTGAAGCCGATCCAGGGCGCGGTCGCGCCGGTCTCGGAGACGGCGACGGCGACGAAATCCTCCGTCCGCGCGGCGAGCGCGTCGGCCGCCTTCAGGAGAAGCGTGCGGCGCGCGTTCGGACCGAGTTCCGACCAGGTCGGAAAGGCGGCGGCCGCCGCCTCCACCGCGGCATCCACGTCGGCCGAGCCGGCGGCCGCGGCGCGCGTGGCGACCGTGCCGGTGACCGGGTCGATGCGGTCGAAGGTGGCGCCGCCGGCCGCGCCGACCGCCGCACCGTCGATGAGAAGACCTATGTCCATTCTGACCTCCTTGGAGCGTCGCCGATTGCCGGCCTACATCAGGCTCGGCAGAAAGGTCGCGATTGCCGGAAGCGCCACCAAAATCGCGAGGCGGAGGATGTCCGTCGCGACGAAGGGCAGCACGCCGTAGAAGATCGTCGACATCCTGACGTCGCGCAGCACGCTCTTGATGACGAAGACGTTCATGCCGACCGGCGGATGGATGAGCCCGAGCTCCACCGTCATGACGATGATGACGCCGAACCAGACCGGGTCGAAGCCGAGCGCCTGGATGACCGGGAAGATGATCGGGACCGTGAGGATGATCATCGCCATGGCGTCCATCATGCAGCCGAGCACGAGATACATGAGCAGGATGAGGACCAGCACGCCGTAGCGCCCGAGGCCGAGCCCGGTCAGGAATTCCGTGACCTTCTGCGGCGTCTGCGTGATCGTCAGGAAATAGCCGAAGAGGAGCGCGCCGATCAGGATGGTGAAGACCGAGGCGGTGGTGCGCACCGTCTCCACCAGCGCGCGCCGGAAATCGGCCCGGCTCATCTTGCGCCGGAGAAGGGCGATGATGAGCGCGCCGCCGGCGCCCATGCCGGCCGCCTCCGTCGCCGTGAAGAGGCCGCCATAGAGCCCGCCGATCACGAACAGGAAGAGCGCGGTGATCGCCCAGACGTCCTTGAGCGCGCCGAGCCGCTCCGGCCAGGGCACGCGCTCGCCCCGCGGCAGGAAGCCCGGGCGGGCATGGCCGATGATCGTCACCGTCGCCATGTACATCGAAACGGCGAGGACGCCCGGCAGCACGCCGGCGATGAAGAGCCGGCCGATGTCCTGCTGCGTGATGAGGCCGTAGACGGCGAGCACGGTGGAGGGGGGGATCATGATGCCGAGCGTGCCGCCGGCGGCGATGACCCCGGCCGAGAAGCTTTCCGGGTAGCCGAAGCGGCGCATCTCGGGATAGGCGATCGAGGAGAAGGTGGCGGCGGTCGCAACGGAAGAGCCGCAGATCGCGGCGAAGCCGCCGCAGGCCGCGATGGTCGCGATGCCGAGGCCGCCCCGAAGATGGCCGAGGAAGGCGTTGGCGGCGCGGAAGAGCTCGCGGCTCATGCCCGAGGTCGCCGCGAAGGCGCCCATCAGGAGGAAGAGCGGGATCACGGCGAAGCCGGCATCCGTGACGGTGCGGATCGGCGATTGCGCGAGGAGCCGGAGGGCCGGTCCGAAACCGCTGAGGAAGCCGAACCCCGCGACGCCGACGACGCCCATCGCGATGCCGACCGGAACGCGCAGGAACATCATCGCGAAGAGCGCGACGAAGCCGAGGACGGCGACGAGATCCGTGCTCATTCGAGTGCGCCCGCCTTCGACGACCCGTCGGGATCGGGATGCCCGCTGGCGAGCCGCACGATGCGCGCGACGAGCAGGACGACGGCAGCGGCAAGGCCCAGCCAGGCGACGAGATAGAACAGCCAGACCGGCAGGTTGAGATCGAAGGTGAGGACGTTGCCGCGGCGCGTATCGAGCACCTTCACCATCATCATCCAGGCGAACACGGCCATCGCGCCGAGCGTCACGAACTGGGCCAGGAGATCCATCGCGAGCCGGACCGGCCGCGGAGCGACGGACCAGAGCAGGTCGACCGTGATGTGCTCGCCGCGATAGCCGGTGGCGGCGATGCCCCAGAAGATCAGGGTTCCGAGCAGGAGCCGGCCGAAATCGTAGGTGTCCGGGATCTGCCACGCGAACAGGTAGCGCAGGAACACCGAGACGAAGGTGAGCGCGGTGACGACGGCGAGAAAGCCCGCCGCCGTCAGCTCGATGCCGTCGACCAGACGGTCGAGACGCCCGTTCACGAGCCGAAGTCCCCGGTCCCGCCCCGGTCAGAACGCGGCATCGTGCCTTGCGAGGCTTTCCTTGAGCGCGCTCAGCGCGGCATCCGGATCGCCGCCCGCGGACTTCACGCCTTCCGCCCAGGCCATCGTCAGGTTCTCGGTGGCCTTCCGCCATTCGGCGACCTGCTCGGGGGTGAGCGGATAGACCTCGTGGCCGCTCATCGCCTTCAGCTTTTCGATGCCGGCATGCTCGAAATCCGCCCAGGGCGTCGCGATCTTCTCGGCCCATTCGGTCGTGCAATGGTCGTCGATCACCTTCTTCTGGGCGTCCGACATGCCGTCATAGCGGTCCTTGTTCATCACCCAGACGAACGGGCTCGTATAGAGCGGGGCATCGATGTGGTACTTCACCGCCTTCTCGATGCCGAACAGCATGATCGATCCCCAGGGGAAGAAGATCGCGTCGGCGACGCCGCGCTCCAGCACGTCGCGCGACTCCGGCGCCGAGGCCTGCACGTTGGTCCCGCCGAGCTGGGTGACCATCGCCGCGATCGTCTGACCGGCCGGCCGGATCTTCTTTCCGCTGATGTCGCTCGGAACGACGATCTTCACGCGCGAATGCAGGGAGCCCGGATCGTGCACGAAGGCCATGCAGAAGTGGACGTCCTGCATCTCCTTGCCGGCATAGGCGCGATACCATTCGTCGAGCGCCGCCGAGCCGCCCTTCCCGTTCGAGAACAGGAACGGCAGCTGGCCGGCCGCGAAGATCGGGAAACGGCCCGGCTGGTAGCCCGGGTTCACGTAGGTGAAGTCGGCGATGCCGTCGCGCGCCATGTCGTAATGGTCGAACGCCTTTCCGAGCTGTTCGGACGGGAAGAGCGTCGACTTGATCGTTCCGCCCGACGCCTTCTCGATCGAGGCCGCCCAGGCCTGGAGCGCGGGATTGAGCGGATGCGCGGGCGGAACCCAGGTCGAGAGCTTGAGGTTGACCATCCTGTCCTGCGCAAGGGCGCCGCCCGGCAGCCCGGCAAGGCCGAGCGCGAGGACGCTCGCGGAGACCAGGGCGGCGAGCCCGCCGACGCGCCGCTTCGTACCTTCGAATGCCATCATTCCTTCCTCCCTCACACCGGCGGCATGCCGGGCCGGCCGCTCACAGATGCGGCAGCCAGACGTCGAGCACCGCGGATCTCCGCTCTTCCCTGACCACCCGGACGGCTTCGGCGACGGCGGATTCGATCGCGTCCGCACGCTCGACCTTGCAGGCCCAGGCGCCGCCGGCGGCGGCTGCAATGCCGGCATAGTCCGGCGGCGGATCGAAGCTGACGCCGATTTCGTTGGCCCGGCTCGCATAGCCGTCCGGATGGACGGCGAGCGCGGAGAGCTTCGGCGATTTCCAGCCCCGATTGTTGTAGACCACCTGCAGGAAGGGCGCGTCGTACTGGCGCGCCATCCAGAACACCGAGGACGGCACGGAGAACATGTAGGAGCCGTCGCCGGCGAGCGAGAAGACGGTCTTCTCCGGACAGGCGAGCTTCATGCCGAGCGCCGCCCCTCCGCACCAGCCGAGCGAGCCGCCGCCGCTCGCGAAGATCGAGCCCGGGCGCGACATGCGCAGGTGGTTGAAGATCGTGTGGTAGTTCGAGATGCCCTCGTTGACGACGATCGTGCCGTCGTCGACGTGGCGCCGGATCGCGGCGGTCAGCCGCTCGGGCGTCGGCACGTCGCCCTCCGCCGCCTCGAGCGCGTCGAGTTCCGCCCTGCGGGTACGGGCGAGCGCCTCGTAATGGGCGCGCGAGGCCGCCGCGGAGCCGACATCCGTGCCGGACCGGTCGAGCGCGGCGCCGAGCTGCCGCAGCGCGGTGGCGGCATCGGCCCGAAACACCCGCTTCGCCGCGATGTACCAGAGCGGCATGTTCTCCTTCAGCGGGTCGACATCGACATGGAAGATCGCGGCCTCCGGGGAGGGCCGGCTCACGGCCGGAATCCAGGGCACGTCGCTGTCGAGGACGAGCACCAGATCGGCGGATGCGAGCGCGGGATTCTGTCTCGGCTCGTTCCACTGGTTGCCCTGGTAGAGCGGATGATCGTGCGGGAAGTTCATCGCGCTCGGCACCGATTCGAGCACGCCCGCGCCGAGCCGCTCCGCGAACCGCACGAGCTCCGGAACGGCGGCCGGGTTCCGCCCGAGATAGGAGGTCACGATCAGCGGGCGCCGCGCGCCGCCCAATGCTTCCGCGACGGCCTCCACTCCATCCGGCGGCAGGGCGGCCGGGGCGATCGGCTGCCATGCGGCGGGGTCGATCAGGAGGTCCGCGATCTCCTCCTCCATCACCTCGCGGGCGCCCATCAGATAGACCGGGCCCTTCGGGTCGCTGCGGGAGAACTGCAGCGCCCGGTGCACCATCTGCTTGATGTTGCGGCCAGTCCGGATCTCGTTGTCGTATTTCATGTAACCGCGCACGATGCCGCGCTGGTCGAAGACGTCCTGGATCCACTGGATGAACTCGTTGCGGCTGCCGGTGAGCTCGCCCTCCTGGGTGAAGGGCGACGCGCCCGCGAAGACGAGCATCGGGACCCGCCCCTTGGCCGCGTTGTGCACCGCGCCGGCGAGGGCCTGCGTGCCGCATTCGACATGGACGAGGACGGCTTGCGGCCTGCCGGTCACGAGGGCAAATCCGTGGGCCGCGCTCATGCCGACCATTTCGTTCGGACAGGTGACGAGCGTCGGCACCGCGCGCCCCTTCGCCCGCGCCTCGGCGACCGCCTCGATCAGCGCCGGATGGTCGCTGCCGAGATTGGCGAAGATGTGCGAGACGCCGGCCTCGTTGAGCGCTTCCAGAAATGCGGTGCTCGCCGTGTACATCCGTCCCCTTCGGATTCCGCCGCTCAGCCGAGCCGCTCGATGATGGCGCGGAGCTGCGCCAGGAAAGCTGGCTTGTTCTCGATGCCGACGATCTCGTCGAGCTCGGCGTCGTGCCGGGCGGCATGTTCGCAGAGCTCGTCGAGAAGCGTCTGCCCGGCCGGGGTGAGCGCCAGCACGTGACTGCGCCGGTCGGTCGGCACGGGCCGGCGCTCGATCAGGCCCTGCCGCTCGAGATCGCGCAGCAGCGGCGTGATGGTCGACTTGTCCCGGCCGGCGCCGCGACTGAGGCCCATGGGCGTGATGCCCGGATTCTCCCGGATGAGAAGAAGAGCCGTGAACCGGCCGGGCCTCAGGTCCCGCCGCCCGGTATGCCGTACGAAGTTGCGGAAGGAGGCGTCCTGCGCCAGGCGCAGATGGAAGCCGATATAGTCGCCGAGCGGACCGAGCCCGAGCTGATCGGACCGCCGGACGAGCGGCTCGCCCGCCGTCTCCTCGGCCTCCGCTTCGACAAGCTCGCTGTCGCTCTCCGGCATCCGCGGCCCGGTCTCCTCCGCGCCGGCGGCGTTCCCATCCGGCGACGATTGTTTTGGGCCAAACTAACCGGCTCGGCGCCGTTTGCCAAGCGCTCTCGCCATCCGGTCGGGATCCGCGGGACGAACGGCGCGGCCGCGAACGCGGGGAGACGTTCGCGGCCGGCCGGCGCGCGCCCTTCCGGAACGGGCGCGGACAAGGCGTTCGGCGCGGCGTCCGCCGCCAAGGGCGGGCGGACCGTGGCCGCGACCTAGTCGGCGCCGACCTTGTCCGCGATCATCTGCGCGGTCTCCAGATGCCGGCGAAGGGTCGGCAGCGTGCTCTCGGCATATTGGCTGACGGCGTCGCTTCCGCCCTTCGCGGCGTCCTCGTACTTGCCGATGTCCTTGGTGTGGTCCTCCACCATCTGCTTGGCGAAGGCGCGGTCGAAATCCTCGCCGGACATCCCGGCAAGCTTGTCGTGCATCTCCTTCTGCTCGGCGGAGGGCCCGGTCGGCGGCGTCGCGCCGACCGCCTTGGCGGCCGCTTCCGCCTTCTCGTTGGCGGCCGAATGATCCTCGACGAGGGTCTTTCCGAACGATTTCAACTCGGCGTTCTGCCCGTTCTTCTGGGCGAGCTGGCCCATGGCCACTTCTGCGTAATTGCCCTGGATCGCCTCCGTGATGAAGGACTTGCCGTCCTGCGCCGCGGACTGGCCGACGCCGAGCGTCATGGCGAGGCCGAGAGCCCCGCCCAAGATTGCGAGCTTCCGCATTTCTGTCTCCGATACGGTTGGGGCGGGAGACCACGAACGGCTCGCCCGCCGGTCTCCTCCTGCCGGCCCCCGGCCCGGATTCCCGGCGGACCGGCTGACGGACGGCGAACGTCCGCTGCGGAGACACGTTCCGCGGGTGCGGAAGCGCACGCTGCCGCTATTCGAGGTCGACGCCTTCGAAGATGTGGCGGCCGAGCGGATCCATCACGAAGCCCTTCACGTTCGCCCGGGTCGCCATCATGACGATCGAATGCGCGAGCGGGACCCAGGGCGCCTCCTCGTGGAAGATTTCCTGCGCTTTTTCGTAGAGCCGCGTCCGCTCCCCCTGGTCGGAGGTCTCCTTGGCGCGCGTCACCAGCGCGTCGTAATCCGCGTCGCACCACTTGGCGATGTTGTTGCCGCCGGTGCGCGCCGCCGTGCAGCCGAGGAGAACGTGCAGGAAATTGTCGGGGTCGCCATTGTCGCCGGTCCAGCCGTAGAGCGCGAGCGTGTGCTCGCCGGCCTGCATCTTCAGGCGATAGTCGGCCCAGTCGGCGGTCTTGATCTCCGTGTTGATGCCGATCTTCTCGAGATCGACGTGGATCAGTTCCGCGATCCGCTTCGCGTTCGGCATGTAGGGGCGGCTGACCGGCATGTACCAGAGGTCGGTCGAAAGGCCGAGCGGAAACCCGGCCTCGGTGAGAAGCCGGCGCGCGCCGTCCGGATCGTAGCGATAGGGCGGGATCTTGTCGTTGTAGCTCCAGATCGTCGGCGGGACCGGGTTCTTCGCCGCGATGCCCGCGCCCTGGTAGACCGCCTCGATGATCGCGTCCTTGTCGATCGCCATGTTGATCGCCCGCCTGACGAGCGGCATGTCGAAGGGCGGCTTCATCGTGTTCATCGCCAGGTAGCCGATGTTGAAGCCTTCCTGGCGCATGAGGCGGAGCGACGGATCGCCCTCGATCAAGGGGGCGTCGGCGGGGTTCGGAAACGCCATCACATGGCACTCCCCGGCCTTGAGCTTGGTCAGCCGGACGGCGGGATTGGGCGTGATGGAGTAGACGAGCGTATCGATCGGCTGACGGCCCCGCCAGTAATCCTCGAAGGCCCGGTAGCGGACCGCGACGTTCTCCTGGAAGCCGGCGAAGACGAAGGGCCCGGTGCCGATCGGGTCCCGGTCGAGCCGCTCGGGCGTGCCGGCGGCGAGGAGCTTCGCCGCGTATTCGGCCGAGAGGATGGCGTTGAACGGCATCGCGAGATCGGCAAGGAACGGCGCCTCGGGCCGGGACAGGCGGATCCGGACGGTCATGGCGTCGAGCTGCTCGATGGAGCGGAGAAGCTCGGGCATGCCCATGTCCTTGAAATAGTCGAAACGGCCGCCGGAGATCTGGTGGTAGGGATGGTCGTCCTTCCATTGCCGCATCAGCGAGAAGACCACGTCCTCCGCGTTCATGGTCCGCGTCGGCGTGAAATCGGCATTGGAATGGAAGCGGACGCCGCTGCGGAGCCGGAACGTGTATTCGGTGCCGTCGGCGGAGATCGTCCAGGATTCGGCAAGCCCAGGGCGGATGGTGCTCGTGCCCGGCTCGAACTCGACGAGGTTGTTGAACATCGGGCGGGCGGCGTTCATGCCGGTCGAGGTCGTCACGAGCTGCGGGTTCAGGCTTTCCGGCGAGCCTTCCGAGCAGAAGACCAGGGTCTTCGCCTCGGCCGCGCCGCCGGCGAGGCAGGCGAGAACGGCCGCGAGGCCCACGGTCCGTCCGATCATTCCGCCGCTCCCGCGAATGCGACCCGGGTTTCCTCGACGCCGCGCTCCGGCACCACCATCGGCAGTTCGAGCGTGAAGCGGGTGCCGCGACCGGGCTTGCTCCAGAGGTCGATCCGGCCGTGCAGCCGGCTGGTGACGAGGTTGTACACGATGTGCAGGCCGAGCCCGGTGCTGCCGCGGCTGCGGCCGGTGGTGAAGAACGGATCGAAGACGCGCTTCAGGTTCTCCGGCGGGACGCCGCGCCCGTCGTCCTTGAAGACGATGCGCATGAGGCCGGGCAGCGGCTGACGGACCTCGATCGCGATCCTGCCCGTCTGCCCCTCGGGATAGGCATGCGCGATCGCGTTCATCAGGAGGTTGGTCAGGACCTGGGCAAGCGCGCCGGGATAGGAATCGACCGTCATGCCTTCGGGGCAGTCGAACTCCACCGCATGGCCGGACTTGCGGAGCGCGGGGCCGAGGCTCGTCAGGAGGTCGCCGAGCCATTCGCGCATGTCGAAGCGGCGCGCCTCCCCGCTCGCCTGGTCGGCCGCGACCTGCTTGAAGCTGTGGACGAGGTTCGCCGCGCGCGTGAGGTTGGCATAGAGGAGCTGCGATCCTTCCGTCATGCGCTCCACGAAGCGGGCGAAGCCGGACCGCGACAATTGCCCGCCGGCGGCCTGCTCGCCGATCCGCTTCACCTCGTCGCCGATCAGGGTCGAGGTGGTCACAGCGATCCCGAGCGGGGTGTTGATCTCATGGGCGACGCCCGCCACGAGCTGCCCGAGCGAGGCGAGCTTCTCGGCCTGGATCAGCTCCGCCTGGGTCTTCTGGAGCTCCGAAAGCGCCGCATCGGCCTGGTCCTTCGCCCGGCGGAGCGCCTGCTCGCGCTGGCGGATCTCGACCACCAGCGAATTCGTCGCGCGCGCCATGTCGCCGAGCTCGTCGCGCCGGGCCGCCTCGGGGATCGGGCCGGCCTCGCGGTCGGCGGCGAGCTCGAGCATGCCCTGCTGCAGGCGCCGGAGCGGCTTCGTGATCGATCCGGCGACGATGAGCGCCGTCGCGCCGCCGACGAAGAGGCCGATCGCGGCCCCGAAGACGAGGATGTTGCGGATCACGTCGCCGAGCGTGGCGGCATTGCCGGCGAGCAGGTCGTTGAGGGAGCGGGCCGCGGCCATCATGGTCGCGGCGGCCTGATCCATGTCGCCGACCATCTCGTTCTGCTTCTTCAGCCCGTCGCTCGTCACGGCGAGGCCGTCGCTCCAGCGCCCGATGGCGTCGATCATCTCCGTCTGGATGAGCGGCGAGATCGGCAGCGCGGCGACCGTCTCGCCGAGGCGCCTGCTGTCCGCCAGAAGCGCCGCGGCGGCATCGGCCTGCCGCTTCGCGAAGGCGTCCGCGGTCTGGCCGCTGAGCTTCAGGGTCGCGATGGCGATGTTCTGGGTCGCCTGCTCGGTCTCGTGCGCCTGGACGGAATAGGTCAGGAGCTCGGCCATCTCCTCGTGCAGCGCGCGCTGCTCCGAGGCGTTGACCTTCAGGAGCCTGTCCGCCCAGTCGTAGAGGGCGCTCTCCGGGGATTCGAGCCGCGCGCGGCCGGTCCCGGGGCGCTCCGGCTCCGGCCCCGCCCACGGGCTCGCGCCGGTCTCGTTCGCCTCCACCAGCGAATCGAGCCGCGCGGCGAGGCTCGGGTCGCCGCCCTGCCGCAGCACGGCCGCCAGCCCGGCGGCGGCGTTCCGCAGACGCGCGAGCGCGAAAGTGAGGGTCTGGCCGTAATCGCCGCGCAGTGCGTTGTCGGCCCCGAGCATGAGCGCGCGCTGGAGGCGGACGTCGCCGAGCGAAACCAGGAGCTCGTGGGTGCGGTCGACGATGTCGCGCGCGGCACGGAGCTGCGCGTCGCGCGCGGCGAGCGAGGAGACGATGTCGGCGTTCGAGGCGTGCTGGCGCTCCCGCGCCTGGTCCGTGAGCGCGATGAGCCCGGTCGCGCGCGAGGCCATGTCGGCGACGAGCGCGTCGTTGCTGGCGCTCAGCGCGATCAGCTGCTCCATCCGGCTGCGATAGCGCGCGAGCGCATCGCGCGCCGCCTCGACGGCCTTGCGGTGCTCCGGATCGCGCACGATCGCCGAGAGCGAGACGAGATCGTCGCCGGCCTCCCGCGTCAGCCGGTCGAAATTCTCGGCATGGGCCTTCCGCTCGCTCGGCAGCGCATCGAGATAGTCGTCGCGCGCATTGGCGCCGGCGATCAGCGTCCGGTAGACGGTGCCGGCCAGCACGGCGCCGCTCCGCGCACGGTCGGCCTCGTTCAGCAACAGAATCGCGGCGAGCGCGATCGCAGCCGCGATCGCGATCGGAATGCCGCCGACCAGCATGATCTTGTAGCTGATGCGCATGCCCGCTGCGCCGGTCCCCCGTCTGCCGGCGCGCAACATAGCAGATTGCGCAGGAATCCGCGCAGCTTCGGCGGGCCGCGCGGTGCGCCGCACGGCGTCGGCACCGCCGAGGCGCAGGTGGCGGGCGCGCTTCAAGCTGCGACCGCGACGCTCGGCTCGATCCGCTTCTGCATCTGCAGCAGGGAGATCGGCGCGGCGGCGCCGTCCGACCAGCGCAGCACGCGCTCGACCGCGAAGCCGCCCGCGCTGTGCATCATCGCGGCGGCGGGATGGACGAGCGTCACCGCGCGCGAGCAGCCGTTCCGGCCGGCATCGGCGACCGCCGAAGCGACGAGCCGGCGCGCGAGCGCTGCCGCCCCGTCGCTCGGGATGACGAAGAAGGCAAGCACGATCGCCGAGCGCGCCGGATCGACCTGGAAGGGATGCCGGCCGTCATGGATGACCAGGTCGTCGTCGACCCCGCCGCGCCGCCCCTTGCGCCAGGCGATGCCGCCCAGGATCTCGCCGTCCCGCTCCGCGACGAACAGCCCCCCGCCGTTCCGCGCGTGACCGGCCTCGACGACGGTCGCCCGCCCCAACGCCGCGATCGCCTCCGCGCGATCCTCGGTCGCGACGCAGAGCAGCGTCGCGCGGTAGAGGTGGTTGACGAGATCGATATCGGCCTCTCCGCCGCGGCGGATCCGTGGCCGGCTGACAGCGTGATACGTCATCGTTTCCACCCGCTTTCCGCTTCGTTGAGGAATGCGCTCGTCCTGGCTCAGCGCACGGCCGCGGCCGGCAGCCTGACGAGCACGGAGGTCGCCGGCGCGTTGCGGTACTCGACCGTGACGGTGCGCGCCGGCGGAACCGCCCTGCCCGTGCAGGCCGACGAGACATTCGGCCAGGTCTCGGCCCCGCAGCCGCTCAGCCGGTCGGCCTTGCCGGCGGCGGCCGTCACGACCGCCGGCGACAGCACATCCGCCGCCGTGAGCCCGACGCCGGGATGGCGCGCCTCCTGCTTCATGGGCAGGATCGATCCGGCCTGGGCCGAACCGCCCTGCCCGCCCCAGTTCCAGGCAATTACGCTCGCCGCGAGCACCGTGCCGGCGGCAAGAAGCTGAAAGTCGAAACCCTTCATGGGACGCCTCCCGAGCGTTCCGCTGTGTTCGGAAGGAGTCTTAAAGGGCCTGCGTTGCGGACGTTTTGCGCGGATGTCGGAATTGCGTGCCGGAAGATGTCGAAATGTTTCGCCGGCACGGGGACGACGAAACAGAAGCGCCGATTCGGGCGGGCCGAAGGGAGGAAGGGACGACCGCCGGGTCAGACCGGCGGATGCGCCGAGCGGTCGGATGGCCGCCCGGGCCCGCGCGCGCCAAGTCAGATGAGGATGCGGAGCCCCGTCACCACGATCGTGGCGGCCACCGCCAGGACGAGCACGAACAGAGCGGCGCTGAGGACCGGATCGCCATGGAGATAGCGGCCGTTATCGTTCGCCGCCGCGGGCCGCGGCCAGCCGGACGTAAAGGTGACGCCCCTCAGCTCGACCTTCGCCTGAAGCGCGACCGAGCCTCGCCTCCGCTGCAGACCCATCGTTCTGTCGTATCCTCCCGCAGTCGCCCGATGATAGCTCCGCCCGGCGGCCGAGCGGTAGCGATTTCGTAACGATTGCGCGGTTTTCCCCGCCTCCGCCGCGGGCGGCGCAGACGGCGGTCCGCCCGCCTATTTCGGCTCGGGCGAGAAGACGTAGCCGGCGCCCCGCACGGTGCGGATGACCGTCGGATGGGTGGGATCGGGCTCGATCTTGCGCCTGATCCGCGTGATCCGCACGTCGATCGCCCGGTCGAACGCCTCGGCGTCGCGCGCCTGGGCGAGATCGAGCAGACGCTCGCGCGTCAGCACGCGCCGCGGGTTCTCCGCGAAGGCCTTGAGAAGGCTGAACTCTGACGCGGTCAGCGGATGCTCCGTGCCGTCCTCCTCGCGCAGGAGCCGCTGGTCGAGATCGAGCCATTTGGTGCCGACGCGTATCTCGTTGCGCGCCTCGTCGGGCGCGGGCGCGGCGCGGATGTCGCTGCGCCGGAGGACCGAGCGGACCCGGGCGAGGAGCTCGCGCATCTCGCATGGCTTGGCAAGGTAGTCGTCGGCGCCGAGCTCCAGCCCGACGACGCGATCAATCGGGCTCGCGGTCGCCGTCAGCATGATGATCGGCAGGTTGCCGTTGGCCCGGATGTGGCGGATGAGCGAGAGGCCGTCCTCCTCCGGCATGTTGAGGTCGAGCACGACGAGCCGGGGATGCGATTCCGCGAGGACGCGCCGCAGCGCCCGCCCGTCCTCGCAGAGCACCACGGGAAAGCCGTGCAGCTTCAGGTAGTCGCCGATCATCTCGCGGGCCGCGGCCTCGTCGTCGACGACCGCGATCGGGTCCATCTCGCTCACTTCTCCCCCTCCCCTTCGGAGAGCGGCAGGACCAGCCTGAAGACGGTCCCGCGCCGCTCGCCGTTCTCGGCCGACAGCCTGCCCCCATGAAGGTCGACGATTCGCTTGGCGATCGACAGCCCAAGCCCGGTGGAGCTCTCGCCGGCGGTCGGCTTTGCCGAGAGCCTCTGGAACCGCCCGAAGATGCGGCCGAAATCCTCCGGCGAGAGGCCGGGGCCCTCGTCGGCGATCTCGAGCAGCGCCTCGGCCCCCTCGGAGCGGCTCTCGATCCGGATCTCGGCGCCCGCCGGGCTGTACTTCACCGCATTGCTCACGAGATTGTCGATCGCCTCCGCAAGGCGGTCCTGATCGCCGCGCACGGGAAGGCCCGGCATCGCCGAGAACCGGATCGTCTGGCTCTTGCGCTCGGCAAGGGCAGCGTTCGCGCCCACGACCTGTCCCGCCAGGAGAGACAGATCGAGCGTCTCCTCGCGAACCACGATGTCGCTCGCATCCGCCATGGCATCGGCGATGAGCGATTCGACCATTCCGATCAGCCGCGCGGCGCTGTCGCGGATATGCACGACCTGCGCTTCGGCCTGTCCGACCGGGACAGGATCCATGGCGAGCAGCTCGCCCAGCATCTCGCCGCGTCCGAGGATCACCGCGAGCGGGTTCTTGAGGTCGTGGGCGACCGTTCCGAGCACTTCGTTCTTGAACGCGTTGGCGGAGCGGAGCCGCGTCCGCTGCGTCTCCAGCCGCGTGTTCGCGGCGGTCAGCTCCGCCGTGCGCTCCAGCACGCGGCGCTCGAGCTCCGCATTGGCGCGCTGCAATTCCCGGTAGAGAACGACATTGTCGAACGCGACGGCCAGACGGCTGCAGAACACTTCGATGAGGGCGCGGTCGGTATCGGAGAGCTTCTTCGGGGAATCGAGCAGAACCACCAGCTCGCGCCCCGATCCCGTGCCGATATAGAGGAGATAGCGGCCGGCCAGGAATTCGTGCCGCCGGCGCTCGAACGCGCTGTGGACGAGGGCCCGGATGTCGCGGTCGAGCGCGTCCCAGGCCTCGTGCCCGGCAAGGTGGCTGTAGCAGCCGGACCCGGCGAGCACCGACAGCCCCTCGCCGATCCCGCCTTCGCGCAGGACGAGGATTCCCGCGCAGTCCACCGCGAGCAGGGAGGCGAGCTGGGTGAGCACGCCCTCCGCGAGCTTCTGCAGCGAGCCGAGGTCGAAGAGATTCGCCGCCGCCTCGACGATGATCTCGAGCCCACGCCGGGTCTCGGTCAGCCGGACGAGCTGCTCGTAGCTCCGGAGCGCCGCCGTGATGGTGGTGAAGAGCTTCTCGGCGGTGAGCTCGGTCTTCGCCTTGTAGTCGTTGATGTCGTACTCGACGACCACACGCTGCTCGGGCGCCTGCCCGGGCTGCCCCGTGCGCAGGACGATCCGCACCGTCTCGTTCCGCAGCTCGTGGCGGATGTACTGGACGAGATCGAGGCCGGCGCCGTCGGTCTCCATGACCACGTCGAGGAGGACGATCGCGGTGTCGGGGTGGCGCGCGAGCAGCTCGCGCCCTTCGCGCGCCGAGCGCGCCGAGTGGAGCTCGAGCCCGCGACCGCCGAGACGATAATCGGCGAGGGCGAACCGCGTGCCGTCGTGGACGCCGGGATCGTCGTCGATGACCGCAACCTTCCACGGCGGCGCCGGCTCGACCGGATCGGCCGGGGGCTCGTCGTCGACGAAGATCAGGAAATCCGCGGTCTCGTCCATGGCGGCATTCATAGCCTCGCTCGCGAAACGAGTTTCCACCGCCTTACCCCGAACGGGAAGGAAAAACATCGCCGGCCCGCGCCTCGAATTGTGCTGCGCGGCCGCTTCCTAGCGGAGGGCCGTTTCCGCCCGATGTCGCGCGGGACCGCGGGTGTTTCGTGCCCGTTGCGCGGAACCGGCGGGCGATCGGCGCGTTTTCCCAGGACATTTCCACGCCATCGCGAATCCGAGCCGCTCCCCAGGGATGGGGCGGCTCGCCGTCAACGAGGGAAAAAGGCGCCATGCCCGCGAGTCATGTCTCCACCGAAGGCCGCGCTCTTTTGCACGACCTCCACGTCAACGTCAGCATGCGCGAGTTCGATGGGGCTCCGGCGCGGGAACTGATCCATTCCGGCTATGCCGAGCTGGTGACGGGCAAGCTCTTCATGACCGGTGCCGGCAGGCTCGCGGCGGCCAAGCTGAAACGGGACGGCGGCGGCGCCCGGCCGAGCGCGAAGCCAACCGTGTTTCCCGGCTCGCGCGAGGCGTTCCGCATGCTGCAGCGCCTCGTCGGCAAGGGCCCGATGCGCAACTACAACGATGCGCTTGCCGAGGAGCTGACGAAGCGGGGCTTCGCGTGCGTGGCGGATGGAGCGCTGATCCCGACGGAGGAGGGCCGCGCAGCCGCTGCGCGCTCCGCAGCGCCGCCGCTCTGATCGCGGCCGGCCCCGGCCGGCGGCGGGCCGAGCTTCAGTCGGGAGCGTCGGCCTTCGCCGGCAGCGGAAAGAGGGTCAGGAAGCGCTCCGCGAGCGCACGGTCCCCCGAAACCGCGAGTAGCCCCGCCGCCTCGAGCGCGGCAATCGGCTGCCCCCCATAGATGGCCGCCGCGATGATCGGCGCCGTCCCGGCAAACACGACGTCGGCAGCGGCGAGATCTGCCGTCTCGTAGGTCAGTCCGCCATCCACGACATGGGCGAGAAAGGCCTCGGCGCCGAGCCGGAGGCCGATCCGGGCGTCGAGCCCTTCCGCCCGCGCCGGATCGAGCATCGTCCGCAGCGAGAGAAGCAGCGAGGCCGAACTGATCGGCCGAGTCGGGTCGTGGCTCGGCGAACGCGCCGCCCAGCGGCCGAGCGCCTGCAGGATGGGCTCGGCCTCGTAGCCCCATTCCGTCAGCTCGTAGACCTGGCTCCCGGCCGGCGGCGGCAGCCGCCGCCGCAACAGCACGCCCGCCGCCTCCAGGCCCTCCAGCCGCTGGGTCAGCACGTTCGCGCTGATGCCGGGCAGGCTCGCCCGCAGATCGCTGAAGCGCCGGGGCCCGAGCATCAGCTCGCGCATCACCAGGAGCGCCCATCTTTCACCGACGAGATCGAGCGCATGCGCGGCTGCGCAGGCATCCTCGTAGCGGCGGCGATTTCGGCTCTCCGATTTTTTGGTCATTTTTTCTAACTTCAAGGTTGCCTTTTATAACAGGATGGCGCAAGGTCGTCAAACAACACAGGGAGGCTGACCCATGCCGAAGATGATGTTCGTGAACCTGCCCGTCAGCGATCTCGCACGCTCCACCGCGTTCTACGAGGGGATCGGCGCAACGAAGGACGAGCGGTTCAGCGACGGGACGGCGAGCTGCATGCGGAT
Organism: Propylenella binzhouense; assembly: GCF_009866965.1. Taxonomy (GTDB): domain Bacteria; phylum Pseudomonadota; class Alphaproteobacteria; order Rhizobiales; family Afifellaceae; genus Propylenella; species Propylenella binzhouense. The sequence continues at coordinate 13,289 of NZ_SPKJ01000040.1, read as the reverse complement.
CTCCGACACGATCCACGTCATGCTCCTGACCCACGCGAAATTCCGCCAGTTCACTCCGAAGGCGATCACCGACGCGCGGACGACGACCGAGGTCCTCCTCTGCCTTTCGGAGGAAAGCCGGGAAGCGGTGGACGCCACGGTGGAACGCGCGGCCGCCGCGGGCGGCAGGGCCGATCCGGCGCCGATGCAGGATTTCGGCTTCATGTACGGCCGCACCTACGAGGACCCCGACGGCCACAACTGGGAAGTGATGTGGATGGACGTCGAGGCCGCAATGAAGGCGATGGCGCCCGCCGCCTGAGCCATCCAGCCGAGCAGAAGGAGGAAGCCATGAACTATGTCGACGGATTCGTGATCGCAGTGCCGACCGCGAACAAGGAGGCGTTCCGCAAGATGGCCGCCGAGATCGCCCCGGTCTTCCGGGAGCACGGCGCCCTCAAGGTCGTGGAATGCTGGGGCGACGACGTGCCGGACGGGAAGACGACCGACTTCAAGCGCGCCGTGAAGGCGGAGCCGGACGAGACCGTCGTGTTCTCCTGGGTGGTGTGGCCGTCCAAGGAGATCCGCGACGCCGGCAACAAGAGGATCATGGAGGATCCGCGCATGCAGAGCCCCGACATGAGCATCTTCGACGGCCGGCGGATGATCTTCGGCGGCTTCCAGACCATCGTCGAAACCTGAACCCGGCCGGAGAGACGGATATGTCGAAGCTCACGCCCTGCCTCTGGTTCGACGGCAACGCCGAGGAAGCAGCCGAGTTCTACGTCTCGGTCATGCCGGATTCCCGCATCGACCGCATCATGCGGGCGCCCTCGGATTATCCCGCCGGCAAGGCCGAGTCCGCGATGGGCGTCGAGTTCACGGTCGCCGGCGCGCAGTTCATGGCGCTGAACGGCGGCCCGGCGTTCACGTTCACCCCGGCCGTCTCCTTCTTCATCGCCTGCGAGGACCAGGCCGAGATCGACCGGATCTGGGACGCCCTCTCCGACGGCGGCACGCCGATGCAATGCGGCTGGATCACAGACCGCTACGGCGTCACCTGGCAGATCGTGCCGAGAAAGATGGCGGAGATGATGCACGACCCCGACCGGGACCGCAGCCGCCGCGTCTTCGAGGCGATGATGAAGATGGTGAAGCTCGATCTCCCGGCGCTCGAACGCGCCTACCGGGGCGAAGCCTGACGGGCGGCCCGCCGGCGCGCCGCCGGCGGGAATGACGAACCACGAGAGCCGCTCCGCCGGGCAGAACCCGGTCGAGCGGCTCTTGCCGTCGCGACAGGACGGGCGTGCCGCAGGCCGCCGTCGCCCGGGCGCCGCCCATCGCGCGCGGCCTGCCTGCGATCGAGGCAGCGGGCGGCCGCCACTTCCGACCACAGATCCGGCCCGGGCCGCACCGTCCGCCTGCGGATGACGCGCCGAGGCCCGCGCGAACGCGGCCGATTCCGCGAAGGCGAACCGTGGGGTCACCCGTGCGGATGCCGCCGCGCGAGGGGCACGTTCCGATCCGCCGCCCCGCCAGTCCCAAAATTGGCATTCGTATTGCTTATTTGCCTTCCGTCCGATTATCCTTGCAATCGGGGAACCGGAGAGCGCCGAACGGGAACCGGCGCGGAGGGAGAGGCCGATGTATCGCTAGCCGCCGGCGGCGCCTGCGCGAAATGCCCGACCCTTCGAGGTCGCTCCTGGAGCAGTCATCCCGGAATCATCCTCGGTGCAGATCGGGGAGAGGAAATGTATTTCCATAATAGATGGTTCCACTCTATTCAGGATCATCGGGCGCAATGAATCCCGAAAATTTGACAGTCGTTCCGGCTTGTGTACGGTGACCCGACAATGACACGCCATCGCCGAAGCGGAGAGCGGTTTTCCATGCGGATTCGGCGCCGGCCATGATCGATGCGGCCCTGAACGCCATCGCGATCGTCGCGGATCCGTTCCGGCTCGGGATCCTGCTCTCGGGCGTGCTGCTCGGACTGCTGATCGGCGTCATCCCGGGGCTGAGCGGCGTCGCGGGCCTGGCGATCCTGATCCCCTTCACCTACACGCTCGACCAATATTCGGCCTTCGCGCTGCTGATCGGCATGGCCGCGGTCACGAGCGTGTCCGACGTCATCCCCGCCATCCTGTTCGGCGTCCCGGGCACGGTCGGCGCGGCGGCGACCGTGATAGACGGCCATGCGCTGGCGCGTTCCGGCCAGGCCGGCCGCGCGCTCGGCGCCGGCTATTCGGCCGCCCTCATCGGCGCGCTCTTCGGCGCGCTCGTCCTCGCCGTCGCGATCCCGGTCGTGCGGCCGCTCGTCCTCTATCTCGGCACGCCGGAGCTTCTCGCCTTCTGCATCTTCGGCCTCTCCATGGTCGCGATCCTGAGCGGGAAGGCGCCGCTCAAGGGGCTCGCGGCCGCCTGTATCGGCCTGCTGATCGCGATGGTCGGCACCGGCTCCCAGCTCGGAACCTCGCGCTGGACCTTCGACACGCTCTACCTGTGGGAGGAGGTGCCGCTCGTCCCGCTGACGCTCGGCCTCTTCGCGCTCCCGGAAATCGCGGATCTCGCGATCGCGCGGACGGCGATCGCGAAGGAGGGCGGCGGCGCGTCCTTCTCCTCGAGGGCGCAATGGGAAGGCGTGCGCGACGTCTTCCGGAACTGGTGGCTCGTGCTGCGCAGCAGCACGATCGGCGTCGCGCTCGGCGCGGTGCCCGGGCTCGGCGCCTCGTCGATCGACTGGATCGTCTACGGCCACGCCGTCGCCACGGAGCGGAACGGGCGCTTCGGCCAGGGCGACATACGCGGCGTGATGGCGCCGGAATCCGCCAACAGCGCGAAGGACGGCGGACAGCTCATCCCGACCATCGCCTTCGGGGTTCCGGGCGGCGCGGCGACCGCCGTCCTTCTCAGCGCCTTCCTGATGCACGGGCTGGTGCCCGGCCCGGACATGCTGACGAAGAACCTCGACGTCACCTATTCCATCATGTGGAGCCTCGCGCTCGCCAATGTGGCGGGCCTGCTGATCTGCCTGCCGCTCAGCGGCTTCGTCGCGAGGCTTTCGGCCGTCCCGGCTGGCCGCATCGTGCCGATCGTGGTCGGCGTCGTCATCATCGCCGCCGTCCAGGCGACGCAGGACTGGGGCGACCTCTATTCCCTGATGCTGTTCGGCATCGTCGGCTGGGTGATGAAGGCGAACGGCTGGCCGCGGCCGCCGCTGATGCTCGGCTTCGTCCTCGGCGCCCTGTTCGAGCGCTATCTCTTCATCTCGATCACGCTCTATGGCGGCGAGTGGATCTTCCGCCCGGTCGTGATCGCCATCCTGGCCCTCACCGCGATCGCGATCTTCCGGCCCCTCCGCGCGATCCTCTGGGGCACCTACCGGTCCCTCCGGCGCGCGCACCTCGAGGCCTTCACCCCGCATCACGGCATGATCTTCAACCTGCTGGTGATCGCGCTCACGGTCTATGCGATCCGGACCTCCTCCCCCTGGCCGTGGGAGGACAAGCTGCTGCCGCAGGTCGCCGCCTATGCGGGACTGGTCTTCGCCGGCCTCAACCTCTTCACCGAAGCCTTCAGCCGGAGAGAGGACGACGAAGGCGGCCTCGACATAGACGGCGCCGGCGCGGTCGCCGCGATACCCGGAGCGATCGTCTGGACCCGCGCGGCGCGCTTCTTCGGCTGGGTGGTCGGAACGATCCTCGCCGCCCTCGCGATCGGCGTGCTCCCGGCCGCGTTCCTCGGCGTGCTCTTCCAGTCGCGCTTCGAATTTCGCCAGACCTGGCGCTTCTCGCTCGTGTCGTCGCTGTCGCTCGCGGCGATCGCCTGGCTGATCGTCAACTACATCTTCATGGTCCGCTGGCCGCAAGCGAGCCTCGGCGACTGGCTGCCGGCGCTGCGCGCCTCGATCCACCTCTTCTGAATTTCAACCGAGACGGCTTCGAGAGGGAACAGTCGGCTCAGCAATCATGGAGGGTAGTGATGGGATTTGAGATGACGCGGCGGGGGGCGAAGCTGGCACTGGCCGCCCTGCTCGCAATTTCCGCCTCCGTCGGGGCGCGCGCCCAGTCGGTCGAGGACTTCTACAAGGGGAAGTCGATCGACGTCGTCATCGCCTTCAGCGCGGGCGGGGGCTACGACCTCTACGGTCGCCTGCTCGCCCGCCACATGGGCAAGCACATACCCGGCAACCCGACCCTGGTGCCGCAGAACATGCCGGGCGCCGGCACGCTGAAGGCCACCAAATATCTCTACAGCGTCGCGCCGAAGGACGGCACGGTGTTCGGCGTGTTCTCGCGCACGATGCCGCTCGCACCCGTGGTCGGGCTCGCCGGCGCCGATTTCGACGCCCGGAAGTTCACCTGGCTCGGCAGCATGGCCAAGGAAGTGACGCTCTGCGTCGTCTCCGACCGCTCCCCGGTCGACAGCTGGGAGGACGCGCTGAAGACCGAGTTCAAGCTCGGCGGCGAGGGCAAGGGCGCCGACCCGGACATCTTCGCGAACGTCATCAAGACGGTCTTCGACGCCAAGGACCAGCTCGTGACCGGCTATCCGGGCACGGCCGACATGTATCTCGCGATCGAGCGCGGCGAGCTCGACGGCATGTGCGGGCTCTCCTACAGCTCGCTCCTCGGCCGCTGGGGCAAGCAGCTCCAGGACGGCTCGCTGAAGATCATCCTGCAGGGCGGACTCCAGCCGCATCCGGAGCTGAAGGACGTCCCCAACATGGTCGATCTCGCCCAGGACGCGCGCAAGAAGCAGATCCTGAAGCTGATCCTCGCGCCGCAGGCGATGGCGCGGCCCTTCGCGGCGCCTCCCGGCGTGCCGGAGGACCGCGCGAAGGCGCTGCGCGACGCCTTCGAGGCGACGCTCAAGGATCCGGAGTTCCTGGCCGAGGCCAAGAAGCTCAACGTCGAGATCGAGCTGATGTCGGCGGACGACATCCAGGGCCTGCTCTCCGATCTCTACGACACGCCGAAGGACCTCGCCGAAGAGGCCTCGAAGGACGCCGGCCTCTGAGCCGCGCGTTCATCATCAACCGTCCGGCGGCGCGAGCCGCCGGACGTCCCGTGTCGGAACCGCCGCGCCGATGAAGCCGCCCCCCTTCGACTATGTCCGGCCCGAGAGCCTCGAGACGCTGCTGTCGACGCTCGCGCGCCTGGAAAACGCCAAGATCCTGGCCGGCGGGCAATCGCTCATGCCGATGCTGAACCTGCGCTACGTCTTCCCGGACGTCCTCGTCGACATCAACCGCGTGCCGGGCCTCGCCGGAATCCGCCTCGAGGGCGACCGCCTCAGGATCGGCGCGATGACCCGCCAGCGCGCGATCGAGACCGATCCTCTCGCGGCGGCGCACTTTCCGATCCTCCCCGAAGCGCTGCGCCTCGTCGGCCACCGCCAGACCCGCAACCGCGGCACGATTGGCGGCAGCCTCTGCCATCTCGATCCGGCGGCGGAGCTGCCGACCGTCGCGCTCCTTGCCGACGCGACCGTCGAGATCGCGCGCGAAGGCGGCACGCGGACCCTCTCCGCGGCGGAGTTCATCCTCGGCTACATGACCACCGCGCTCGGCCAGGACGAGGTGCTGACGGCGGTCTCGTTCCCGCTCTGGCATCGGCCTCACGGCTATTCCTTCCAGGAGTTCGCGCGCCGGCACGGCGACTTCGCGATCGCCTCCGCCGCGTGCCTCCTCGCGCTCGGGCCCGACGGGCGGATCGAGCGGGTCGCGATCGCGATCGGCGGCGTCGGCCCGGTGCCGCAACGCATGCCCGCGGCCGAGGCGGCGCTCGCCGGGACCCGCGGCGAACCGGAAGCGGTCGCCCGGGCGCTCGGCTTCTGCGACGCGCTCGACGCCATCGGGGACTTTCACGGCAGCGCCGACTACCGCCGGAGCGTGGCGCGCTCGGTGCTCCGCAAGGCGCTCGGCGACGCACGCGACCGTGCCGCGGCCGCGCCGACGGGGCCGGCGCAATGAACGCGCGGTCCATCGCCCTCACCGTCAACGGCCGTCCCGTGAACGGGACGGCGGACGTCCGCACGACGCTCGCCGACTTCCTGCGCCACAGCCTCCGGCTCACCGGCACGCATCTCGGCTGCGAGCACGGGGTCTGCGGCGCGTGCACCGTCCTCGTCGACGGCGCGAGCGTGCGCAGCTGCCTGATGCTGGCGGTCCAGGCCGAAGGGGCGCATGTCCGCACCATCGAGGGCCTTGCCGGCCCGGACGGAGAACTCCACCCGCTCCAGACCGCGTTCCGGGACAAGCACGGCCTGCAATGCGGCTTCTGCACGCCGGGCATGCTGATGACGCTGGTCGAGTTCCTGGAGGAGAACCCCGATCCCGCCGAGGCGGAGATCCGCGATGCGATCTCCGGCAACATCTGTCGCTGCACCGGCTACGAGAGCATCGTGGCGGCGGCGCTCCAGGCCGCGGCCGAGATCAGGGAGCGGCGGCGATGAGGGCGGTCGGACGGAGCGTCCCGCGGATCGAGGATCCGGCGCTGCTCGTCGGCAAGGGCCGCTACGTCGACGACATCGCGCTGCCCGGCACGCTCCACGCCGCCTTCGTCCGCAGCGCGTCCGCGCACGCCCGGATCGCCGCGATCGACACCGCCGCCGCCGCGGGCATGCCGGGCGTGCATGCGGTGCTCACCGCCGCCGACCTCCGGCCCGTCCTGCGCTCGCTCCGGCTTCCGCTCGGCGCGAGCCCGACGAGCAGCGAGAACAGCTCGACGCCCTTCGTCCTCAACGGGCACGAGGCCGCCTATGTCGGCGAGCCGATCGCCCTCGTCGTCGCTGATACCCGCTACGAGGCCGAGGACGCCGCCGGCGCCGTCTTCGTGGACTACGAGCCGCTTCCCGTCGTGGCCGATGCCCGCCGCGCCGTCGAGGCCGGCACGCCGGCGGTGCGGACGGAGCTCGCATCAAACCTCCTCAACCGGATGATGGTCGCCTTCGGCGACGTCGACGAGGCCTTCGCGAAGGCCACGCATGTCGTCGCGGACGAGCTTTGGCAGCATCGCGGCTGCGGACACCCGCTGGAGGGCCGCGGCGTGCTCGCCGAGACGCGCCCGGACGGCGGCCTCTGCGTCTGGTCGTCCACGCAGATGCCGCACGACCTCTTCCACACGCTCGCAGGCATGCTCGGCCTCGACGAGAATTGCCTGCGGGTGGTGACGCCCGATGTCGGCGGCGGCTTCGGTCCGAAATATTGCATCTATCCCGAGGAGCTCGCCGTCCCGGCGGCCGCGCTGCTCCTCGGCCGGAACGTGAAATGGATCGAGGACCGGCGGGAGAACTTCCTTTCCGCCGTGCAGGAGCGCGACCAGTACTGGTCGCTCGAGGTCGCCACCGACGGGGACGGCCGCATCCTCGGCATGCGGGGGCGGCTGATCCACGACCAGGGCGCCTATGCGCCGAAGGCGGTGAACCTCCCGTACAATTCCGCGAGCGCCGTGACCGGGCCCTATGTCGTGCCCGCATTCGCGGTGGAGGTCCTGATCGCGCACACGAACAAGGTGCCGGTCTCCTCCGTCCGCGGCGCCGGCTATCCGCAGGCCGCCTTCGCGATGGAACGCATGATCGATCTCGTCGCCGCCAGGCTCGGGATCGACCGCGTCGCGGTGCGCGCGCGCAACCTCATCCCGCCGGAAAAGATGCCCTACACCAAGCCGCTCAAGGCGCGCTCCGGAGCGGGCATCGTCTATGACAGCGGCGACTATCCCGCCTGCCAGGCGGAGGCGCTCGCGGCCGCCGGCTGGCATGACTTCCCCCGCCGGCAGGCCGAGGCGCTGGCGCAGGGGCGCCATCTCGGCATCGGCATCGCGAACGCCGTCAAGGGCACGGGCCGCGGCCCGTTCGAAAGCGGTGTCGTGCGCGTGGCGCCTTCCGGACGCGTCAGCGTCTTCACCGGCGCCACGGCGATGGGCCAGGGGCTCGCCACGGCGCTCGCCCAGATCTGCGCCGACGAGCTCGGCGTCCGTCCGGAGGAGGTCGGCGTGATCGCCGGCGACACGGCCTTCGCGCAGTTCGGGCTCGGCGGCTTCGCCAGCCGCCAGCTGGTGACCGCCGGCTCCTCCGTTCACATCGCGGCGAAGGCGGTCGCGGCGAAGGCGATCAGGGCGGCGAGCACCATGCTCGACCTGCCGGAGGCGGAGCTCGAACTCGCCGGCGGCGAGGTGCGGGGGCGCGGGGGCTCGAACCGCGGCATCAGCCTCGCCGAAATCGCGACGCGGCTGCGCGGCGCGCCGGGCTACGCCTTCCCTGCGGAGATCGAGCCCGGCCTCGAGGCCAGCATCCAGTGGAAGACCGACGCCCTCGCCTACGCGAATGCCTGCCACGTCGCCGAGGTCGAGGTGGACATCGAGACCGGGCATGTCGGCGTGTCGCACTACATTGCGCTCCACGATTCCGGCCGGCTGATCAATCCGATGATCGTCGACGGCCAGATAAAGGGCGGCATCGCCCACGGCATCGGCAACGCGCTCTACGAGCTGATGGGCTATGACGAGGAGGGCCAGCCGCTGACGACGACCTTCGCGGACTACCTGCTCGTCACCGCGCCGGAGCTGCCGCGCTTCGAGACGCTCTACCGCGAGACGCCCTCGCCCATCAATCCGCTCGGCGCGAAGGGGGTCGGCGAGGCCGGCACCATCCCGGCGGCGGCCGCGATCATCTCCGCCGTCGAGGACGCGCTGAGGCCGTTCGGCGTCCGCATCTCGCAGACGCCGGTCACGCCCGAATTCCTCTTCAACCTGATCAGCAAGGCCCGCGCGAAGCAACGGGCCGAACGGGAAATGCCTGCATGACGAAGAAGCTTAGTCTGACGCTCGCCTGCGGCGACTACGAGATCGTGCGCCCGCTGAAGGAAGGCACGGTCGAGCCGGACGGGATCGAGCTCAACATCCTGACCGGCGCGGATTCGACGACGCGCCACTGGCGCTTCCTGCGCAACCAGGAATACGACGTCGCCGAATGCTCGGCATCGTCCTACATCGTCGCGCGCGACCGCGGCATGCCGTTCCGCGCGCTGCCGGTCTTCCTGCACCGCCGGTTCCGGCACGGCTTCGTCTTCATCAACACCGGCAAGGGCATCACCAGGCCGACCGATCTCATCGGCCGGAAGGTCGGCGTGAAGTCCTACCAGGTGACCGCGATCCTGTGGCTGCGCGGAATCCTGGAGCAGGAATACGGCGTTCCGCACAAGTCGATCGAATGGTTCGCCGAACTCGACGAGGACGTCGAGTTCACCCCGCCCGAAGGCCTGCGGCTCAGCAAGATCCCCGACGAGAAATCGATCGAGACGATGCTCGCGGAAGGCGAGATCGACGCGCTGCTCCACCCCGACATCATCGATCCGATCATCGAAGGCGACCCGCGGGTGGGCCGGCTCTTCCCCGACTACAAGGCGGAGGAGATGGCCTATTACGCCAAGACCGGCATCTTCCCGATCATGCACGTCCTCGGCTTCAAGCAGGCGCTCGTCGAGGCGCATCCGTGGATCGTGCCGAACCTCTACCAGGCCTTCGAGCAGGCGAAGGCGATCGCGATGAAGCGCATGCGCAACCCGCGCCTGGTCCCGCTCGCCTGGTACCAGGAGGCCTGGGAGGAGCAGGAGAAGGTGCTCGGGCCCGATCCCTGGGAATACGGGCTCGGCGAGAGGAACCGGAAGAACTTCGAGACGCTGGTCGGCTATTCCCACCAGCAGGGGCTGATCAGCAGGCCGATCCCGCTCGACGAGCTGTTCCTCTCGACCTCGCAGGGCCGCAAGCGGGGCACGTTCCGGACCTGAGAAAAGGCGGCCGGAGCCGGAACAATGCGGGAGCGGCCCCGACCGCTCCCGAACGTTCCGGCGGAGCTATTCCGCCGCTTCCCGGACGCCCGAGCCCGGGATCATGCCGAGCGCCTGCATGTAGAGCTCGAGGATCGCCTCCTCTTCCTCGCGCTCGGCCGCGTCCTTCTTGCGCAGCGCGATGATCTTGCGCAGCACCTTCGTGTCGAAGCCGTTCCCCTTCGCCTCGGCATAGACGTCCTTGATGTCGTCCTGGATGCCCTTCAGTTCCTCGGAGAGCCGCTCGATGCGCTCGACGAAGGAACGCAGCTGGTTGGCCGCCGATTCGTCGGGATTGAGTGAGTCCATGCCCATGCCATCGTCCTCTCGGCGCGGTCGGTTCCGCGCGGTCGGCCTCGCGGCGCGGCGGAGCCGCGCGGAGGGTTGATCGGCCATCGCGTGCCCAAACCGCCCGGCAGCGTCAACAGGGCGTTTCGGCCGTCCTCAGATTTGGTGGAAAGCTGTGTCAGTCCTGCCGCGGCCTGTTGACTTCGAAGGCGGAGAGCGCCTCGGGCGGGGCTTCGGCCTGATGTCTCGCCTTCCACTCCTCGTAGGGCATGCCGTAGACGATCTCGCGGCTCTCGTCCTTCGTCATCGGCAGGCCGCGCTGCTTCGCGGCGTCGAGGTACCAGTTCGACAGGCAGTTGCGGCAGAAGCCGGCGAGATTCATCAGATCGATGTTCTGAACGTCGCTCCGCTCGCGCAGATGCGCGACCAGCCTGCGGAAGGCGGCCGCCTCCAGCTCCGTCCGTGTCGTCTCGTCAAGCTTCGACATCGTGTTCATCCTCGGTGGTCCGATCGCCATCGGCACGGGAGCCGTAGAACCGGACCCGGTGGAGGCCGTCATCGGCGACGATCCCCGCCACGATCGGCTCCAGGCGGTCCGCCCATTCGAGCACGCCCGCCGGCGTCTCGATGAGGTCGTTGCGGACCTCGAGAAGCGCATGGGCGAGCCCGCGGCTCGTGCCGTGCTTATACATGGTGTCGTTCTTCAACGCACCGACATAGGGCTCGTTGCTGCCGATGCGCAGGCCGTGCCCGGCGCGGAGCGCATTGATGAGCGGGCGCGCCATGCGCGGATCGCGGTCCCAGAGCACGCCCGCATGCCAGGGCCTCGGCACGCCCCGCCAGACCGGCGTATAGGAATGGACCGAGAGGATCGCGGCAGGACGGCCCGAAGCCGCCATGCGGTCGAGCGTCGCCGCGATCTCGGCATGATACGGACGGTAATAGAGGGCGAGGCGCCGCTCCCGTTCGCCGGCATCGACGCCGGCATTGCCCGGGACCACGGCGCCGTCGGAGAGACGCATGATGAGGGTCGGATCGTCCTCGCCGCGATTGGGATCGATGACGAGGCGGGACACGCAGGTGAGGAGCGCCGGCGCCTTCAGCCGCGCGGCGAGCGCGCGCGTCAGCGGTGCGGCGCCGACATCGTAGCCGATGTGCCGCTCGAGCTCGGCACGCGGCAGCCCGAGGCCATGGTAGCATTCCGGAACCGCATTCGACGCATGGTCGCAGAGGAGCAGGAGCCCGCCCGCCTCGTCGCCCTCGACGCGCTCGAACGCGCAGGGCCGGTCGGACGATCCCGCTTTCGCCGATTCGGCGTCGTTCATGAAAACAATTCCCGGGATGCGGAAAGTCTCGCCATGCGGAGAGCCGCATGATAGGGACTGTCGCCACCTCACGAAAGCCTTCATAAGACCGCGATGTCCGTGCGCGCGAGCCAGACTTCCCCCATCCGGGACGAGACGCCCTTCGCGATCCTCGCGCTCGTCGGCGGCGCGGTCGCGATGGGGATCTCGCCGATCTTCGTGCGCTTCGCGGATGTCGGCCCGTTCGCGAGCGCCTTGTGGCGCGTCGCCCTCGCTCTGCCGGTGCTGTGGCTGTGGGCGCGGCTCGATGAGCGCGCGGCCCCGGGCGGGAGCGCCTCGCCGGAGACCGCCGCCCGCCATGGCGGCATCGTCTCGGTCGTGCTCGCGGGGCTTCTCTTTGCGGGCGACCTCACCTTCTGGCACCTGTCGATCCTGCATACCAGCGTCGCCAATGCGACCTTCCTCGCGGTGCTCGCGCCGGTCTGGGTCGTGCTCGGCTCGGGCATGTTTCTCGGCGAGACGGTCGAGCGGCGGCTCGTCGCGGGCCTGGCGCTCTGCCTCCTCGGCGCGGCCGCGCTGATCGGCGGTTCGCTGGCGTTCCGGCCGGACCAGGTGCTCGGCGACCTCTACGGCCTCGTCACCTCGTTCTTCTTCGGGGCCTATTTCATCGCCATGCGCCGGGCCCGGCGCGCCTATGGCACCGGGCGCGCCATCTTCGCGTCGACCCTCGTGACGGCGGCGGTGCTCGCGGCCGAGGCGCTCGCGGTCGAGCCGCAGATCCTCCCCGCCTCCGCAGGCGGCCTCGCGGCCGTGCTCGCCCTGGCGCTCGTGAGCCAGGCCGGCGGCCAGGGCCTTCTCGCCTACGCGCTCGGCCACCTGCCGGCCGCCTTCTCCTCGCTGGTGATGTTCATCGAAGCGCTCGCGGGCGCCTTCTTCGGCTGGGCGATCCTCTCCGAAGCGGTCGGCCCGCTGCAATTCGCGGGCGCCGCGGCGATCTTCGCCGGGATCGCCATAGCGCGCCCGCGCCGCGCCGCCTGACGGACGGGCCATGGATCTCCGCAAGCTTCGCCTCGACATGCTCGACGCCGCGATCGCGCGGGCGCAGCCGAATGTCTGCCTGCCCCCTCACCTGCCGCCGCCGCCCGAATCGGGGCGCCTGATCGTCCTCGCCTGCGGCAAGGCCGGGGCCACCATGGCCGAAGCGGTGGAGCAGCATTATCTCGACGGCGGCCTGATCGACCCCGCGCGCATGGTCGGCATCTGCGTGACCCGGCACGGCTACGGCCGGCCGCTCCGCCGCGTCCGCTGCGTCGAGGCGGGCCATCCCGTACCGGACCGGGCCGGACTGGAGGCGACCGCGGAAACGCTGGAACTCGCCCGCTCGGCGAAGGCGGACGACCTGGCGCTCGTGCTCGTCTCCGGAGGCGGCTCGGCAAACTGGACCGCGCCGGCCGAAGGCCTCTCGATCGAGGACAAGCAGGGGCTCACGCGCGCCCTCCTGAAATCGGGCGCCCCGATCGGCGACATCAACACGGTCCGGAAGCACCTGTCGCAGATCAAGGGCGGCCGCCTCGCCGCCGCGCTCGCGCCGGCGCGCTCGCTCTCCCTCATCATCTCGGACGTGCCGGGCGACGACCCGAGCTTCATCGCCTCCGGGCCGACCGCGCCGGACCACACCACGGCCGAGGACGCGCTCGCCATCCTGGCGCGATGGCGCATCGCGGCGCCGGAGCCGGTCGAGCGGACGCTCCGGTCGAAGGCGGGCGAGACGCCCGCGCCGGACGATCCCTGCTTCGTGCTCGCGGCGCTCCGCGTGGTGGCGCGGCCGGCCGATTCGCTCGCCGCGGCGGCGGACATCGCACGCGCCGCGGGGTTCGACGCGCGCCTCCTCG
>NZ_SPKJ01000004.1 GCF_009866965.1 Propylenella binzhouense | reverse complement strand
CGCGGCCGCAGCCGCGGCCCGGGCAGGGGTGACGGTCGGTCCGCCTGGCGGCCGGCGCGCCGCCGCCGCGGATCCGGGGCAGCTCACGCCGGTGCCGGCAAGCCGGCAATAGCCGCCGGCCGGGCTCGGGATCTGCATCTTCCTGGCCGGTCCGTCGAACAGGAACGTCGCAGTCTCCTCCGGGATCAGACGTAGAGCTCGTCCTCTTCCGCGACGCCGCGGCGCCGGCGCGGGCGGCCGAGGCGAAGCAGGAGCGCGCCGAGGAGGACGAAGACGAGCCATGCGGGCGCGGACAGGATCCAGGCCGTGATCGCCTGCCAGAGCCAGGGCGCCCCGAGCCTGACCGCAACCGCCTCCTGGGCCGCCGCGAGGCTCTCCGGCGCCACCTCGAACCAGACCTGGCCGAGCGGCGTGGCGACGAGGGCCGAGGCGGCGATCGCCTTGGCGGCGTCGACGACCGCCGCGACGAGCGCTGCGGCCACAAGCCAGACGCCGATCAGGCGGGCGATGAAGCGGACCATCGCCGGGAGATAGTGCACCGGCCGCGGGCACGCAATTCACCTGCCGGCTTACCCTGTCGAACGGACGCCGCCCCCCGTGACCTTCACGCGGCGCGGGTGTTCCCGATCGCGCGAAGGAGAAGGAGGCGTTCCCGATCGCGCGAGGTGAAGGCGGTGTTCCCGATCGCGCGGAGGAGAAGCGCGACCCCGGCCGTCCCCCAGGCGGGGACAAGCGTGCTCCTGCCTTGCGAAGCGGCGGATCGGACGATACATGAGCGCCACGCCGCGGCTCGGGCCGCCGGCCGGAGGGGTGGCCGAGTGGTCGAAGGCGCACGCCTGGAACGCGTGTATACGGGAAACCGTATCGAGGGTTCGAATCCCTCTCCCTCCGCCACTTTCCCTCGCGAAAGCGTTCTCCCCATCCGGCTGCGCCCGGATTTTCCCGTTGTTTTCGAGGGTTATGCGGGAGTGGCCGAGCACTGGCCTCGGCGCCAGGAGGCCCGAGAGCATTCTCTCCGGGCCGATATTCTCCTGACCTCGTGCCTTGGCTGCTTCTGTACCACTCTCGCAAGCCAGTGGTATTCGGCACTTTTTCTCATCCACAGCGCGTTAATTCGTTGCATCGAATCTCGCTTATCCGAGCGGGCCTGGGCCCGAACTTTGGGCAGAATGTACCTTGCGGCGCCGACAAGCTTGCAGTGGGCCCCGGCTGGTTGCCCGGGAAACACGTGGTCGGCTGCCACTCCTGCGGATAGCCGAGCTCGAAGCTTCAATGAGGCCCGGGCCGATGGCCCGGGAAACAGAAACTCGTTGCGAAGCAGCACCTCGAGCGTGACGGCGCTTCAATGAGGCCCGGGCCGATGGCCCGGGAAAGACAAGCCCGCATCTTCCCGGAGAGCGCCTATCTCGCGCTGCTTCAATGAGGCCCGGGCCGATGGCCCGGGAAAGACGCGACGTGCTCATGCGCTCTCCAGCGCGGCGTGCCGGCTTCAATGAGGCCCGGGCTGATGGCCCGGGAAAGACGGCGGCACCTCGCGCATCTGCGCGTAGGACGTGACCTCGCTTCAATGAGGCCCGGGCTGATGGCCCGGCGAAAGGGTCGCCCTGCCGTTGTCCGGTCCACAATGCGAGCATGCTTCAATGAGGCCCGGGCCGATGGCCCGGGAAAGACCTCGTTGTTACGCACGGCACTGAACGTCAGGACGTCGCTTCTATGAGGCCCGGGCCGATGGCCCGGGAAAGACACCTATCCGCAGGCGAACCTCGTCATCTCGACGAACCGGCTTCAATGAGGCCCGGGCCGATGGCCCGGGAAAGACAGTACACGCCGGTCACCGTGGCCGCCACCGACGGCAGCGCTTCAATGAGGCCCGGGCTGAGGGCCCGGGAAAGACGCGGAGCTCGAGGCGGAGGCGGCTCGTCGTGGCGTCGAGGTGCTTCAATGAGGCCCGGGCTGATGGCCCGGGAAAGACGCGAGACGGGATCGGGCTGGCCACGCTTATCCTGAAGCTTCAATGAGGCCCGGGCTGATGGCCCGGGAAAGACCACTCGCTCCTGAAGCGTGCCACAGAGCGCGGCTGGAGGCTTCAATGAGGCCCGGGCTGATGGCCCGGGAAAGACCGCGAGGGCTACGGCCAGATCCACCGGCGGATCGGCAAGCTTCAATGAGGCCCGGGCTGATGGCCCGGGAAAGACAAGGTGCTCGGGCTCTCGCCGCAATCCGGGGCGACGACGCTTCAATGAGGCCCGGGCCGATGGCCGGGGAAAGACGCGCAGGATTCGGGTTGCGGGCGACCGCGAATGCCATGCTTCAATGAGGCCCGGGCTGATGGCCCGGGAAAGACCCGGAAGCCCGCCGAAGAACGGAATGCCGGCCCTGAAGCTTCAATGAGGCCCGGGCTGATGGCCCGGGAAAGACCGCGGGTTCTGCGAGAAGGCCTGCACCGCCGCCTTGTAGCTTCAATGAGGCCCGGGCTGATGGCCCGGGAAAGACACGCCAAGTTGTTCACGCCGCCGTCAATGATGACGCCGTAGCTTCAATGAGGCCCGGGCTGATTGCCCGGGAAAGACCACGTCCTCGAGGCCGCGCGCAAGGGGCAGGCCTTCATCGTGCTTCAATGAGGCCCGGGCTGATGGCCCGGGAAAGACGCATCATTCTTGGCAAGGGCGTCCGCCTCGTGCGCGTCACGCCGCAGCTTCAATGAGGCCCGGGCTGATGGCCCGGGAAAGACATGCCGGTGAGCACGATGCCGCCGTACTCGATCATCTGCTCGCTTCAATGAGGCCCGGGCTGATGGCCCGGGAAAGACGAGACGTCCGCGCAGATGTACGTGCCGTTCAAGCCTGGCTTCAATGAGGCCCGGGCTGATGGCGGGGGAAAGACCAGGCAGGCCAATCTTCCGCTCGCCGAGGGGCTGATGCTTCAATGAGGCCCGGGCTGATGGCCCGGGAAAGACCCGAAATGCGCCGGCGCCCACTCGCCCCATTGCGTGAAGCTTCAATGAGGCCCGGGCCGATGGCCCGGGAAAGACGTACCACACGACAGCGCTCTATGCGGTCCGCAAGGTCGCTTCAATGAGGCCCGGGCTGATGGCCCGGGAAAGACAAGGACGGCGAGGACGGCATCACCTTCCGCTTCGCGCTGCTTCAATGAGGCCCGGGCTGATGGCCCGGGAAAGACTACCTGGACGACGTCGAGGGTTTTGCTGCGCGCTATGCGCGCGGCTTCAATGAGGCCCGGGCTGATGGCCCGGGAAAGACCGGACCGGAATCCCATCCGCCGCGACATGGCGATCGGCGCGCTTCAATGAGGCCCGGGCTGATGGCCCGGGAAGGACCGCCGGCATCGTGTCGGCTGGCGCCCAGCTGGCGGTCCAGTCGCTTCAATGAGGCCCGGGCTGATGGCCCGGGAAAGACGACCTCGCCGGAATTCCTGTTGATCGAGGCCTCCCCGGTGCTTCAATGAGGCCCGGGCTGATGGCCCGGGAAAGACTCGACTCGCCTCCGAACAGCCCGGTCACGATCAGGCTGCTTCAATGAGGCCCGGGCTGATGGCCCGGGAAAGACCAATGGCTGGGATTTTCGCATCCCGGTCGTGCCGATGCTTCAATGAGGCCCGGGCTGATGGCCCGGGAAAGACAAGCCGGCCAGCTTCTCGGTCGAGCTGACCTACGAGCTTCAATGAGGCCCGGGCTGATGGCCCGGGAAAGACTCCCCCAATAGACGCACACTGCACCATCCAAATCGGAGCATCCTTCAATGAGGCCCGGGCCGATGGCCCGGGAAAGACGCCGCTCGCCCGAAGCTGCGGCCGGCCACCTTCCCCCCGCTTCAATGAGGCCCGGGCCGATGGCCCGGGAAAGACGCAGGTACTTTCCCCTGTTCGCGCGCATGGCGTTGCGCATGCTTCAATGAGCCCCGGGCTGATGGCCCGGGAAAGACGAGCAGCGTGTCCGCGATCTCGGCGCCGAGCGTACCGGTGCTTCAATGAGGCCCGGGCTGATGGCCCGGGAAAGACCCGAAGAGCCCGAGCAGGCCGGGGATGTTGACGGTCCAGTCGCTTCAATGAGGCCCGGGCTGATGGCCCGGGAAAGACCCCCGCCGGAAATTCTGACGCAGGCGGACAAGCTTAGGGCTGCCATGCGAGCACTGGCAAATGCCGGCACCCGAAGCATGCCCACCTCGCCCGATTCCTTCGGCAATGTCAAAGAGCGCAGAGCAGAAACAACAACTTGGCAGGCTGCGAGCGCTGCCGGCAAAGACGCAATCACCATACCCCTCGATTGCCCTCGCAGGTTAGCCGTTGCGGCCATTCACAGCAACCGCGGGTGGAGTCGATTTGTCTCAGATTACCACCGCCCGGCGCTCGATCGCCTGGAAGGTCTTGCCGAGGCTCTCGACGGCGAGCTCGACGTCCTCGGCCGGGCCGAGATCAAGGATGACGACGTGATCCGCCGCAGGATCGATCGTCCGCTCGAGCGCAGCCGCCATCTCGACCCGCCGCCCGCCCTCCAGCCGGCAGTGGAAGATCGAGAGCTGCAGCCACCGTCCGTAGCCCTTCATTAGCTTGAATACCCGCCGCCAGCGCTTCGGATCCGAGATGTCGTAGGCAACAACATAAGCATGCTCTGCATTCGACCGGCGCGGCAGCATCGCTCACCTCGGCACGTCGTGTGGATAGACGGGACTTTCTCCAAGGAGGAAACGGGCGAGAAGCCGAGGAGCGCCGCCATTCGTACCGCCCAGTATTCTGCTGCGGCGGATGAGAAGCGCCGCCTCGCCTTCGCCCGCGAACTGATTTCTGCCACGCCCTCGGCAACATGCGGGCGCCTGCCGGCCTTGACGTCGACCGGCGTGACGGCGCCGTCCTCCGTCTCCACGATGTCGATTTCGGCGGTCAGGCCCAGCCGCTCGGCGGAGAGCAGCAGCCGTCGTGTTTTCAGGCTCTTCTCGTTCTCCAGCGCGTCCGGTGCGGGAAGCGCGGGGGCGCGTCCGGTTTCGCTAGCGCGGTGCGCCCGCCGGCCGGTGGCGGTATCGGCGTTTCCGGTCCACTCGCCATAGCCCCACTCCAGAACGGCGAGACGCGGGCAGTATACCCACTCGTTCACCATCCGCGCCGGCACCAGCATTTCGTCCGCCGCCGCCGGCGGCGCGACAAGGGCAGCTCGGTCTGGCTCTCGGACGTGGCGCTCCCCCCTTTACGTCCTCTCCCGTTCACCGACGAACAGGCCGCCGCCCTTGTGCAGCGTGCGGCCGAGCAGCACCGGTCCGGCAACTGCGCGGGCGAATCTCAGGCCGGCACGCACGGACAAGCCGCCGCGTGGACCGGGCTCGATCTCCAGCGCGAGAATGTCGGGACGCGGCAGGCCGCGGCGGGCGGCCTCGGCGCGGATGTCGTCGATGATTGCGGCTTCGTGGTCGCGCTTGGCGTGCCGCGTCGGCTGGTATGCGGTGACACTCCGCCAGATCCGCGCCGGAGCGAACAGCGGGTCCTCATCGGCGATCGCGACCGGGAGAAGCTCCAGCGCGCCGAGGCGGCCAGCGCGCAGCAGGGAAAGGCCGACGAGCGCCCGTTCCAGTTGCCGGAGCTGGCTTCTATCCTCCCCGCTCGGGCAAGTGCGGCCGACGAGGTGCGGCGGGATGACGAGCAGGCGACGGCCTTCCGGATCGACGGCGAAGGCGAGATGACGATGGGTGCCGTCGCGCAGCGGCTCACCGTCTGGGGCATGTCCCGTGAACCATGCCGGCAGCTCGCGGTTGCCGATCTCGTCGCGTACGCGCGCCATGACGGCACGGCGCAGCGCGCAGGCGAGCGCCGCAGCATCCCTGGCGTCGAACGCGCGGGGCAGCGCGAAGGCGTAGGCGCCGGGCGGCCGCTCGGCAGGGCGCATCAGACCGAGACCGCAGAACCGGCCGTCGCCCAGGATGAGCGGACCTTTGACCGTTGCGGCGAAACCGAGCTCGACATGCCATAGGGCGGTCTTCGAAAACCGTGTGCCCTCGGCGAAGGCCTCCGCCCACGCGCCCTGTGCGGCGAAGGGCTCGCGCTGAACGCGGATCGAAAGCGACCGCTCCCCGATCCCGGCCTGGCGAAGCGCCGTCAACACAGCCGCTGCGGCGGCATAATCCTCGCGCAGCCGCTCGACGCCGGGCTTAGGCTCGCGACGGGCAGGGTCAATGCGCCGACGCCCGGCGGGGAGCGCCAGCGGGGTCTCGGAGCGCCAGAGCCGGTCGGCCCGACAGTAGCGGTCGAGCATCGACCGGTCTTCGGCCTCGATCAATATTGGCGCGCCCGCCTCAGCGTCGGGTTCGCGCACCAGCGGCGACAAGCCGGAGAACGCCCAGGCGATATCGCGCCAGTCCAGCGGACAGTGGGCCGGGATCTCGATGGCGACACGGCGGATGGCGCGGTCGACATGGGCCCGCAGCGTCGGAAGTGCGAAGACGCGGACGCGCCGCTGCAGGTCGGCGGCTCCGGCGCCGCGCCCGACGAGGAAGCGCTCGATCTCTCCCTCTCTCGCCGGAAGAGCCGGTTTCAGCCGGCCGGCCGCCAGCTCGATCAGGTGCCGAACCAGCTGGCCGGCCCGGGCGGGGGGGACAGCGTGGAAACGCCCGTCCGGCCAGCGGAGATCGAAAAGCAGCTGCCGCGGCGGCGCGTCGTAGCGGACCTGCCGGAAACGCGGCTTCGGCGGGTTCGTGAAGCTTGTCCGCGCGCTGCGCCCCGTTCCGACCTGGCGAAAGCGACCGAGGAAGGCGGCGTGCCGCGCCTCGAGGCTGGCAAGGCTGCCACGCTCCGGCACGGCGACCCCCTCGGGTCCGGCGGCCCCCGGCCGGAGCGCGCGCCCGTCATGCTCGGCGATCAGCGCTTCCGCCTCGGCGGACGAAATCAGCGCCGCCTCGGCCCAGGCCGGGTCGATGCCGCGCCCGAGCTGGTAGAGCCCAAGAGCGATGGCGGGCAGCCGCGCGCGCTCCGGCTCGTCGGTGACATCCAACCAGAGATAGACAAGCGGGCGTTCGGCGTTGAACAACCAGGGACGGACGGTCTTGCCGGCCCTGATGGTGCTGGCCGCGATCGCCCACCCATCCTTGCGCCTGATGTAGCCGGCCGGGTTGCCGGCAACCGTCTCGATGTCCGGCACCGCGTCGAGGTCATTGTTCGGGACGTATGTGTTGAAACCCTGACCGGGCGTCGCCGGCGGCGCCAGGACAACCGGCGGGTCCTGGAGCTCCAGCCATGCGAGCGCCTCGCGGTTCGCCTCCGCGAGTCGGCCCCCTGCTGCGACACCTGCGACCAACGCCTGATACAGGCGCGCCGGCGCCGGCGGCCAACCGCCCGAACCGTGATACCGGCCCTCGTGAAACCGGACGCGGATGACGAGCGCGCCGGCCACGGATTCAGGCCTTCACCTTCTTGCCGGCGACCGCGTCCTTCTTCGCCCGGTCCTTGTCGAACGCCACCGCCCGGTCGGGGCCGACGCCGAACCGCCCTGCCGCCTCGCGCGCGTAGGTGAGCGCCTGGTCGTGCGACAGCTCGAGCGGCCGGCGCGTCCCGTCCCGCTTCACCAGCTCCAGCGTTCGCCCTGCATCGGGGTCGAGCACCAGCTGGCAGCCGGCGCGCAGGAAGCCGTCCTGCGGCGCCGTCGCCGCGACCAGAGCGAGCCCGAGCACATACTGCCGCAGCGCCGCGGTATCGTCGCCCCTGAGCCGGCGCAGCGCGACCAGGTTGACGGTCACGTCGCGCCGGATCTCGCCGCGCGCGACGATGCCGCCATGCGTCCCGACGGCAGGGACATGTACATAGCCGCGCTCGGCCAGCTGCGAGCCTGGCTTGCCCTCCTGCTTCTCGCGCTCGGCCTCGGAGAACACGTCGAGGCCGGCGTAATCGAGTGGCGGATTATACTGCGCCGAGCGCGTCAGCGGGCTGACGTCCCATGCGCGGATCACAGACTGCACCAGCCGCGGCAGCTTGGCCTGCGTGTCGCGGCTGTCCCAGACGCCGAAGACCAGCGAGGTCGGCGCGAGTTTGGCGATCCGGGTGGCATTGCCTTCATGGACGAGAAACGCCTCGAAGGCCGATCTCACCGGTTCGGCCAGTTCGGTGCAGCGGACGACCGCGTCGCCCAGCCGGTGGCCGGCCTCGAGGATCGACACGCGCTTCTCGTTGCCATAGGTGATCTCGACCTTGGGTACGAGTC
This sequence comes from Propylenella binzhouense, assembly GCF_009866965.1. Lineage (GTDB taxonomy): Bacteria > Pseudomonadota > Alphaproteobacteria > Rhizobiales > Afifellaceae > Propylenella > Propylenella binzhouense. The sequence continues at coordinate 111,576 of NZ_SPKJ01000004.1, read as the reverse complement.
CGGCATATTTCGGCTCTTTGAAAATGGGCTCGATCCGGTTCGCCTGCGAGCCGACACTGTCGAGGGATGCGACCTTCGTGCCGTCGGCCAGCTCGTCGATGTTGTAGCCGATCCCTGCATAGGTCGCGGGGAAGATGGGGGCCCCGTGGCCCTCGACCGGCATCAGCCGCTCGCGCAGGCAGATCGCGACGGGCGCCTGCGTGCCGTCTTCGGTCCAGGCGTCGATCTCGGCAGGCGTCGGGTTGTATGGCATCGGCTCACTCCATATCGGCGAAGAAAAATTTCTTGTAGTACTTGTCATCCCCCATGTGCGTGCGGAACCGACAGTAAGTGCCACTCACCAATATCGATTCAGGTTGTGCAAGCACGACGCGGCAAAGGCTGGCGGGGAGGACGATGTTCCAAGCCGAGTAGTAGACTTGGGACTCCGGTCCAAGTGCCGGCCGTGCAAATCCTAGCCCGATCGCGGCGAGGAGTTCGACGACGGGAGAAATGTTTAAGGGTACGCTTTGGGCGTCCAGAGATGCCCCAACGCGGACAGCGTCCCACGCTCCCCGAGCGTCAAATCCGAACTTTCCCTTGTCTATCGGGACAACGCCAGCCGATTGCGGATCAGCCACTCCGAAGGGGTCGCAAATCAGATGGTCTGCTTCATCTCGCCAGAGCTGGCGAACACCCTTCCGGCTCACACCGGCTTTTTCATAGCTCAAAAGCATCTCAGCTATCTGCCAGCCGACTTGATTGCCCGCGAACAGCTTGAAGGTCTCCAGACCTGAGCCGTCGAGCCAATGGAAAAGCCGTAGCTCCCGCCCGGAGCCGCGCAGGACCGCAGGGAGAGCGTTTCCAGTCAATCCCTTCCCGTCTGACTTCCGCAGGTCGGCAATCCTGGCCGGAAAGATACGACTCCTTTCGGCTTCTTCCGGCCACGGGCCATCGGCGCCTTCCGGGGCGATGGGAACAACCTCCGCCTCCACCAAGAACCGGATCACCTCGACGACGGGGTTCGGTTCCCCGCGGGCGCGAAGGCGGAAGGTGGTGGCTCCGTCGCGCCAGTCGAAGGCGGCCTCGGCGTTGCCGAGGAGAATTTCCGCCGCCTCGACCAGACCGAGGCAGGCGAACACCTGGCCCGGGTTGGTGAGGTCGACCGGGATCGCCGCCTCGGCCATCAGCCGGCCTCCTTCGAGACGGTCTGGTCGGCGGCCCGCAGCAGCGACTCCCACCAGGCGAGGCCCCAAGGCCCCCACCGCGTCTGGAGGCGCGCGAAGCGGAGCGCCACCTCCAGCCCCGCCGCCGCCATGGCCGTCGGCGGCCCCTCGGGGCAGTTCTCCACCCATATTGTGGGCCGCGCATTGCCGTGATGGGCGGCAATGAGATGCAGCAGCAGGTCGCGGTCGTCCGGGTTCATCGCCTGCACAGCCGGGTCGCTCTGCGCAGCAAACAGCGACCCGAACTCGTGCCGATAGCGGCCGAGCGCAGTCGGGTTGCCGCCGCCGCGCGTTTTCGCATAGGGCCGCCCAGCGCGTGGCGCGTTCATCGCTTCCTGCCAGACCGGCGCCGCCTTGCCGTGGTCGTGCAGCCGGGCGGCGGCCGCCAGCAGCTCGACCCAGCGCGGCTCCAGGCCCAGCCGCCCGGCGATCCGCCGGACCTCGGCCTCGACCGCGCTCGCGTGCTCCGCCAGGGGCACGTCGCGTGCGGCGCGCGACGGCGCGTCGATGTCGGTGTCCTGACGCTCCCTCTGCAAGAAGATGTCGAGCAGAGTCTCCGGATCGCCCTCGGCTGAGAAGCGCGTCACGAAACGGTATGCCGCGCCTGCGTACTGGTCCCCCGGCCGGCTTTGTTGGATCGTGAAGCCGACCTCTGGCCATCCCCCTGCGCCGTCGGCCACGCTCGGCGCCTCGTTCTGGTCGTTCTTGAGGAGCCCGGCGGCATCGAGCCCGCCCAGCGCCGCGTCGACCACCAGCGTCCGGCCCGCGAGTGCATGTTCGAATGCGTCGCGCTCGCGCTGGGCCTGCCGGTCGATCTTTCTGCCTGCCCAGAGCGCCAGCGTCCCGAGCGTCAGACGTGCGTGTAGTCCGCCGTCGGGGTCGAGCAGGAACACGATCTCCTGCTTGTCTCGCTTCTCCCGCTCTGCGCCGGTGTCCGACCCCCGGAACGCCTTGGCGCGGGCATAGAGCCAGTCCGTCGCCCGGTACGTTTCGGTTTCCAGCATTTCGGAGAGGTGCGGCCGGGCGTGGGCGAAGAAAGCCTCGACCTCGGCGACCTGCACGGCCGGATCGGCGGCCCGCCGTGGCAGGTGTTCGCGCCAGACGATCCGCGTCTGCGGCTCGACCTCGACCCAGCCGCGCAGCCAGGGATCGACCTCGGGGCGGCCCGTGTGCTGGGGAAGGCCGGTCAGCGCCCAGGCATCGACCAGCGGGCGCGACAGAGCGGGCCGGAGCGGTTCCGGCGTCGTCGCCTCGCGCACCAGATCGGGTTCGCGCGCCGCCAGTTCGCCCAGCGCCCCCGGCCCCGCCTGCACGGCGCCACCCGTCGGCGGCAGCCGCCTGAGCAGCCGTCGCACCGAATCGAGCCGTGCCCCGGAGGGCGAGTTCGCCAGGCCTGGATCGACCACCCGAACGAGCGCCGAGCCCCGGCCGCGCCGGTTCACGCGCCCCAGCCGCTGGACCATGCGTTCCCACGGCACCAGGTCCATAATGGCGTGGTCAGCGTCCAGGTCGACCCCGACCTCGCCGGCCGAGGTGGCGATCAGGAACCGCGTCGCCTCCGGCGGCTCGGCGCCGGCCATGAAGCCGGCGCTGCGCAACTCGTCCGCTGCACGCTGCCGCTCGTGAACGCGCCGCGCACCCGTGAACAGGATAGGCTGGCGCTCACTCAGGTGGTCCGCGACCCTCTCGGCGACTGCGCGGCCGTCGCAGTAGACCAAGATCCGCGCCGGACCGTCGAGGCCATCGGCGATGGCGGTCGCCTGCCCCGCCAGCGCCTCGGCCAGAACGGCGGGGTCGAGCTCCTGGCGCTCCCCTTTGGTCTTGCTCGCCTGAACGTCGCTGACGGACAACAGCTTCGCCGCGCCAAGGCGGCGTTCGACCTCCGGGTGCCTGCGGTCGTCCTCGCCGATCCGGAACGTAGCCTCCGCCCCTGGGGACTGCGTCGCCGACAGCGACATCAGCCGGAGGCGGGGCACCGGCAGCGGCTGTCTCCCCGCCAGCGTCGGATCGACCGAAATCGTCTCCATCAGCGCCTGAAAAGGCGGCACCAGATGCGCCTCGTCCAGCACCACCAGCGAGTCAACCCCGAGCAATCCCGCGTGGAGCGGCCGCATCCGGCGCGAGATTCCGTAACCTTCGAACAGCAGGCGCGACCCGATCATGTCAACCGTGCCGACGACGATCGCAGGCCGCGAAGGATCCTCACGCCACTCGCCGGAATCGACGTGCTGGCCGCGAAGTGTCGATATGGTGATATCGGCGCCGAACTCATTCCGGAAAATAGCGGCCGTGTCTTCGGCCTCTGCTGTAGCCTGATCGACTACCGCGCGGCGATCTACGACATAAATCAGTCGTCGCGGCACAGCCGCCCCAGAGGCCAGGGCCGTCAGCCATATGGCGATGATCTTGGTCTTTCCCAAACCGGTTGGAATATCCAACCCGACCGGAATTTCCCCGGCCATAAAGGCTGAGCCAAGCCGCTCCTGCCAAGGAAACGGCCTGTTTCCCAACATCTCGGCCAAGTGTCCGCCTATTTGCGCGGCAGTAGCATTTATGGCCATTTTCTCGGATACAGTAGATCCCGCCAATGGGAACGCACACGACCTAAACCGTCAAGCCGGTTTCGAGTCTGTCCCGCTCAAGGTTGCCTGTCCCACTCTATCGGAAAGCCCTTCATCAGCGCCGGTAGCGTGGCCGCCTCCAGCTGCCGCCCATCCAGAATTCTCTCGGCAATGTCAGGCGCGAGCAGAGTCAGCCGCAGCACGCGGCAGACATTGGCCGACGCATTGAACGGCGACGCCAGCCCACGCAGCCGCACCCATAGCATGCTGGAATACGGTGAGCTGCGAGATGAAAGCGGCAAACCAACCGAATTGATGAGTTCCGATCACATTTACTACACGATATTTCCCAGAGGAGGCATAGATGAACGGCGGGGTTATCGAGCTAACGGCATATCAGAGCTCGCTGATCGAGCGAGAGATCCGCCGCATTGTTGCCCAAGCGGGCGCAGGACGGACGCATGCTGCGCATCGGGCCGCTCGCTTCGGACTTGGCGGAATCCCATTGCCATTCCGGACTGGGGCCCACCGAAATCGCCCGATCAGCTTTTGATGGCCGCCGCCCGCGCCGGAGTAGCCATGGAGATCAGCCGTCCCGGCTGTTCGGCCGGTGAGTGGGCTGGCGCTCGCCCGAACCGCTCCCCCTCTACCCACGCCGCTACGGATCATTCCTTAGGAAGGCTCCGCATGGACCGCCCTTGCTCGAAGCCGATGTTCCCGCCGGAACTGCGCGACGCCGCCAGATAGCGATCGGGAGAAGGCCATGCTGCATTTGCCTCGGACCAGTATAAGCCTGCGAACCGCAATCATCGCCGGCCAGCTGGCCTTTGCCGGAGCGGCGTCGGCGCAGAACTCTCCTGAACCCGCGGCGGGGGGCGGGACTCTTGCGGAGCTCGAGGATGTGGCTACGTTCGATCATCAGGTAACCGGCGTCACGCTCTCCGAGAATGGACGCATCTTCGTCAACTTCCCGCGCTGGACGGAAGACAGTCCCGTTTCAGTCGCCGAGGTGGTCGACGGGGAGATCAGGCCATATCCCGATAAGGAATGGAACGCCTGGCGTAACGCCAGGAAGAACGAGATGACCCCGGAGGATCATTGGGTCTGCCTCCAGAGCGTCGTCGCCGATGGCCGCGGCAGCCTGTGGGTGCTCGATCCGGCGGCGCCGGCCGCAACCTTCCTGATTCCCGGCGGCCCAAAGCTGGTGAAAATCGACCTCGCCTCGAACGCCGTGGTCCAGACGATCGCCTTCGACCTGCAAGCCGCTCCGCAGGGCACATATCTCAACGACGTGCGGTTCAGCCCGGACGGCAGACATGCCTACATCACCGATTCCGGTGCGCGGGGAGCCTTGATCGTCGTCGACCTGGAGAGCGGCGAGGCCAGGCGACTGCTTGACGGCCACCCGTCCACGCAGCCCGAAAAGGACGTGGTGGTGACCCACCGCGGGGTGCCTGTCCGCCGTCCCGATGGACGCGGCGTGGAATTCGCCGCTGACAGCATCGAGCTCTCCGAGGACGGAGCGACACTGTACTGGAAGGCGCTGACGGGACGCACGCTCTTTTCGATAGCGACAGAGGTTCTCAAGAACCCGGACGCTTCGGCGGAGGAGGTCGCGGCGGCAGCACAGAGTGAAGGAAAGACGGTCGTCACGGACGGGCTTTGGAAAGACGAGGCCGGTCGCATCTATCTCTCCGCCCTCGAAGAGGACGCCATCAAGCTCTGGGACGGCGAGAGCGTCACCACGCTGCTTCAGGACGATCGGCTCCGCTGGCCGGACACGTTCAGCGAAGGTCCTGACGGACAGATTTACGTCACCGCGTCGCGGATCATGGACATGGCTTGGTTCAAGCCGGATAGCCCGCCGCAGCTGGAGACGCAGCTGTGGAGCTTCCGCCCACCGGCCGAGGACCTGCCCACCGGTTCCATCGGAGCGGCTCCGGCCCAAAAATAGGCCTGGGACTTCGCAGCCGGCGCGCCTTCGCGCCGGCACGTCATCCGCCGGACACTGAAAGGGGCGCAAGCCATGGTGACCAAGGCGCTTTACGTGGTGGTCGAGGCGCGGCCAGGACGAGAGACTGACGCGGAGCAGTTCCTGCGGGACGCGCTCGCGATGGCGCAGGCGGAGCCGCAGACGACGGTGTGGTTCGCGCTCCGAATCGGCCGCTCGACGTTCGGCATCTTCGACGCCTTCCCGGACGAGACGGGGCGGGAGGCGCACCTCGACGGGCGGATCGCCGCGGGCCTGAAGGAGAAGGTGCCTGAGCTCTTCATCGGCGATCCGCTTATCGAGCGGATCGACGTGCTCGCAGCCAAGCTGCCCCGCTGAGCCCACGAAACGGTATGAGCCGACAGGAAGATTCGGCGAAAGCAAACATGCAACTTCGACGATTTGGTTCCAGTGGACGCGAGGTCTCCGTCATCGGCCAGGGAACCTGGTACATCGACGACGCGCACCGGCCCACCGCGGTCGCCGCCCTGCGCCGCGGCCTCGACCTTGGCATGACCCACCTCGACACCGCCGAGATGTACGGCGACGCCGAGAGCGTGGTCGGCGAGGCGATTGCCGGGCGGCGCGACGAGGTCTTCCTCGTCTCCAAGGTCCTTCCCAGCAACGCCACGCGTGCCGGGACCGTGGCGGCATGCGAGCGCTCGCTCGCCCGCCTCGGCACCGACAGGCTGGACTGCTACCTCCTGCACTGGCCCGGTCCGCACCCGCTCGAGGACACCTTCGCCGGCTTCGAGAGGCTCCGCGAACAGGGCAAGATCCTGTCTTGGGGGGTGAGCAACTTCGACGTGCCCGATCTCGATGCCGCCTGGAAAGCCGGAGGCGAGGGCCGGATCGCCTGCAATCAGGTCCTCTACCACCTGGAAGAACGCGCGATCGAGCACGCCGTGCTCCCCTGGTGCGAGGCGCACGGCGTCGCCACCGTCGCCTACAGCCCATTCGGCCACGGCAGCTTCCCCGGCCCGCGCACGCCCGGCGGCCGCGTATTGGAGGACATCGCAGGAAACCACGGCGCGACCGCGCGCCAGGTGGCGCTCCGCTTCCTCGTGCGGAGGCCATCCTCGTTCACGATCCCCAAGGCGTCCAGCCCCGAGCACGCCGCCGACAACGCGGGCGCCGGCGCGTTGCGGCTGACGGAAGCCGAACTTGCCCGGATCGACGCGGCGTTCCCGCTCGGCCCCCGGCCGCGCCGGCTTCCCATGCTGTAGGCCCCGTGAAAGGCGTACCGGAGATTAGCGGATGGCGCGTGTCAAGAACGTGAAGACCGCGGGCGCGGAGCGCGGGCTCAGCCGCTTTGAGGGGTTCAGCGACGCAGTTTTCGCAATCATCCTCACCCTGCTGTTCGTCGAGATCAAAGTCCCGGGATCCCCGCAGGGGCCGCAGGGCTACACCGACCTCGCCCGGGCCATGGCCGAGCAGTGGCGCGAGCATCTCGCCCTGCTCGTCTGCTATGGCGTGATCGGCGCCTACTGGTTGCAGCACCGCTATTCGGGCCGCATCTACGCCCGGAGCGATCATTGGTTCGGCGCGATCAACCTGCTGTTCCTGTTCGCCGTGGGCCTCGTCCCATACCCGATCCGCGCCTGGTGCTTCCACCTCGGCACGCGCTTCGAGGACACGGCATCGGTGACCCTGGTGGCCGGCCTCGCCCTGATCGCCTGCACCTGGATGGCCAAGTGGTTCTACGCAAAGCCGGGCCGGCGGGTGATGGACGAGCGGCTCGCGCCCGACTTCCTGCGGCAGATGACGCGCCGCTACGGCGTTGCGACGCTGATCCAGATCGCCGCCGTTGCGGCCGCCGTCCTGGCGCCGCGCGTCGGGGTCGCCATTGCACTGGCGTGCGTCGCCTTTTTCCTGCTGCCGCAGCCCAAGCCGCGCTACAAGCCGGGCGAGGAGCCGAGCACGGAGGAGGCATCCAGCACCTAGCTGCTTGCAATCTCCTTAAGCGACGGAGCGGAAAACAGACTCGCCGAATGTCCGCCCTGAGTCAGGAGCGGACCAGCCGAAACGTGCGCCACGCTGTCCTACTACGCCCGACTCCGCCCACTCGGTGTCGCCTTTTTACTGCGTTGAAAATGCGATGAAATCCCAGGATTTAATGAATCATTAGCGCCTGCAAGTCATGGTAGAAGAATGGCAGGGCGGAACGCTCCAGCCAATCTAGTTTGGCAGGCGCTCACTACTGACCCGTAGCCCGATATGCCGGCGGCTGTCGGGAGCACGATCACCTCGTTGATGTCGACGCCGTCGGGCTGCTCAAGCGCGCAGCGGATCGCGCGCGCTATCGCATAGGGGGCAGCGAGGACTGGTGCTTCTTCAAATAGCCGCTTTTGAGCATCGCAGCTAAAGCCCTGCTTCGACCGAAAAGGGCGCAAGCGGAACACGCCGCCGTAAGCGCCCTTCGCTGGGAACCCCACTCAACTGAAAAGGACCTGAACAGCCTGGCTAGCGTCAGCTCCGCCTCGTGCCCCGCCATGGCAGATCGCGGAGCAGCGTTCGACCGCGGACGGCGACACGCGAACTCTCGACATTGGGGAGGCGGATTATCTTCGACTGGCGCGACAGCAGCGCCAGAGCTCGCCGCTGGAGTCGTTGTTCGGCAGGCGCGGCGGCCTCTTCGACAAATTCTTCGGCGATGAATTCCTCGGCAGGTCGCCCTTCGGCGAGCGCGGCGGGTTGAGCGAGCCGACAGCACCGCGAGCGCTCGATCGCGCCCGGCGGAGCGGGGAAGCCGAGGAGCGGATCAGCGACCACGCCAAGGAATTGCTACAGAGCGCGGCGCGTCACGCCGTTGAGCATCGTCGCACGGAGGTGGATACGGAGCACCTTCTGATTGCGCTCACCAAAAGCGATGTAGTTCGCACTATCATCGCCCAGTTCAAGGTGTCTACCCAAGGAACAGTTCAAAGTTGGAGCCGTTGACGCTGTGCCGGCAAGGTGCTGGCGGATGGCCGGCATGTCGGACAGCGCATCATCAAGGTTCGAGTCGGCCGAGGCGACGCTCTCGTCCATTCCCGATTTCGTCTACGCCTTCGATCCGAAGCGGCGCTTTGCCTACGCCAATCGGGCCATGCTGGCGCTGTTCGGCCTGGCTGCGGAGGAGATGCTGGGCAAGACCTTGGCGGACCTCGACTACCCCTCCGAGCTTGCGGATCGGCTCAACGGCCATATCGACCGCGTCCTGTGCGACGGGATCACGGTGGAGGACGAGGTGCTCTACCGCAGTCCCACGGGCTACGGCGCCTATTTCGCCTTTCTGGGACCGGTCCGCGCCGAGGATGGCTCGGTCGAACTGGTCGTCGGCATGTCCCGCGACACCAGCGAGCGCCGTGGGGTCGAGGAGGCGCTGAAGAAGAGCGAGGCGCGCCTGCGCGCCGCAACCGAGCTGGTCGGCCTCGGCATCTATGCGTGGGATCCGGTGACCGGCGCATTCGACTGGGACGATCGGCTGCGCGCCATGTGGGGCCTGCCGCCCGACGCGCCTGTCGATGTCGCCGTCTTCGAGGCGGGCATCCACCCGGACGATCTTGCGCGCGTCCAGGACGCCATCGCGGCATGCGTCGATCCGGCCGGGGACGGCAGCTACACCATTGAATACCGGGTGATCGGGCGCGACGACGGCGTTACCCGTCATGTCGCCACCTACGGCCGGACGAGGTTCGAGCATGGCCGCGCCGTCGGCTTCATCGGCGCCGCGATCGACGTTACGGCGCAGCGTCGCGCCGAATCGGCGATCCGCGCGAGCGAGGCGCAATTCCGCAGCTTTGCCGAGCACAGCAGCACCCTGATCTGGATCGGCGATCCGGGCGCGGGCCGCATCATCTATCTCAGCGCCGCCTATGAGCGGATCTGGGGCATCCCATGCGAAGGGGCGCCCGCGAGCCTCGCAGAATGGATCGACACCATACACCCCGACGACCGCCAGCAGGTCGAGCGCGCGCTTGGCACCGTCAGCGCTGGCGAGGTTGCGCAGTTCGAATACCGGATCATCCGGCCGGCGGACGGGTCGATCCGGTGGCTGCGCGAGACGAGCTTTCCCATCCGCGACGAGCATGACCGAGTGACCCGGATCGGCGGCATCACCGAGGACCTGACGCAGGAGGACGGCCGCCAGGTCTACGTCGTCAGCGCCAGGGCTGCAGAGGCGCGGCGGCTGGCGGACCTCGTCCGCGCCGCCGGCTATCGGGCGCGGACCTTCGATAGCGCCTCCGCCTTCCTGGACATAGCCCCGGTGCTCGCGCCGGGTTGCGTGCTGGTCGACCTCCGCAACGCCAGGCGCGAGGGGGTCAACATCCCGCGCGAGCTCAAGGCGCGCTCGATCGCGCTGCCGACCATCGCGCTCGATGCACGGGCTGCCGACATCGCGTCGGCCGTCGCTGCGATGAAGGCGGGGGCGGTCGACTACCTCACGGTGACTGACGAGGAGTCGCTCCGCTCTTCGCTCGCGAACGCGATGGCGGAATGTCACGGCGCAGCGCGGCCGGCGACATCCGGCGAAAACGCCGGTGCCCGGCTGGCCAGATTGACGCAGCGCGAGCGCGAGGTGCTCCTGGGCCTGGTGGAGGGCGGGACCAACAAGACGATCGGCCAGGAGCTCGGCATCAGCCCCCGCACCGTGGAGCTGCACCGCGCGCAGGTCATGCATCGCCTGAACGCGAGCAACCTGACGGAATTGCTCCAGATCGCCCTTGCCGCAGGTATCCCGACATCAGTCGGCGTGGGAAAGTAGCGCAGGGATACGTAGGGATCCACCGGATGCCCGGCGTTGGCCGGGACCTGCACGCTGGCAGCCAACCGGCGCTGGAGCGGTGGCGATGGGGCGGTTCGGGCGTGGAGCCGCGAGCTTGACTGCGGAGCCGGAAGGGCACGGGACCGGCTTCCCGGGGTTCGGGATCGGGATTCGAGCGGGCAGACAATGGCGGCTATCCTCTCCCTGGTCGGCGCGATCATTGTGCTGGTGACGCTGCTCGACGTCTTCCTGACCGTGCTCTATCCCGCCAGTGGTCGCGGACCGATCCGCAAGCCGCTCTCAAGCTGCGTCTGGCACGGCTTCAGGCTGATCGGCGGGATGACCGCCGGCCAGCGCCGCCGCAACCTGCTATCCTATAGCGGCCCGGTCCTGATCACGGTGACGCTGTTCGTCTGGTTGGTCCTGCTCGTCGCCGGCTGGGCGATGATCTTCAAGCCGGCGCTCGGATCGGGCGTGCAGGCCTCCTCCGGACACACCGATACCGGCTGGGCGACGGCCTTCTACTTCAGCGGGTTCAACCTAACGACGCTCGGCGTCGGAGACGTGTCGCCCAGAACCGGCCTCTACCGGCTGCTGACGATCACCGAGGCCGCGTTGGGCTTCGCCTTCTTCAGCATGGTGATCACCTATTTCCTATCGGTCTACTCGAACCTCACCAGCCGCAACGCATTCGCCCAGGGATTGCACCACCTGACGGGGAACACGGACGACGCCGCTGAGCTTCTCGCCCGGATTGCGGATGGATCAGAAATCTCCGCGGCGCGCCAGCACCTCTCGGCAAAGGCAGGGTTCCTCCGAGAGATCCACCAGACGCACCGGTTCTATCCCGTGCTGCGCTACTTCCACTACCGCGAGCCATATTATGCGCTGCCGCGAATCCTGCTGACCGCCCTCGATACGGCGACCCTGATGCGCAGCGCGCTCGAGCGCGATCGCTACGCGCGCGAAATCGAGGCCCCGGCGATGGGCGAGCTCTTCGAGGCGGCGATGTCGCTGATGCGCGAGCTCATTCCGGCCGCGCAGCCTCACCAGCCCTCCGCGGACGAGGTTTCCCTCTGGCGCGAGCGTTATACCGACGCTCTGGCGCGCCTCGCGCGCGCCGGCCTGCAAGTGCGAGCTGATAGCGAAGCCGGCGCCGACGACTACGTCGCGTTGCGGCGCGAGTGGGACAGTCCCGTGCGTGAACTTGCCGCCATCATGCTCTACGAATGGGGCAGCATCGAGCCGCAGAGGATTGGCGCGCCCCGCTCGCGCCGGAAGTGATCGGAATATGCTCTGATCAAGAAGTGGGTCTGTCTGACGGCCGATCTTCAGAGAGACCTCGGCCTTGTGACGTTGTTCGGGAACGACTGGCCTCAGGGCGCGCAATCGGCCTGCGAAATGATGACCCTGAGCGTCGGGTGCCTGTCGACACTGCCGAGCCGGCGCTGCGAGGGCCGAGTACGGGAAAGTCCCTAAGGATCAGCCCGGATGGTCCCTTCCGGGCCTGGCCCGATATGGGCGGGTGAGGAAGCGGCCAGACGTCATCCCCGGCGGGACCCGTTTCCACGCTCAATGGGGCGACGGCGGCGTCGCATCGACGACCCGAACTTGACCTGAGGAGAAACGTCATGCGCGCGCTGGTCTGGCACGGCCCGAAGGACATCCGCTGCGACACGGTGCCCGATCCAGCGATCGAACACCCGCGCGACGCGATCGTGAGAATCACGAGCACGGCGATCTGTGGCTCCGACCTGCACCTCTACGACGGCTTCATGCCCGGCATGGAGAACGGCGACGTGATGGGCCACGAGCCGATGGGCGAGGTGGTCGAGGTCGGGGCCGAGGCGAGAGGCAAGCTCAAGGTCGGCGACCGCATCGTCGTACCGTTCACGATCACCTGCGGTCAGTGCGACCAGTGCCAACGTCGCAACTACTCGGTTTGTGAGATGACCAACCGCAACAAGGAAGTGGCCGACAAGGTCTTCGGACATACCACGGCCGGCCTGTTCGGCTACACACACCTGACCGGCGGCTATCAGGGCGGCCAGGCCGAGTACTTGCGCGTGCCGTTCGCGGACTCGACGCACGTAAAGGTTTCCGGGAGCATCCCCGACGAGAAGGTGCTGTTCCTCTCCGACATCCTGCCGACCGGCTGGCAGGCGGCAGTGCAGGCCGACATCCAGCCGACCGACACGGTCGCGATCTGGGGCTGCGGGCCGGTCGGCCAAATGACCATACGCAGCGCCGTGCTCCTCGGCGCCAGGCAGGTGGTCGCGATCGACGACGTGCCTGAGCGCCTCAGCATGGCGGAGGCCGGCGGGGCGACCGTGATCAACCTTGCCAAGGAGAGCGTGGTCGAGCGGCTGAACGACATGACGGGCGGCAAGGGCCCAGAGAAGTGCATCGACGCGGTCGGCATGGAGGCGCACGGGACCACCGCGCTCACCGCGGCGTACGACCGGGCGAAGCAGGCGGTGATGGCGGAGAGCGACCGGCCGCACGTGCTGCGCGAAATGGCCTACGTCTGCCGGCCGGCCGGGACCCTCTCGGTGCCGGGCGTCTACGGCGGGCTGATCGACAAGTTCCCGATGGGCATGATCATGAACAAGGCCCTGACGATCCGGACGGGCCAGACGCATGTGAACCGCTGGACCGGCGACCTCCTGCGCCGGATCGAGGAGGGCCAGCTCGACCCGTCCTTCGTCATCACCCACGAGGTCCCGCTGGATCGGGGCCCCGAGATGTACCGGACGTTCCGCGACAAGCAGGACGGCTGCGTCAAAGTCGTCCTCAAGCCCTGGAGCTGATAGAATGCGCCTCGACATCCACGGGAAAAGCCGGCCCGACCTGTCCAATCACGCGCTGGCGCGCGGCCTGGGCTGGTTGTCGATCGGGCTCGGCATCGCCGAGATCGCGGCCCCGCACCGGCTCGCCCGCACGCTCGGCCTGGACGGGCACGAGCCGATCGTCTTCGCCTACGGCGTGCGGGAGGTGGTGAACGGGATCGGCATCCTGACCTCCGACGACCCGACGCCCTGGATTTGGGGCCGGGTCGGCGGCGACGCGCTCGACATCGCGACCGCGGCGACCGGGATGTCGGGCGACAACCCGAGGGCCCGGAACGTCGCCGTGGCGCTCGTCTCGCTGCTGGGGATCACGGCGGTCGATCTTTACTGCGCCCGCGCCCTGAGCGAGGAGCGCGAGCGCCGGTCGGCGCCGATCCGGGACTACCGCGACCGCACCGGCTACCCGCGGCCGGTTCAGGCGATGCGCGGTGCCGCGCGCGCCGAGGGGTTCGAGATCCCCGACGACTTCCGCGGCCCCCCTGCGCTCCGCCCCTACGAGGATGGGACCGCCCCGCTGTCGACGGCGGCCGCCCACGCCAAGACGAGCCCACGACCCGAGGAGACCCGGCCATGAGCGATGTTACTCTTGACGGGATGAAGGTGGCGATCCTGATCACGGACGGCTTTGAGCAGGTCGAGATGACCGAGCCCAGGGAGGCGCTCGACGCGGCCGGCGCGGAGACCAGCATCGTCTCGCCCAAGCAGGACCGCGTCCGCGCCTGGAAGTTCACCGAGTGGGGCGACGAGTACCCGGTCGACGTCCCGATCGAGGGCGCCCGACCGGAGGACTTCGACGCGCTGCTCCTGCCCGGCGGCGTCATCAATCCGGACAATCTCCGAATGGACGAGAATGCCATCGCTTTCGCGCAAGCCTTTCTCGATGCCGGCAAGCCCGTCGCCTCGATCTGTCACGGGCCCTGGACCCTGATCGAGACCGGCAAGGTGCGCGGCCGCAGGATGACCTCTTGGCCGTCGCTCCAGACCGACCTCGAGAACGCCGGGGTGGACTGGCACGATCAGGAGGCAGTGGTCGACGGCAACTTGGTGACCAGCCGCAAGCCGGACGACATCCCGGCTTTCAATCGCGCAATGATCGAACTGTTGCGTTCTCACGCATCGCAGCCTGCGAGCCTTGGCTGACCGATGTCGCAACGACAGTATCCTAACCCGTCCTACCTCGCCACAAGCCGGTTCTCGCTAGAGGACGGGCCGCACGGCTACGACATGTTCAAGCACAAGACGGACGGCTGCGTGCGCGCGGTGTTCGCGCCGTAGAAGCCGCCGCCGATTGCGGGCCCACTCGCGCAGAGGGAGGTGACAATGGCTGATGGACGATGCGACATCTGCGGCAGGCCCGCCACAGTCAGGGCGCAGGTGACCAGCAATGGACGCCGGCAGGCGATGGAACTCTGCGACGAGCATTACCAGCAGATCGCGCGGCGGAGCCGCGGCCGGTCGGCCTCGCCTCTCGAGTCGCTTTTCCAGCGAAGGGGCAGCCTGTTCGACGATTTCTTCGGCGACAGCCCGTTCGATGACGAAAGCTCCCCGGGCGTGTCCCGAGGCGACGACGGCGCGGAGGGCGTTCCTGCCCGCAGGAGCGGCCGGCGCGCCTCGGCGGGACTGGCCGAGCGGCTGAGCGAGCAGGCCGACAAGATCCTGCAGGAGGCCGGCAGAAAGGCCGTCGACCTCGGCCGGCGCGAGGTCGACACCGAGCACCTGCTCTTCGCCCTCACCGAAAGCGAAGTGGTCCAGACCATCCTCACCCAGTTCAAGATCTCGGTGGACGACCTGAAGCGGCAGATCGACAGCGAGGCACGGCGCGGCGACGCCAAGGCCGAGGAGACGACCGAGATCAGTGTCAGCCCCCGGGCCAAGGATGCGCTGGCCCGGGCCTTCGCGGCCTCGCACGACCTCGGCCATAGCTATGTCGGCCCGGAGCACCTGCTCATCGGCCTCGCCGAGGAAGGCGAGGGCCTGGCAGCCGACCTCCTGAAGCGCTACGGCCTCAGCCCGCAGGCACTGCGCCAGCAGGTGACGAAGGTCGTCGGCCGCGGCGCCGAGGAGGGCCGGGTCCAGGCGCCGTCGGCCACGCCGAACCTCGACAAGCATTCGCGCGACCTGACGAAGCTCGCGCGCGAGGGCAAGCTCGACCCGGTGATCGGCCGCGCCAGGGAAATCGAGACGACGATCGAGGTGCTGGCCCGGCGCAAGAAGAACAACCCCGTCCTGATCGGCGAGCCCGGCGTCGGGAAGACCGCCATCGTTGAGGGCCTCGCCCAGCGGATCGTCGCCGGCGAGGTGCCCGAGGCACTGCGCGACAAGCGCCTCGTCGAGCTCAACATCAACTCGATGGTTGCCGGCGCGAAGTATCGCGGCGAGTTCGAGGAGCGCGTCCAGCAGGTGCTCAAGGAAGTCACCGAGAACCGCGGCGACATGATCCTCTTCATCGACGAGCTGCACACCATCATCGGCGCGGGCCAGGGCGGCGAGGGCGGCCTCGATGTCGCCAACACCTTCAAGCCGGCGCTGGCCCGGGGCGAGCTCAACCTCATCGGCGCGACCACGCTGAACGAGTACCAGAAGCACATCGAGAAGGATGCGGCCCTGGAGCGACGCTTCCAGCCCGTCTTCGTGCCCGAACCGACCGTCGCCCAGACCATCATGATCCTCCGCGGCCTGCGCGACACGCTCGAGGCGCACCACAAGGTCACGCTGACCGACGAGGCGATCCTCGCCGCGGCGGAGCTCTCGGACCGCTACGTGACCGGACGCTTCCTGCCCGATAAGGCGATCGACCTGATCGACCAGGCGGCCGCGCGCGTGAAGATCTCGGCCACCGCCCGGCCGGCCGACGTGCAGGAGCTCGAGGCCGAGGTGCACCAGATCAAGCGCGAACAGGACTATGCCGCCTCGCGCAAGAACTTCGCAAAGGCCTCTGAGCTGAAGGAGCAGCTCGGAGCGAAGGAGAAGGAGCTCGGCGCGCTGACCGAGACCTGGAAGCGCGACCGCGCCACCGGCTCGGCCGAGGTGCGCGCCGAGCACGTCGCGCAGGTGGTCTCGAAGCTGACCGGCATCCCGGTGACTGAGCTGACCGTCGAGGAACGCGAGCGTCTAGCGAAGATGGAAGAGAAGCTGCACGAGCGTATCGTAGGCCAGGAGGAGGCGATCAAGGCAGTCTCCGACGCCGTGCGGCTCGCCCGGGCAGGCCTGCGCGAGGGGCGCCGCCCGGTCGCGACCTTCCTCTTCCTGGGGCCGACAGGCGTCGGCAAGACCGAGCTCGCCAAGGCGCTCGCCGAGACCGTCTACGGCGACGAGGACGCGATGGTCCGCATCGACATGTCCGAGTACCGCGAGCGGCATACGGTGGCGCGGCTAGTCGGGGCGCCGCCGGGCTATGTCGGCTACGAGGAGGGCGGGCAGCTCACCGAGAAGGTGCGCCGGCGGCCCTACAGCGTCCTTCTGCTGGACGAAATCGAGAAGGCGCATGGGGACGTACACAACATACTGCTGCAGGTCTTCGACGACGGCCGGCTGACCGACGGCAAGGGGCGCGTGGTCGATTTCACCAACTCGATCCTCATCGCCACCTCGAACCTCGGCGCGGACATCATCCAGCGCAACCTCGCCCGGCGTGGCACGGCGCAGGAAGACCCGGCCAAGCTGAAATCCGATCTCATGGAGGTGGTGCGCGCCCACTTCCGGCCCGAGTTCATCAACCGGATCGATGAGATCATCGTCTTCCAGTCGCTCTCGAAGGAGGAGATCCGTGCGATCGTCGAGCTGCAGCTCGAGCGGGTGAAACGCACCGCGCACGCCCAGGGCGTGGCGCTCGAGCTGGACGACTCGCTGCTGGATCACGTGGCGTCCGAGGGCTACCGCCCCGAGTTCGGCGCCCGCGAGCTCAGGCGCCTGATCCGCACCGAGCTCGAGACCCAGCTCGCGCGCGCCATGCTGGCGGGCGAGGTGGTGGAAGGCGCCAAGGTTGTCGCGCGTTGGGACGCGACGGAGGACAAGGTCGCCTTCCAAATCGAGTCGCCTGCCGACGCCGACAAACAACCCGCCGAGGAGGCGAAGGAACACGAACCCGCAGCGGGCGAGTAGGACATGGCAAGCCGTGGCGCAGAGCCGATCTCCGGCTGCCCCTGAAGATCATCTCGATACGCGCCGAAACTTCGAAGGATCAAGGAGCGTCGCGAGGCAAGCAGCGCTGCGATCTGGACTGCGGTCGAGCCGGAGAAGCATCATGGACACGAGACAGCTTCGCTTCGAATCCATGCGCGATCTCTACCAGACGCAACGAGATCGCCGCGACGCCATCAGAAGCAGTGTAGCCACGCCGGTTGCCGCCTTCGCGTTCTCAATCTTCGACCTGTCGACCCTTGCGACGCACTATGACGTCGACAATCTCGGCTCAGTGCCAGGGATACTTATCGCGGCCATCGCTATCTGCAGCGTCGCGACGCTCCTCTACGCAGCCTTGCTTATAATCAGCGTCGAGCGGAACTTCATCTATATCGACCCCCCGGACCTGGAGGGAATGGTGGATGCCGAGGCTAGCATCCGAAGGTCCACCGAAGCCTCTGATGAGGACGAGACCGCCGATCAGATGCAGGATCTGCTCGCCGGGTCCTACGACATCATCTACCGTCGATATTTTGCGGCGAACGAGCAGGCGGCACGCGACCGGACCCTCGGGTTGCGCCTCATCCTCTGCGCCCTCGCCGCGATCGCAGTCGCGTTCTTGATCCTGCCGTTTCAGGGTGGAGGAAGTTAAGCCGATGTCCCCGTTGAGGAATTTCTTGCCATGGCCTTCCGAGCACGCCGAGGTCCGTTCGCTCCGTGCGAAAGACAGGCGGCGAATGTACCAGCATCTGCTGACGCTTGAGGAGGAAGAGGGGCGGATGAAGGAGCTCCTGAAGCTCCTTGTCCAGCCGCGACTGTCCGTGGTCGACGAGGAGCGGGTGACGATACTGCGCCCCCGTGACCGCGTGCACCTCGCGGACGATCCGCAGATGCGGGAAGCAAAGGATGCCAAGAAGGCGCGGACGGATTCAGGGTGGAGGGGGAAGTGACGAGCGCTCGCGGCGGATAAACTCCCGTCTCTATCGACGAGCGGATGATTGCCCGGCCGACTATCTCCTGCGACCGGCGCCGGTCTCTGTTGGTGTCGGATCTGTCAGCCGCAGCGGCACGGCACGGGCGGCCAGGTTTCCGCCACGAATAGAACTCTGCACCAGTGACCCGAGCGAGACTCGATACCGGACCTCTTCCCGCTAGCGCAGGTGCACTTATCCCCGAGTCGTAATGGGCTGTCAGGATCGGCGTGATGCGCTTTTCCCGAGCGATTCGGGAGGCTGGGATGGGTCGGGCGCTGGCGATGGATCTGCGGCTCAGGGTGGTGCACGCGATCGAGGCAGGCTTGTCCACCCGCGCGGCCGCGCGAGCCGCTCGCCTGGAAGATCGCTGAACTTGCGGCCGACCCGGCGCCGCTCGATCGGGAAACGGCGGAGGCGGTCGCCGACCGGCTGGTCGACGCGTTCGGGGTGGCGCTTGCCGCGCCGCACCTCATTGCGCTTTGCGCACCTCTTCGACATCGTCCGCAGAAACTGCGGGTGCTCCATTGCCGAAGGAGTTGCGCACGTAGGTCGCAACGGCGGCGACCTCGTCGTCGGTGAGCTTCCAGTCGAAGGCCGGCATCTTGTGCGGCGTGGGAAACTTGCTCGTCGCCACGCCCTTGCCGCCCTCGAGGATCAGCCGGATGACGCTCCGCGGATGGTCGGCCTGCACGAAGGAGGAGTCGGCGAGCGGCGGCAGCATGTTCGGCACGCCCTTGCCGTCGGCCCTGTGGCAGGCCGAGCATTGCGTCGCGTAGACGAGCGCGCCGACGTGCTTCACGTCGTCGGACATCTGCGCCGCCTGCTTCGTCTCCTTCGTCCCCCTGTCCTGCTGCTGGATCGCGATGTCCTTCAGGTAGGTCGCGACAGCCTGCAGGTCGTCGTCGGTCATGTGCTGCGTGGAGAGGCTCACCACCTGGGCCATCGGGCCGAAGGCGATCGAGCGCCCGTTGCGGCCGTATTTGAGGTACTGGACGAGGTCGTCCTCCGACCAGTCGCCGATGCCTTCGCGGGAGCCCCCGACGAGCGGGGGCGCGAGCCACCCTTCGGCCATCCCGCCGGCGAAGCGATCGCCCGGATCGTCCTCCTCGGCGCCGATCACGTTCTTCGGCGAGTGGCACATGCCGCAATGCATGAGCCCCTCCACCAGGTATTTGCCGCGATTGTAGGCCGGCGACTTGCCGGCGTCGGGGACGAAGCTCTTCTCGTCGAAGTTGAGCCAGTTCCAGCCGATCATCAGGAAACGCCAGCTCAGCGGCCAGACGAGATCGGGCTTCGACACGCGGTTGCGGACCGGCTGCAGCGTCTGAAGGTAGGAGAAGATCGCGTCCGAGTCCTCCCGCGTCACGTAGGTGAAGTGGGTGTAGGGGAACGCGGGGTAGAGGCGCGAGCCGTCCTTCGATCGGCCCGCGTTCATGGCGCGGTAGAAGTCGCCCTCGTCCCAGGTGCCGAGGCCGGTGTCGCCGTCGGGCGTCAGGTTCGCCGAGTAGACGGTGCCGAAGGGCGTCTTCAGCGGATAGCCGCCGGCGAAGGGCTTGCCGCCCTCGACCGTGTGGCACGCCGCGCAGTCGCCGGCCCGCGTCAGGTAGAGGCCGCGCTGGATGACGGACCAGTCGTTGTCCTCGGCGCGCGACGCGGTCGTCCCGCCCGCCAGCGCGAGCAGGGCCGCCAGGACGGGGAGAGCGATCTTCATCATGCGCCTCCTCACGCCTGGACGAGCGGGCCGGGCGACCGGAGATACTGCTCCCTAATCGCCTTGGCCGAATGATAGGCGAGCGCGCCGACGGTGCCCGTCGGGTTGTAGCCGGCGTTCTGCGGGAAGGCGCCGGCGCCCATCACGAAGAGGTTCGGCAGGTCCCAGCTCTGCAGGTACTTGTTGAGCACGCTCTCGCGCGGGTTCGTCCCCATGATCGTGCCGCCCGTGTTGTGGGTCGTCTGGTAGGGCACGATCGAATAGTGGCCGGTGCGCCGGCTCACCTTGATCTCCCGCGGGTTCATCGCCTTGGCGATCTCGGCGGCGCGGTCGGTCAGGTAGTCCGACATGCGGTGCTCGTTGTCGGTGAAGTCGAACGTCATGCGCAGCATCGGCCGGCCGTAGACGTCGCGGTAGGTCGGGTCGAGATCGAGGTAGTTGCCGCGGTGGCTCATCACCGAGCCGTGCGTGCTGATGCCGATCGCGTGGAGGTAGCTGTCGCGCACGGCCTTCTTCCACCTGGCGCCCCATTTCGGGGTGCCCTCGGGCGTCGGGTGTGACTCGATCGGGCGGCCGTTCGTCTGCCACTGGGCGATGTAGCCGCCGCCGATGAAGCCGAGGCCGGAATGGTCGAAATTGTCGCCGTTGAAGTCGTCGATCGCCATGCCGAGCGCCCCGGCGCCGACGAACGGATTGAAGACCTTGTCGTCGTAGAACAGCGTGACGCCCGACGTGATCTGGTAGGCGTAGTTCTTGCCGACGGTCCCCTCGCCGGTGCGCGGGTCGTAGGGCTGCCCGATCTGCGACAGGAGCATCAGGTGGGCGTTGTGGTTGATGTAGGCGCAGAGGATCACGATGTCGGCCGGCTGCTCGTAGGTGTCGCCGTTCGTGTCGACGTACTCGACGCCCGTCGCCCGCTCGCCGGCCTTGTCCTTGAGCACGCGCAGGACCATCGACTCGGTGCGGAGCGTGAAGTTCTTCTTCTGCATCAGCACCGGAAGCAGCGTCGTCTGCGCCGTCGCCTTGGAATAGTTGGCACAGGCGAACTTCTCGCAGAAGCCGCAATAGCTGCACGGCGCGAGCCCGACGCCGAGCGGGTTCGTGTAGGCCTGGCTCATGTTCGCCGAGGGGGCGGGGAACGGATGGTGGCCGAGCCCCGCCGCGGCGTCGGCGAAGAGCGTGGGGCCGTAGACCATCTCCATCGGCGGGTTCGGGTAGTCCCGCGCGCGGGGGCCCTCGAACGGGTTGCCGCCGTCCTGGATCTTGCCGTTGAGGTTGCCCGCCCGGCCGGAGATCCCGCAGAGATACTCGAACGTGTCGTAGTGCGGCTCGAGCTCCTCGTAGGTGACGCCCCAGTCCTGCACCGTCATGTCCTCCGGCAGCGGGCCGTAGCGCTCCTCGTTGTGCGAGCGCGCCTTGAAGTCGGACGGCAGGAAGCGCCAGGTCTGGCCGTTCCAGTGGACGCCCGAGCCGCCGACATTGGTGCCGGGCAGGAAGGAGCCGAGCTTGCGCATCGGCAGCGCCGTCTGGCTCGTGTCGTTACGGAAGGTGAGCGAGTTGCGCGACAGCTCCTCGAAGAGCTCGCTGCGGTATCGATAGCGGACCTCGTCCTGAACGTTCGTGACGCCGAACTCGGTCGAGGTGTCCCGCCACACGCCGCGTTCGAGGGCCAGCACGTCGAGCCCCGCCTCGGTGAGTTCCTGCGCCATGATCGCGCCGGTCCAGCCGAAGCCGACGAGAAGAACGTCCACCTTGGGAAGCTTCTTCGCCATCACGCTCAGCCCCTCCCGCCGGGGATGCTGGCCGCCGTCATGCCGGCGACCGAGACGGGCTCGAGGTCGAGCTTCTCGTTGTAGCGCGACACGTAGGGCCGGTAGTCGTAACGAGCGCCGGGAAAGCCGATCATCTTCCAGGCGACCATGCCGCGATTGCCGCCATGGACGGGATCGCCGAAGAAGCCCTCGATCGTGTTCTGGAGGAAAAGGTCGAAGAACGTCGTGCCGCTGACGCCCTCGAGCTCGACGTCACCCTTCTCGAGGCCCGTCAGAACCTCGTCCTGCTGGTCCCCCGACAGCTCCGCGAAGGTCCGGCCGCCATAGGCCTTGCCGCAATGGCTCTCGATCGCCTGGATCGCCTTGCGATAGAGCCCCGCCGGGGCGAAGCGCGACTGATAGCCCTGCGTGTCCTCGCCCTTCGGCCAGGGGCCCTGCATGTACCACCGGTCGCCGCGGCCGAAGCGGCCGGCGAGCTGGTCGTCGAGAAAGTCCACGACCCCGAGGTCGGAGGCGCCGGGCCACTCGTCGTCCGGCGGGATGAGCCGGTCGACGGCGGCGGTGACGAAGCGGCGCTCCTCTACGGTGAAGAACTGGTGCGACTCGAGGGGGGCTTGGGTGGGCGGGCTCGCCTCGCCCGGCTGCCACGGAATTCCGCCGCCGTTGTATTCCCTCGCCTCGGCCGTCGCGGGCACCAGCGCCGCAGAGCCACCCAGGAGGCCGACCTTCAGGAAGCCGCGCCGATCGAGTCCGTCTTTCCGCATGGTCGTCTCCTCCTGATCAAGAAGGCTAGAGACCAGCGGATGAGCCTCAACAGGCGCGCGGCGTTTCGTCGCGACTGGTACGACCTATGCCAAGAAGATAGCCGGACACGGCTGTGGTTCCGGCATGAAGGAGAAACTCCAGCCAGCTGCCGCGTCATCCGGCATGATCGTTTCGATCGAATACTTCGCGCCGAGGATCAAGAGTCTTGATCGGCTGCTATCGAAAGCTTGAGGGGCCCGGGCCCCGGAGGGTGTTTCTCCGGCTGGACGCGTCCCCTCGGGGGTAGGCGGTCAAAAGATCAAAGCGAGCAGACCGATGACGACCAGCAAGCCGATCAGAAAGATGACGCCAACCGTGCCGCCAATGAACTTGAGCATGATCGTCCCTCAGTTCTTTCCGCGGAGCGCATCCTTGGCTTCGCCGACGCCCTTCTGAACCTTGCCCTCTATCTGATCGGCCTTGCCGCTGCGCTCGGTCTCCTTGTTTCCGGTCGCCTTGCCAAGCGTCTCCTTTGCGGTGCCGACGACGTCCTTGGTCTTCCCCTTGGCGCGATCTTCGTCCATCCATTATCTCCTTTCCGTCTGCAGTGGGGCCCAACGCGACGCGCTCGTCGGTGTTCCGGAAGTTCTTCGAGCGAGCCTCCTGCGCCGGCCTGAAGCCGCGTGTGCGGCTGCCTAGCGCAGACGGGAATTACCTGCCGCCATCACTTGGGGCGGAGCGTTGACAGAGCGCGGCGCAGCCCCCGCCGAAGGCTTCGCCACCGACTTGCAGGCCGCTCGGGGTCGAGGAGCTGGTTCTCTCCCAGGACTGTCGCCTCAACATCGTTGAGGGCTGGCGGTTGGAACGGTCGGAGGGATTTGCCGTCCGACCGAAGGGCCTCGATGGCTCTGATCACCGAACCGCCTGCGGCCCGGATTTGCTCCTCGATCACTGCGTTCGGCACGCCGAGATGCTCTGCGAGGAGGTCGTTGCGCAGCCCGACGATCGACCGCGAGAGAGCGACCCCACGCTGCGCGCCGGGTAGAGCCTCGACAGAGAGGTCACACTCGGTGTCGAAGCCCAGAGAACGGTTGTTGAGGTTCGAGGAACCGACTCTGAGGAGCCGGTCGTCGACTACCATGACCTTGGCGTGGACGTAGATGGGCGCTCCACCGGAGGTGACCGGCGTATAGAGCCGAAACCGCCGATGTCGGTCGGCCTCGCGAATGAGCCGCAAGAGCCGAGCGCGTGAGGAGCCCATTACCTCTTCCTCAAGCCACCCGTCCGCGGTCTCGGGATTGACGACGATGATCTCCGGACCGTTCGATTCACGGAGCCGCCGAGACATGGCTTCGGCGATCTTGCGGGAGGCGAAGTACTGGCTCTCGATATAGAGCGTCTTTCGTGCCGCCGCGATGGCCGCCATGTAAAGCGCCTCAATTTCGTGGACGGCTGGTCGATCGCCATATTCCGGCGCCGTTCGCGAAATCGCGACATCGACGTCCCGAAAGGAAGGATCGAGCCCGTCAGGCCAGGCGCTTCCGGTCGGCGGGGGCGGCTCCAGCTCTTCCCCGGTGGCACATCTCCAGCGTTCCCGAGCGAGTTGTCCCAGAGCACGGGCGGCATCGCCGTCGACGGCTGTCGAGACATCATGCCATGGGCCGTAGCGGCGATGCGTGGTCGGACGCACTCGGTTCGGGTCATCATCGAGATGGGCGCGCGTGTCCCAGCGGTCGGCGGTCATGTCGATGCCGCCACAGAACGCCAAGGCATCGTCTATCACGACTATCTTCTGGTGGTGCGCAGCGCCGGCCGGGTGAGCTCCATCAAGTTTGAAGTGGATGCGCTTGTCGATCATCCAGTCGAGGATCACCAGCGGAGTGCTGCCGCGACCCAACGCGTGCAGCGCCCCAACATCCCAGCGCAGAACATGAATCTGCAGCTCCGGCCGCTGCCTGACGACCCACTTCAGGAACTTGCCCAGGGTGTTCGGCGTGGGTGATCCGTTGCCGGGACGATCGAGCGTGATGCGCGTGTCGAAATCCCAACCGATGAAGAGAACGCTGTATCGAGCCTTCAGCACGGCTCGACGCACCGTGGCGAAATAGTCGGCAGCGTCAACGATCACAGCCAAGCGCCGAGCTCTCTCTATCCGCCAGCAAGTGTCTCCAGTCCGCAGCAATGGACCTTCAGCGCCAGCTTGCAGCATTCATAATCCTCCTTGCGGCGGCGCCCAGAGCCTCTGGGGAACGACTGCTCGGCGCATGGGTTACTGTCCGATGCTGACCACGACTGCAATCTTCGCACTCTGCCTCGCAGTCATTCATGTCTTTGTTGGGCGGCTGACCTTCTTGAATGTTGTGCCCGGAGCCGTTGGCTCTCGGCGGCCGGCGGTGTTGCTGCCGCCTATGTCTTCCTCCATATCCTGCCGGACCTGGCGGCGCACCAGCAGACGTTCGCGAATGGCCCGCGCATCGACGCTGACCTGCGAAATCTCTAGAGAAGCTGGCGGAAGTTCGTGCCGGTCCGGGCTGAGGTCACGGTAGCGTGACCTGCCTGATTGTCCTAATATCGCAACACGGAGAGAATGCCTATTGTAGCGGTATAGCCCGGCGGTCAGTCAGTGTGATCGACGCGTGCGCGTGCGTTAGCGTGTACGCTCGTGAAATTCGACCTCTTGGCCCTGTCGCCGGGCTCGAAGCAGGTTCCCCGGACTACCTGGTCGCTTGCTGTCAGGCAGCTTTCGAGCGCAATTCATCGATTCGGAGCTACGCCGCCGCGACCAAGGCTCGCGGGCGGCGAGTTCTTCAAAGGCGGGAGGCGACGCTGAACAGAGGGTACGCTGTTGGTCCGCCAGAGACCTAATCGCGACGGAAAGAGCATCGGCAATCCGGGCCTTAGCTGCTAGCCATGCCAGCCGCGACGCCATCCCGTAACGTCGTCGTCTTCGCTCCGACGGACGTCCACGCGCTGGAGATCGCCAGCGTCATGGACGTGTTCAACGAAGCCAACGCGCAGGCCGGTTCCACCACGCTCTATTCAATGACACTCGTGGCGGAGCGGCGAGAAACCATCCGATGCTCTTCCGGGCTCCGGATCGTGCCGGATCTATCAATCGCCGATCCGGTGCCCGATGCGGACACGCTTATCGTCGCGGGAAGCTATGGGGTTCCCCGCACGCCGTCCGATGCGGTGATCGCCTGGCTGCAGCGACGCAGTGAGTCGGCACGGCGATACGGCGCCGTCTGCACCGGGGCCTTTCTGGTCGGTGCAGCCGGTCTCATCGACGGGCGCATCGTCACAACGCATTGGGCATACGCAGACGAATTGAGAACCCGCTTCCCGTCGGCGCGGGTCGATCCAGACAGCATCTTCGTCCGCAACGGGCCGCTTTTCACGTCTGCCGGTGTCTCGGCTTGCATCGACCTCGCGCTCGCGCTCGTCGAGGAGGATCACGGCCGCAACCTCGCCCTTTCGGTCGCCCGTCACATGGTCATGTACCTGAAGCGGCCGGGTGGACAGTCGCAATACAGTGCGCCCCTGGCGGCACAGGCACGGGCCGGGACGCCGATTGCCCGCGTCCAGACCTGGATCCTCGACCATCCGGAGGAAGAACTGAGTCTCTCTGCCCTCGCCAGCCGCGCCGCCATGAGCCCGCGCAACTTCTCGCGCGTGTTCCGCAACGAAACCGGCCTAAGCCCAGCCGAGTTCGTCCAGCAGGTGCGCATGGATAAGGCACGACAGCTACTGGAGGAAACGTCTCTGCCCCTCGATCAGGTGGCGAAGCGAAGCGGGCTGGGCACGGCCGCCTCGGCCCGCCGCATCTTCCTGCGCCGGCTCGGCATATCGCTCCGGCAGTATCGAGAGCGGTTCAAGCTCGGCGCAAACCCGCGCTCGAGCGACTGAATGTCCCAGACCGGTCGATCTTTGGCGCGATCTGTAACCGAACCGACCTTGTTCCCGTCGCGGCTGCAGTTCAAAGAATGGCAGCTGCCGAGGGGAGCGCTCTACGTCCGCTCGGGAGCGGCCGTTCCGAGATCGAGCCGAGTCGTTGTCCCTCCAGTCGCTTGTGCTTCCGCTCCTGCCCCGCTTCGGTCTCCCGTACAGACCCACGCTCCCGGAGAACGTCTCGTCGGCGATCGTGGAAGGCGCGCCGATGGGTATCCTGGTCGCCGACATCCGCTCGGCCGATTCGCGGATCGTCTACGTCAATAACACGTTCGAGGCCATTACCGGCTATTCGCGCAAGGAAGCGATCGGGAAGAACTGCCGCTACCTGCAAGGCAGCGATCGCCTGCAGCCCGAGATCGACGTCATCCGAGCGGCGCTGGAGACCGGCGAGGCGGCCCAGGTTCGGCTCCGCAACTACCGCAAGGACGGAAGCCTGTTCTGGAACGACCTTCACCTCGTTCCGATCGTCGACGCCGCAGGGGCGCCGACCCACTATGCCGGCTTCATCCGCGACGTGTCGGAGGGGGTGGCGACAGCATCCAGGCTGGAGCAGATGACGCATACGGACCAGCTCACCGGATGCCTCAACCGGGACGGATTCGTCGCGAAGCTGTCGAGTTGGCCAGCATCCAGCCGGGTGCTGCTCGTCAAGCTCGACATAGCGCGATTTCACGAGATCAACGGCGGATATGGATACGATCTCGGCGACGCCCTGCTACGCGCGACGACGCAGCGCCTTGAGACGCTCGGGGCAGAGCTGGTTGGGCGCGTCGGAAATGATCAGTTTGCGCTGGCCTTCGCCATCGGCAGCGATGCCGATGTGGCGGAGACCCTGGAGCGACTGACGCGCTCGCTCGGCTCGCGGTTCGCGCTTCCGGGTGCGGACCTCAGGGTCCGCTTCGGAATCGGATTCGTCACTGGATCGCCGGGAGCGGACCCGATGACTCTCGCAAGGCAGGCTGGAGCGGCGCTGGCGGATTCGAAGGCGACTCCGCTTCGGCGACCTTGCGAATTCGTGGCCGAGCGGGAGGTGCAAGCTCACAACCGGCTGAAAATGACGTCCGAGCTGCAGCGGGCGCTTTCCGCCGACGAGTTCGTCTACCACTACCAGCCGCAGGTGAATCTCGCGAACGGAAGGATTGTGGGAGCCGAGGCGCTGATCCGCTGGGAGCATCCGCTGTTCGGGCTGCAGCAGCCCGGCCGTTTCATGGGGGTGGCCGAGGAGACCGGCCTGATCCTCGACATCGGCGCCATGGGCCTGCGCGAGGTCGCGCGCTTCGCCTCCGGCTTCAACCGCAATCGCGCCGAGGCCGTTTGCTTTTCTTTCAACGTGTCTTCGATCGAGCTCACCCACCGCGACATGGTGGCGTTCGCGCGCCGCGTCATCGACGAGACCGGCGTCGATCCGACGTGTCTCACCCTCGAACTCACCGAAAGCCTGCTCGCCGAGGACTCGTCCGAGATGCTGAGCATTTTTCAAGGGCTGCGCGAGCTCGGGATCGGGCTGTCGATCGACGATTTCGGGACCGGCTATTCCAGCCTGCGCTACCTCGAACGGTTTCCGCTCACCGAGATCAAGATCGACCGGAGCTTCGTGTCGGGGCTGCCCCACAGCGCCGCCAAGCGCGTGATCGTCGAAGCCGTGATCAGGCTCGGTTCGGAGCTGGGCGTGCGTGTGGTCGGCGAGGGCGTGGAGCAACAGACCGAGCGCGACATGCTGGCCGAGATGGGGTGCTCCCTTGTGCAAGGCTACCTGTTCAGCCCACCGCTCCCGGCCGATGCGTTCAGCGCGATCGCCGTTTAGCCGACGGAATGACTCGCTCGCTTGGTATCGTTCGCGGCGGACGAGCGGCGGCTCGGTACCGCCACCGCGCAGCGCGGCGGCCTGCTTTGCACGCCGGACTCGGCCGGACGCGTGGCGATGGGGCTAGGGCCGCCTTGGCATCCTAACGCGCGGCGGCCGAGGAATTCATGCCGCCTCCGCGAGGATCTCCCTCAGGACGTAGGGCAGAATGCCACCGTGGCGGAGATACTCCGCTTCGATGGCGGTATCGACCCTGAGGAGCAGCGGCACGCGGTCGCCCGTCCCGTCGGCGCGCCGTATAGCGAGCTCCACGTCCTGCATCGGCACGATGCCGTTCCCGATGCCGAGGAGATCGAAGCGCTCGCTGCCGTCGATGCCGAGCGCCTGCCAGCTCGCGCCGTCCTTGAATTGGGCGGGGAGCACGCCCATGCCGATCAGGTTCGACCGGTGGATGCGCTCGAAGCTGCGCGCCACCACAAGCCGGACGCCCAGGAGCTGCGTCCCCTTTGCGGCCCAGTCCCGCGCCGACCCCGTGCCGTAGTCCAGGCCGGCAAAGACGACGAGTGGCACGCTTTCGGCCTGATAACGCGCCGACGCGTCGTAGATTGTCGTCAGTTCGCCCGACGGCTGGTGCACCGTCACGCCACCCTCGGTGCCCGGCGCCATGAGGTTCTTGAGCCGCACATTGGCGAAGGTGCCGCGCACCATGACTTCATGGTTGCAGCGCCGGACGCCGTAGTTCCCGAAAGTCTGCGGGTTGGCCCCGTGACGCTGCAGCCATTCGCCGGCGGGCGAGCGCAGCGGGATCGGAGCGACCGAACTGATGTGGTCGGTCGTCAGCGAATCGCCGAACAGCGCGAGTGCACGTGCTCCGCGGATCTCGCCGAAGCCGGAGGGCTCCTCTGCGAAGCGGGCGAGGAAGGGCGGCTCCTTAATGTAGGTCGAATTCGGCTCCCACTCGTAGACGGCGCCGTGGCTCTCCGGCACCTTGCCCCAGAGCTCGGCGCTGCCGGCGAGCGCGCCGTACTCCCGACGATAGGTTTCGGGATCATCGGCGTGGCGGAGCACGGCGGCGATCTCCGCTTCGGACGGCCACAGGTCGGCGAGATGCACCGGCCTGCCACTGACGTCCGTTCCGAGCGGTGTCCGGCAGATATCGATGTCGACCGTCCCCGCGATCGCGAAGGCGACCACCAGCGCCGGGCTCATCAGGAAGTTCGCCTTCACGCTCGGATGGATCCGCGCCTCAAAGTTTCGGTTGCCGGACAGCACAGAGGCGACCACCAGATCGTTCCCGACGATCGTCTCCTCGATGGCAGCGTCGAGCGGCCCCGATGCGCCGCCGCATGTGGTGCAGCCGTATGCGACCACGTGGAAGCCGAGCGCTTCCAGATCGGCGAGCAGGCCGGACTTGTGCAGATAGGCCGTCACCGCCCGCGAACCGGGCGCGAGCGAGGTCTTGATGCGTCGATGCACCGAAAGGCCCCGCTCCACCGCCTTCCGAGCGAGGAGCCCGGCAGCCAGCATCAGATTTGGATTTGACGTGTTCGTGCAGGAGGTGATCGCGGCGATCGCGATGTCGCCGTGGCCAATGTCGAAACCGCGGCCCGGCACCTCGAACCGCCGCGTCCGGTCGGCCGCCGCCTTGCCGTAGCCGCCGCCCGCGACCGGCGAGGCGAGGAGTTCCTCGAACCGTGCACCCAGCCGGTCGAGGTCGATCCGGTCCTGCGGCCGCCGCGGTCCGGAGACACTCGGTCGCACGGTGGCCAGGTCGAACTCGAAGACGTGCGAATATTCGCAATCGCCCGGCCGCGGGATACCGAACAGGCCTTGCGCGCGGCAATATGCTTCCACGGCAGCGACATGCCGTTCCGGCCGTCCCGTGCTCCGGAGGAAGTCGAGCGTCTTCTCGTCCACCGAGAAGAAGCCGACGGTCGCGCCGTAATCGGGCGACATGTTCGAGACGACGGCCCGGTCCGTGACCGACAGCGAAGCCGCGCCCTCGCCGAAATATTCCACGAACTTGCCGACCACATTGAGCTTCCGCAGCGCTTCGGTGAGTGACAGCACGAGGTCGGTCGCCGTCGTCCCGGGCTGGAGGGTCCCCTTGAGATGGACTCCCACGACATCGGGGGTGAGGATGTAGATCGGCTGGCCGAGCATGCCGGCCTCCGCCTCGATCCCGCCCACGCCCCAGCCCACGACGCCGATGCCGTTGATCATCGTCGTGTGCGAGTCGGTGCCGACCAGCGTGTCGGGATAATAGAGCCCGTCCTTCTCCCAGACGCAGCGGGCCAGGAACTCGAGATTGACCTGGTGGCAAATGCCGTTCCCGGGCGGGATCACCCGGATATTGGAAAAGGCCTGCTTGCTCCACTTCAGGAACTGGAAGCGCTCGACGTTCCGTCCGAACTCGTTCTCCATGTTGCGGCGGAGCGCGTCCGGCGAGCCGTAGGCATCGACCTCCACGGAATGGTCCACCACCACGTCGACGGGCACGAGCGGCTCGATCCGGCCCGGATCGCTGTTCAGGCGGCTGGCGGTCGCCCGCAACATGGCGAAATCGTTAAGGGCCGGAAAGCCCGACATGTCCTGAAGCAGGATCCGGCCGACGACGAACGGGATCTCGCCGTCGCGCCTGGCGTTCGGCTGCCAGGCCGCGAGCGCGCGCACGTGCTGTTCGGTCACGCGCTTTCCGTCGCAATTGCGCAGCAGCGATTCCAGCATGACCTTCAGGGTGGGAGGCAACCGCGAAACGCGGCCGAGCTCCGCCTCTTCCAGTGCGGCAAGTGCGTAGTACCGGCCGCTGCCGCCAGGAATGGGGAACCTGCGCAGCGCGTTGAAGGGATCGTGGGGCATTCTCGATCTTCTCTCGGCCGCTGGTCAGTGGGCGGCCGCGCGGGCCGGTGGTTCCGTCGCGAGATGGTCCGCCTCGAAGCCGAGTTCGCGGAGGATCTCGGCGGTGTGCTCGCCGTGCAGCGGCGCCGGCCGGCGGATCTCCGGGCCTTCGCTGTCCATGAGGACCGGGTTCCGCACGGTTCGCGTGGTCCCCATGGTCGGATGTCCGACCTCCACCACCAGGCCGCGCGCCTTGACCTGCGGATCCTCGAAGACCTGGCCGAAATCGTTGACGGGGGAACAGGGGATGCCGACGCGATCGAGCGCCGCTGCCAGGTCGTTCACGTCCCAGCCGAGGATCGCGGGGTTCAGCGCATCGAGCAGCGCATCCTCGTTCGCCTTGCGCTGCACCTTGGTGGCGAAACGGGAATCGGCGAGGCTTTCCTCCAGGCCGAGCACCTCCATCAGCCGCCGGAAATGCTCGTCGGTGGCGGCGCTGAGCGCGATGTAGCGGCCTCCCCGTGTCTCGAAGAGCTGCGCCGGCGTGTGCACGCGGTGGCGGTGCCCGAGCCGCTGGGGCACCTGGCCCGTCGTGAGGTATTCCGCGGTCTCCCACACGGCCACGGCAATGGTCGATTCCGACAGAGAGACGTCGAAGCTGTGCCCCTTTCGGTTCCGCAGGACGTTGATGATCCCGATCAGCGCGGAATAGGTCGTGAACAGCGCCGCCACGATATCGGCGGTCTGGATGCCCGTACGCATCGGCATCTGGTCGGGCTCGCCGCAGATCGAAAGCGATCCGGCATAGGCTTCGACCGTAAAGTTCACGCCAGCGCGGCGGCGGTAGGGCCCGGTCTGTCCAAACCCGGACGTCGAGACGTAGACGAGGTCCGGCTTGACGGCGAGGAGGTCCTTGGCGCCGAGCCCGAGCTTCTCGAGCGCACCGGGCCGGTTGTTCTCCACCAGGACGTCGGCCGTCTCCGCCAGCTTCAGCATGACCTCGCGGTCCTCGGGCCGCTTGAGGTCGAGGATGATGCTGCGCTTGTTGCGGTTGAGGTTCGCGAAGCAGGCGCTCTCGCCGTTGACGACCGGCGGGAACATGCGCGTGTGATCGCCGATATGGGGCGGCTCGATCTTGATGACGTCGGCGCCCATGTCCCCGAGAAGCATCCCGCAGACCGGGCCGGCGATGTAGTTCCCGAGTTCGAGCACCCGGATGCCGTCGAGTGGTTGTACCATTCTCTTGCGCGTCCCCGTTAGTCCACCTGGTCCGGCCCGCCGCGGACAGGCGACGGGACCCCGATCTTCGCGCCCCGCCCGACGGAGGCAAATGAAGTGTTCGGGTCTGGGCATGAGCGGATCGCGTGACCGGGTACGCCGATGCCGGCGCGCCCACGGAGGATCGGTCCGAACACCTCCTCACGCGCACTGCGCATGCGCGTTCGTCACGCCCGCGGGAACCGCGGGGTAGGCGAGGGCACATCCCGCCCCTTTCCGCACGGTTCTTGCGGCGCGGTCCGCGCATGAGATATTTGTATGAAGCGATGCGGCGAAGACCGCGCACCGGGCCGGACGTGGTCGGGTTCGGAAGGGTTTCTGGTAGGAGGAGACGCAGCATGGTGGGAACCGCGCAGCGATGATCACCCGCTATCCGTCATTGACGAACCTTCGCGCCTTTGAGGCGGTATCACGGCACCTGAGCTTCACGCGGGCGGCGCTCGAGCTCAATATCACGCAGACCGCGGTGAGCCACCAGATCAAGGGCCTGGAGGACCTGCTCGGCACGAAGCTCTTCGTCCGCAAGCGGAATTCGATTGAGCTCACCGAGGTCGCGGGCGAGTATTATGGACCGATACGTAGCGCACTGATGGAGGTCTCGATCGCGACCGAGCGCGCCATGCGCTCCGATCGCGAGAACAACCTAACGATCGCCAGCCCGCAGACCTTCGCGATAAAGGTCCTGTTCCCGCGGCTGGAAGAGTTCCGGTCGCTGCACCCGAACATCTCGCTAAACATCAAGGCGGTGCTGTCGTTCGAGAACCTCGCGCGCTACGATCATGACGTCGCAATTCGCTACGGACCGCTCAGCAACCTGCCCGGCCAGCACGTCGAGCGGCTGACATCGGAGGAGTCCTTTCCCGTCTGTAGTCCCAAGCTCCTGGAGAAGCACCCCCTCGAAACCCCCGAAGATCTCGCCTTCCACACGGCGATCCGCAATTCGTCGCCGGTTCTCGCCGACGACTGGCCGGTCTGGCTCCGGCTCGCGGGCGTGCCGAACCTCCTGTTCAAGGACGAGATCGTCTGCGACCTGCTCTTCCCCGCGATCGAGGCGGCAGTCGACGGCCTCGGGGTGGTGATGGGACGTCGGGGCCTCGTGGATCGCGAACTCGCCTCGGGCACCCTCATCGAGCCCTTCGGAATCCGGCACGCTTCGAGCGCCGGTTACTTCCTGCTGTGCACGCCGGAGCGGATCAAGCTCCAGAAGGTGCAAATCTTCAGGAATTGGCTGGTCAATTGCTGCCGGTCGATCCAGCAGGGCGGAGCGAGCATGCCGGATGGCGTCTCCGAGGCGCGGCAGCACCCGACCCACAGCCGGGCATTGGCAGAGCCGACCTAGCTGGCGATACCGCGATGTGCGTGCACCCACTGCTGCGCAGCGCGACGCATGAGCTTCCCTCATACGAATTGTGAGCACAGGTCCTTTGCCTATGTCTGCCGGCCAAGCTCCTATCGCGCCGCTATGCGCGACCGAGCAAACAGCTCCGGCCCGTCGGGCGTCTATCGGGGATGCATGGCGCAGGCCGGCGGCGGCACGCCGATCGCCTGTCGGAGCGACGCGGATATCCGCGATTACCTCGCCGGCCATCTCTGCCGGTGCGAGGCCTGTCCCGAGATCCCGGAGGCTGCGCATGCGGCCGGCGGAAGCCGGACGGGCGCGCCGCCGTCCGGGTGAGCTGGCCGCCTCTGGAAATCCCGATCTTTCCGCATCCTATTCCTCGACGAACGCTTCCTGCCGTGCCGAACTGATCGACGGCAGCAGGACGAGCACGAGCGCGACGAAGGCGACGCAGAGCAGGGCGCCGGAAATCGGGTTGGTGAAGAACACGGTCCAGTCGCCGCGCGCCATCAGCATCGCACGGCGCAGGTGCTCCTCCAGCATCGGCCCGAGGATGAAGCCGAGAAGCAGCGGCGCCGGCTCGCAGTCAAGTTTCACGAGCACGTAACCGACCAGCCCGAACCCTGCCATGACAAAGACGTCGAAGACGTGATTGGCGAGGCTGTACGCGCCGATGCAGCAGAAGGTCACGATGGCCGGATAGAGGAGGTGATAGGGCACGCGCAGCAGCCGGACCCAAAGGCCGATGAGCGGCAAGTTCAGGATCACGAGCATCAGATTTCCGATCCACATGGAGGCGATAACGCCCCAGAAGAGCGCCGGCTGGGCCTTGATTATATTCGGGCCGGGGGTAACGCCCACCACGATGAGCGCGCCGACCATCAGGGCCATGACGGCATTGGTCGGAATGCCGAGAGTGAGCATCGGCACGAACGAGGTCTGCGCGCCGGCATTGTTGGCGCTTTCCGGGCCGGCCACGCCTTCGATCGCCCCCTTGCCGAACCGCTCGGGGTTACGCGCGATGCGCTTCTCCAGCATGTAGGACGCGAAGGATGCGAGCATCGCTCCGCCCCCGGGCAGGACGCCGAGCGCGGATCCGAGCATGGTGCCGCGCAGAACCGGCTTCGCGATCTGCTTGAGATCGCGGAGGGTGAGCATCAGCCCCTCGATCTTATTGACAATGATGCTACGCTGGCCGGGCTGCTCCAGGTTGCGGATGACCTCGCCGAGCCCGAACACGCCCATTGCGATCGCGACGAAATCAAGCCCTTCGATCAGCTGGCTCTGGCCGTAGGTGTAGCGCATCGTGCCGGTATAGAGGTCCTGGCCGACGAGCCCGAGGAGCAAGCCGAGGACGACCATCGCGAGCGCCTTCATGACGGAGCCGGATGCGAGCGCGACCGAGGCGACCAGCCCGAGCACGACCAAAGCGAAATATTCCGGCGATCCGAACTTGAGCGCCACCGCTGCAAGCGGCGGCGAAAAGAGTGCGAGCAGCAGGGTCGCCACGCAGCCGGCGAAGAAGGAGCCGAGCGCCGCAGTGGCGAGGGCTGCTCCCGCCCGGCCCTGGCGGGCGAGTTGGTAGCCGTCGATCGCCGTGACCACCGACGAGGCCTCGCCGGGCAGGTTGATCAGGATGGCCGTCGTCGACCCACCGTATTGCGCGCCGTAATAGATGCCCGACAGCATGATCAGGGCGGAAACCGGCTCCAGGCCGAAGGTCAGCGGCAGGAGGATGGCCACCGTGGCCGTCGGCCCCAGCCCGGGCAGAACGCCGATGAAGGTTCCGATCGCCACTCCGACGAAGCAATAGAGGAGGTTCTGGAAGGATAGGGCGGTCCCGAAGCCGAGCGCCAGATTGGAGAAGATGTCCAACTGTCCTGCCCCCTCAATATCCGCCGAGCCATGGACCGAAAGCGACCCAGGGCAGGTGCAGTGCCTCCACGAAGACGATCCACACGAACCCCACCAGCCCGACTGCGAGGACCAGAGCGGTCGCCGGGCGGAAGTTCGGGCTCGCCATCGTGGTGATGAGGATGGTCGCGCCGAGTGCGGGCACGATGCCGAGCGGCTTCAGGAGCACGCCGAACAGCACGGCGGCGCCGATGATGAACGCCAGTCCGCGCCAGTGGAATGCCGCCGGCATGCTGTCCTCGACATAGAGCGAGCTCGCGACGATGCCGGCGCCGAGGAGAGCCAGCAGCACGGAGAGGACCTGGGGAAAATAGCCGGGGCCCATCCGGGCGGCGGTCCCGATCGGCATAGCGAAAGAGCCCGTCCAGAACACCGCCGCGATTGCAAGGAAGATGATGCCGGAGGCCAGGTTCTTGATGCTGCGGATCTTCACGTCCACGCCCCTCTCGACGGGCGGGGCGGGCTGGCTCTGTTGCCCGCCCGGCCTCCTGTTACGGCTTCTTCTTCTCGATCCCGAGCTTGCCGGCGATCGCCTGCCACCGTTCGATCTCGTCGCTGATGATAGCCTTGAACGCGTCGGGGCCGTCGGTGGCCGGCTCCAGGCCCTTGGCCGCAAGCGCCTGCTGCGGCGCTTTGCCGATGTAGCTCTCCTGCAGCGTCGTCCACAGCTTGTCGACGATCTCCTGAGGCAGGTCCTTCGGGCCGACCAAGCCGAACCATCCAGTGCCGTAGGTCGGGTAGCCGAGCTCCTCGAGCGTAGGCACGTCCGGGAACGTCGCCGCGCGTTTCGAGCCTGCCGTGCCGAGCGCCTTCAGGGTCCCGCCCTCGACCTGCGCCTTGGCCTGCTCGGCCGTCATCATCAGGTACGTCACGCGTCCGGCGATGAGCTCTGTCATGGCCTGCGCCGATGCATTGAAGGGCACGCCGAGCGCTTCGAACCCGGCGACACTGGCGAAGGTGGCCGCGGCGAGCTGCGGCGGTCCGCCCTGGTAGCCATAGCTGATATCGTTCGGATGCGCCTTTGCGTAGGCGACAAACTCCTCGACCGTATTGGCAGGGAAGTCCTTGTTGACCATCAGAAGGACGGGTGCGATCGACAGCCGCGCGATCGGCGTGATGTCCCCGACCGGATCGTAAGGCAGTTCGTAGAAGGCCGGAAGCACGGACTGGCTGCTCGCCATCAATAGGAGCGTGTAGCCGTCAGGCGCCGCATCCTTGAAGGACGTCATCGCGACGAGGCCTTGCGCCCCGGGCTGGTTCTCCACCACGAAGGTCTGTCCGAGAGCCTGGCCGAGTGTGTCGGTGACGCTGCGAGCCGTGGTGTCCGTGGCGCCGCCGGGGCCGGTCGGCACGATGACCCGTACCGATCGGTTCGGAAAATCCGTCTGCGCCGCGGCCGGCGCGGCCAGCGCGAGCCCGGCGGCCAGGCCGAGCACAATTCCCCACGAAGAAAGCCGTCCCACTCTCATGTCGCTCCTCCCTGACTTCTTGTATCCGCCGCCCCGCTTCCTCGGCTCGAGAGCCCGCGGAAACGGCGTCCCGCGCCGTCTGGTGCAGCGTTCCGGGACGATTGACATTCCGATCATCGGGCCGGGGCCGGATCGGGCAAGCGACATGTCGTCATGACCCTCATGAGCCTTGCTCATCCGGCGTCGACCCACCTCACCCCTTGCCGCGCGACGGCGGCGGATTGAGGTAGCCGGGCTTCACCGTCGCATCGATCAGGTAGGGTCGACCGTGCCGCGCATGCTCAAGCCCGCGGACAATCGCCGCCTCCAACTCGGGTACGTTCGCGACGGCCCCTCCGGCTCCCAGCGAGAACTCGTCGTGAAACGCATGAGCAACGCTCATCCTGCTGGCGCGAATACAATCCAGCCCATGACCTATGCTCATGGCGATCATTACAACATCTCGTTTGCCAAGCCCCGGTTCCGGCGCGGATACCGAAACGATCGAACGAGCCCTCCCTGCCGCATGCCGCGCGGCACCGGCGGAGGGGCGAGACCGCGACCCCGGGTCAAGAGGAGCGAAAAGCGTGCGGATCAAGGAACATTGCGACGTCGTCGTCGTCGGTGGCGGTAGCGCCGCCCTGGAAACCGCCGTCGCCGCTCGTCAGGCGGGCGCCGAACGCGTGGTCATGGTCGAGAAGGCTCCGGAATCGGAATCCGGCGGCAATGCGCGCTTTTCCTCGACGGGGTTCCGCTTCGTCTATTCCGGGCCGGACGAGATCCGCGACCTTGTCGGGGACATGGACGACGAAACCTATGCCCGGATCGTCGTACCGCCCTACACCGTTGACGACTTCATGGCGGATCTGAACCGCGTGACGGAGGGCCTGATCGACCAGAATCTTGCAATGGCGATCGCGGGCGATTCGAACGAGGCGATCCACTGGACCCGGGAGCTCGGCATCCGCTGGAAGCTCCACATGAACGTCGTCGTCGACAACAAGATTCACTTCGAGCCGGGCGTGGTGATCCATCCGGTCGGGGGCGGGCTCGGGCAGCTCAAGATCTGGCGCGAGATCGCGACCGGAATGGGCGTGGAGATCCGCTACGATTCGCCGGTGAGCGCCCTCCTCGGCGACCGCCATCGTGTCGAAGGCGTCTCCGTCTCAACGGCCGACCAGATCTACGACCTCTATGCCGACGCGGTCATCCTGTGCGCCGGCGGGTTCCAGGCCAACCAGGAGATGCGCGCACGTTATCTCGCCGGCAATCCGGACATGATGAAGGTCCGGGGTACCCGGCATGACACCGGGGAGGTGCTCCGGATGGCGCTCGACCTCGGGGCGCGCTCGGCCGGCCATTGGAAGGGCGCACACCTCGCGCCCCTCGACGGCGCCTCGCCACGCTTCGAGGTGCCGGTGGGCAAAGACGGCATGGGCAGCTGGACGAAGCGCTACTCGTATCCGCTCGGCATAACCGTGAACAAGTTCGGCCAGCGCTTCTACGACGAAGGCGAGGCACACTTCTCCTACACCTATGCGAAGAGCGGTCGCTTCATCCTCGAGCAGGCGGGCGGCGTTGCGTACCAGATCTTCGACGGAACCACGATCCCGCACATCTACCGCCACGATTCCGAGCATCTCGAGCTCAAGTTCGAGGCCGACACCCTGCGGGAGCTCGCCAGGAAGATCGGCGTCAATGCGGACGTGCTCGAAGCGACCGTCGCGGAGTTCAACCAGGCGGTTTCGGACGACCGGCCCTTCGACCCGACGAAGCGCGACGGTCGTCATACCGTCGGCATCGACCCGCCCAAGACAAACTGGGCGAGCCGGATCGAGAAGCCGCCGTTCCGAGCCTACCCGGTGACGGGCGGGATCGCGTTCACCTTCGGCGGCCTGGAAATCACGGCGGACGGCCAGGTCGTCGCCATTACCGGACATCCCATCCCGGGGCTCTATGCCGTCGGCGATATCACCGGCATCTTCTTCCACAACTATCCGTCCTGCTCCGGTCAGACGCGGAACGCCGTCTTTGCGCGGCGGACGACCCGCCACGCCGTTGCATCCCGCTCGAACGAGGCGCGGGTCGCCTGACGCCTTCGCGTCGGCGGCCGATGACGGTCATGGCGGACATGAGCGAAGACGTGCGGTTTGCGGTCGAGCGCGGCGACATCAGCGTCGCGCTCGTCGGCGATGTGATGCTGAACCGGCGCATCCGCATGCACGAGGAGAGCAGATTCCTGCAACTCCGCGAGATTCTCCGCGGCGCGGACCTCGCCTTCGGCAATCTGGAGACCGTGGTGCGCCGGCCCGACGAGGGCGTGCCGACGCTGTCCTATGCCACCTACACCTCGATGCACCCGAGTCTCCTCGCAGAGCTCGAATGGCTGGGGATCGGGCTTGTCTCCGCCGCGAACAACCACGCCTACGACTACAATGAGAGCGGTGCCCTCGCCACGATCACGCACCTGGAGGAAGCGGGCCTTGCCTTCGCGGGGATCGGGCGCAATCTCGCCGCCGCGCGCGCGCCCGGCTATTGCGACACCCGTGGTGGGCGCGTCGGCCTGGTCGCCGCCACGACGACGTTCTACCCCTGGAGCCGGGCCGGCGCTGCCCGCTCCGACGCGACCGGCCGGCCCGGCATCAACCCGCTCGCCTTCGGCACGGTCTTCACGGTCCCGCCGGACGCTCTCGAGGTGCTTCGGAGACTGTCCCGGGACCTCGGCTTCGCGAAGGAGGCGGAGCGCAAGCGGAAGCATTTCTACAGCGATGCGGAAGCCCCGCAGGGCGGTGCGGACGAGGTCCACTTCCTCGACCACAACTTCTCGGCCGGCCCCGCCGCACGCTTCGCTCGGCCAGCCGATCCCGCCGATCTCGCAGCCAACATGAAGTCGCTCGGCGAGGCGCGTCGCCAGGCGGACTGGGTCATCGCCTCGATCCATTCCCACGACTTCGCGCATGCGAGCGCCGCGACCGCGTCGAGGCAGGCGGAAATGACCGAGCCGGCGGAATGCGTGGTGGAATTCGCCCACGGCGCAATCGACGCCGGGGCCGACATCGTCGCCGGCCACGGGTCCCACACGGCGCTCGGGATCGAGATATACAAGGGGCGGCCGGTTTTCTACGGGCTCGGCAACTTCATCTTCCAGAACGAGACGATGACGAGCTTCCCGGCCGATTCCTACGAGCGCTTCGGGTTGCCGTCCGACGCCACGCCCGCTGATTTCCTCGACGCGCGCACGGACAAGGACCGCAAGGGCCATCCGGCGGAGCCGGCATTCTGGCAGGGGATGATCGCCGTCTGCCGTTTCGAGGGGCGCGTGCTGCGTCGGATCGAAATCCATCCCACGGATGCGGGCTACGGTCTCCCCCGGCCGCAGCGTGGCCGCCCGGTCCTCGCCCGGGGGGAAACGGCGCGTGCCGTGCTCGAACGCATCGACCGTCTCTCTCGGCCTTACGGAACAAATCTTGCACGCGAGGGCGACACGGGCGTGATCGCAGTCTGAGGGGGCTTGCCATGTTGGAGGCGGGGGATCTCGGCAGCGCCGACGTTATTGTGGTCGGCGGTGGCAACGCCGCGTGCTGTGCCGCTCTGTCCGCCCGCGAAGCCGGCGCGCGGGTCCTCATGCTCGAGGCGGCTCCGGAAGAGCTCTCGGGCGGCAACAGCCGCTTCACCGGCGGCGGCTACCGCTTCGCCTTCAACGGCATCGACGATCTCGCGGAGCTGATGCCCGACCTCAGCGAGGCCGAGAGGGAGACGCTCGATTTCGGATCCTATCCGGAGTCCCGGTTCTTCGACGACATGGGCCGGACCACCAATTACCGGACCGACCCGGAGCTCTGCGAAATTCTGGTCACGAAAAGCTTCGAGACGATGGCGTGGCTGCGCGGCAAGGGCGTCCGCTTCGAGCCGAGCTTTGGCCACACCTTCAAGGTCGGCGGCAGGCTGAAGTTCTGGGGCGGACTCGCCTGCGTCGTTTCCGGCGGCGGGCCGGGGCTCGTCGAGGCGGAGTACAAGGCTTGCGCGGAGGCCGGAATCCCGATCGTCTTTGACACGTCGGCGACCGATCTGCTCCTCGATCCCGATCGGCGCGTCCGCGGCGTGCGCGCTGTCCTCAGGGGCAGGACGGTCGAGCTCGCGGCCGATGCCGTGGTTCTCGCATGCGGCGGCTTCGAGGCGAGTGCGGAGATGCGTGCACGCTATCTCGGCCCGGGCTGGGATGTCGCGAAGGTGCGCGGCACCCGCTTCAACACCGGCGGCGGCATCCGCATGGCGCTCGATGCCGGCGCGATGTCGTACGGGCATTATTCCGGCTGCCACTCGGTCGGATGGGAACTGAACGCGCCGCCCTTCGGCGATCTCGCCATCGGCGACCAGTTCCAGAAGCACAGTTATCCGCTCGGCGTCATGGTGAACGCGCGCGGCGAGCGGTTCGTCGACGAGGGCGCCGACATCCGCATCTACACCTATGCCAAGTACGGCAGCGTGATCCTGAAGCAGCCCGACATGTTCGCGTGGCAGATCTTCGATGCGAAATCGATAGCGCTCCTGCGCGGGGAATATCGCATCCGACAGGTGACGAAGGTCACCGCCGGCTCGCTGGAAGAGCTGGTCGGCAAGCTCGACGGCGTCGATGCGGAAGCCTGCCTGCGGGAAATCGCGGCGTTCAACCGGGCGGCCATTTCCGACCGGCCGTTCGACCCGACCGTGAAGGACGGCCGTCGGACGATCGGGCTCGCGATTCCGAAGTCGAACTGGGCCCGTCCGATCGACACGCCACCCTTCGAAGCCTATGCCGTGACCTGCGGCGTCACCTTCACCTTCGGAGGTGTGAAGATCTCCCGCGGCGCGGAGGTTGAGGACGTCGCCGGCCGGCCGATACCGGGCCTCTACGCGGCGGGCGAAATGGTCGGCGGGCTCTTCTACCACAATTACCCTGCCGGCAGCGGCCTGCTGTCGGGGTCGGTGTTCGGCCGGATCGCCGGGAGTTCGGCGGCGGCGCACGCGCGCGCAAGGGCGTCGGCGGCCGCT
Organism: Propylenella binzhouense; assembly: GCF_009866965.1. Classification (GTDB taxonomy): domain Bacteria; phylum Pseudomonadota; class Alphaproteobacteria; order Rhizobiales; family Afifellaceae; genus Propylenella; species Propylenella binzhouense. The sequence goes on along the minus strand of NZ_SPKJ01000004.1, from coordinate 69,298 downwards.
CCTTCTCCGAGTCCGTCCGCGCCGGCTATGCCCTCCATCTGAGGACAGCGGAACCGTTCCGCTCCGCCGGCGCGGTCTGCACCGCGCCGGCGGAGCCGTTCTTCGCCTCTCCGATCAGCTTGCCATCAGGTACTGTTTGTACTTCTCAATGATGGCGAAGCTGTCGTTCATCAACTTCGTGGATTCTTCGGGGCCGATCCATGCGGCGGTCAGGGACTGCGCCTGCAGCTTGGCTTCGGCGTCGGCATTGGTTCCGATGGCCTTGAAGCCGTCGACGAGGCGCTGCCAGCGTTCCGGGTGCTTCTCGGGAACCCCCTTGTGGGCAGCGAAACCCGCTATCGAGCCCTGGATCCATTGCGGCTTGCCACCGAGAGCGGTGACGGCCGCGTCGACGAGGGGTGCATTTTCGAATGGCTTCACCGGCTTTCTGCTGAAGACCACGAGCGGCCGGAAGAACTGTTCGCTCCCGAGTGCGCTCTCGGCCGCATGGGCACCGGCATCGACGACGCCCCCGCCGAGCGCGACCTGGATGTCGCCACCGCCCGGATAGTTCACGATGCGGACGTCCTCGCGGGTCAGGCCGAGGCTGTCGAGCAGGAGCGTCAGGTTGAGGTCGTGCGCGGAACCCACGGTCGACGCGATGCTGATGGTGCCCGGCTTCGCCCTGATCGCCTTCACGATTTCCTCCAGCGAGTGATAGGGCGATTCCGGCGATGCCGACAGGGCGCTCGAATTCTGCTGCGGCAGGTTGATGAACGCGAAGTCGTCGAGTTTGAACTGGGCGCCCATTACAACGATGTTCATCGGCAGGTAGATCGAGGCCGACGTGCACAGCAGCGTGTAGCCGTCGTCGCGCTGCTGGAGGAAATAGTTGTGCCCGATCATGGCCGATGCGCCGGGCTTGTTGACGATCGTCGCCGGCTGGCCGAATTCCTTCTCTATGTAGGGCTGCACGGCACGCATGTAGCGGTCTGTCGAGCCGCCGTTGCCGAACGGGACAATGAAGGTGAGCGGCTTGTCCGGCCAACCGCCTTGGGCGCGGCCGGCCGATCCCAGGATCGCGGGCGCCGAAAGGACGGCTGCGGATGCGCCGGCCGCCTTGATGAAGGTGCGTCTGGTGAATCGTTTCTTCATTGGTTCCTCCCTTGATGCTCCAGGCGTTGCGTCGCGCCTATCCCGGGCTCTCCTGAGTCGCGGCGCGGTAGCGGCGGAAGCCGCTCTTGAGCAACGGCGCCGTCGCGGTCAGGACGAGCAGCGCCAGCATCGCGGTGCCGGCCGGACGCTTGAGCAGGTAGGACGGGTCGCCGCCGCTGATCTGGTAGGTGCGCAGGAGTTCGGATTCCAGCATGAAGCCGAGCACCAGTCCCACCACCATTGCGGGCACGGAATAGTCGAACCGAGTGAGCAGCCAGCCTAGAATAGAGAAGATGAAGAGCGTGACCGGGCCGACACTGCTGCCGGTGAGGGCGTAGGACCCCATCGCACCGAGAACCATTACTGTTGGCACGAGGTAGCGAACCGGTAGCTTCACGATCGCCGCGGCGAAATAGACGAATCCTATACCGACCACGGCGAGCAGCACCGCCTGCCAAAAGTTTCCGATGATGATGCCGTAGACGATGTCCCGGTGATCGGTGATGAAACGCGGGCCGCCATTGATGTTGTGCATGGCGAAGGCGGAAAGCATCACGGCCGTGCCGGCGCCGCCCGGGATGCCGAGGGCCAGCAGCGTCGCCATCGAGCCGCCTTCGGAGCTCGAATTCGCCGATTCCGAGGCCATGACGCCTTTCGGGTTACCCTTGCCGAAGCTTTCCGGATTCGGATCCGACCGGCGCGTCTGCGCATAAGAGAGAAGGTTGGAGATGGAGGATCCGACGCCCGGCACGATACCGACGCCACAGCCGATCAGGCTGCCCTTGATGAGGATGCCGGGGTGCCGGAAACTTTCCCGGAACCCGCTCCAGATCCGCGCGACCGAGATCACGCGGGCAGCCTCGTCCTTCACGATGTAGCTTTCCCGCCCGATCAGCGCGAAGAGCTGGCTGGAGACGAAGAGCCCCATCATCGCGGGGATCACGGGAAAGCCGTCGAGGAGCACCGTGTAGCCCATGGTGCCACGGCTGTAGCCCGCGGCGTTCGTGCCCACCGTGCCGATGAGGACGCCGACTATGCCGGCAAGCAGTCCGCGCCCGACATGGCGGCCACGCAGCATGCCGATGAGCGTCAGGCCCCAGATCGCGACCGCGGACATTTCGAGCGGTCCCATCTTGAGCACCGCGTAGGAGGCCGGACCGACGGCCAGGAGGAGGACGACATATCCGACGAGCTGTCCGGCAACGGATGCACCGAGACCGAGGCCGAGGGCCTCGTTGTGCAGCCCCTTCTGAGCCATCGGGTAGCCGTCGAAGGCGGTGGCGACTGCGGCCGGCGTCCCGGGAATGTTGATGAGGATGGCGGGGATCGCGCAGCCGAACCCTGCGCCGGTGAAGATCGACGTGAGGAACAGCATCGCCGAGAGGAAGTCCATGTAGGCGGTGAGCGGCAGCAGCACCGCCATGGCCATCGAGCCGGACACGCCCGGGATCGCGCCGGCTGCGAGGCCGATGATCAGGCCGGGAAGCACGACCAGCCACGGCGAGAACGAACTCGTCAGAAGATCGAATGCGCCGCCGAGGGCGTTCAGGTCGAGCACGGTGTCATCCGAGCAGCGTTGGAATGGGCACCGAGAGGATCGCCTTCGAGCCCCAGATGACCACGAAGGTGAAGACGGCGGAGAAGACGAGGACCCGAGGCAGGTTCCGGTCGCCCTGCACAAGCAGAGAGAGCGCTACGAAGGCGAAAGTGACGATGTCGAACCCGACGATCTCGAGCAGGAACGCGTAGGCGCCGATCAGGGCCATGACCACGAGGGGCATGATCCGCGGCCAGAGCGCGCGTCCCGGCGCCTCCGCAGCTTCAGCCGCCGCCGGCGTGTCGTCGTCTTCCGCGGTTCGCAGCAGCCTCGCCGCGATCAGAAGGCAGAGCACGATCGCAGCGGCGCCGAACGGCACGATCACGATCAGGTTCTCCACCCGATGCGACACGCGCCAGGCGTCGAGCATGTAGAGCGCGGCGCAGGCGGTGATTGCGGCCAGGAACGCGAGATGCTCGAGCTTCGCCCGGGTCAGCTTCGTCATCGGCGAGCCTCCTGGCCGGCAGAGCTCGGCCGCAGCGCCGCGCCGCGCGGATCGCAGCCCGCCCCGCTCATTCCCGTTCTCGGCTGTATGGGTTCATGAAGCCGCCATCTCCCGATCGGATTCGGCTGTTGTCCAAGGGCGTGAAGCGTCCCGCTTCCGGCCGGTCGTCATTCTCGCCGACCGCTCTTCTGAACGACGTCTCGTGACGCCATGCCGAAGTTTCCGGGCCCGGTCGGCGGACGGCAAATGAAACATTCTCATGGTTTGGAGCATCAATGCTCATTTCGTGACGCCCTGTCCGGACGAACGAACGGGTGCTGCATTCGAACTGGCGAAGGATGAGGAACGCTCATCCGGCCGCTCAGCAACCTTCATTCGACAGCCCCGACGAAAGTCTGCGATTTGCGGGTCAATCGAGCGCGGGGCAGAGGCCGGCACGCACCCGGCCCGCATCTCGGGCGGAAGCCGGGCGCCCGCGAGCCGCGGTCCCAGAAGGGAGGCAGGCATGAACGAAGCCACAACTCGGGAAGCGGCGAGCCGCGACAACCAAAGCGGGGCGGCTCCGGAACTCCTGGTCGAGACGCTCGGGCACGTCCGCGTCCTCACGATCAATCGTCCGGAAAGGATGAATTCCCTGACGCCGGGCCTCATGGACGCACTCTCGGAGAGCTTCGTCGAAGCGAACATCGATCCGCATGTCCGCGCGGTGATCCTCACCGCCACCGGCGACCGGGCGTTCTGCGCCGGGCGCGACCTCAAGGAGGCGAAGGTCGCCGACGATGCCGGCCAGCCCTACCGATACTTCATGTCCACGCTGAACCGGTTCATCTTCGAGATCATCCTCGAGACCTACAAGCCCACGATCGCCGCGATCAACGGCGCGGCGGTCGCCGGAGGGTTCGAGCTCTGCCTCGCCTGCGACATGCGCATCGCGGCCGAACACGCCGTCATGGGATTGCCGGAGGCGAAACGGGGCCGGGGTGCGCACTTTTCCACCGTCATGCTGCCGCGCATCATCCCGCGTGCCCTCGCGCTCGAGATGCTCTTCCGCGGCGACTACATCGACGCCCGGAAGGCGCTGCAATGGGGGCTGCTCAACAGCGTCACGCCGCGGGGCGGCGCGCTGGAGGCTGCCCTCGAGCTCGCCGGGGCAATTGCGAAGAACGCACCGCTCACCGTCCGGCGCATGAAGGAGACCGCGGTAAAGTCGTCCGGGATGCCATTCGCGGCCGCGATGCGCCTCGACGAAGGCATTAATCCCTATCTCAGCGAGGACAGGATCGAGGGGACGCGCGCCTTCGTGGAGAAGAGGGAGCCGAAATGGAAGGGGCGGTGAAGGCGTTGCAGGCGCCATTTCCCGCTGCACACGTCCCGGCATTCCAGGAGGCGCTCTCGGCGCTGTTCGAGCCGCGCGCGGTAGCCGTGGTCGGCGTTTCCCGCGACCCGATCAAGCGCGGGCGGCAGGTCCTGCGCAACGTGATGCGCGGCGGCTTCCGAGGCAAGGTCTACGCCGTCGGCCGCGATCTCCAGGAGGCTGACGGCGCGGTCTGCCTCGGCGACATCCGCGAAGCGCCCGGTCCGGTGGACGTCGCATTCCTCGCGCTCCCAGCCGACGCGACCTCGCGGGCGCTGCGCGACTGCGCGGAGATCGGCGTGAAGACCGCCATCGTGAGCGCGGCCGGGTTCGCGGAGAGCGCAAGCCCTGGAAGCCGGGCGCGCAATGCGGACCTGAAGCGCACGGTTGCGGAAACCGGCATCCGCGTCGTCGGTCCGAACTGCAACGGCATCTACAATACGGCGAACCGCCTGGCGCTCGGCTTCAATGCCGCTCATTCGGTTGCCCTGCGGCCCGGCGATATAGCCATCCTCTCGCACAGCGGCGCCCTCTTCTCCCTGATGATGGGCTATCTGGAGAGCGTCGGGGGGGGCCTGTCCTGCTTCGTCTCGGCCGGCAACGAAGCCGACCTCGACCTTCTGGACTATCTCGAGTTCGTCCTTGAGCAGGAATCGACGCGGGTCGCCGCGCTGCTCGTGGACGCGATCTCCGACGGAGAACGGCTGCGCCGGCTCGGGGAACGCGCCGCCGGGCTCGGCAAGCACATCGTTGCGCTCAAGGCCGGCCTGACGGAGACGGGTGCGCGCGCGGCACTCGCCCATTCGAGCCGTCTTGCCGGGCAGGCGGATGCTTACCGGGCGCTTTTCGAGGCGAGCGGAATCCCTATGGTTCGCTCGCTCGAGGGCCTGATGAGCGCGGCGGCCATGCTGAGCTTCTTTGGCCGAGCGCCAGGCGGCCTGGCAATCATGTCCACCTCGGGTGCGGGCGCTGCGATTCTCGCCGATCTCGCCGAGCATCACAAGGTGCCGCTGGCCGAGTTCGGCCCGGTGACTCAATCACGCCTTGCGGAATATCTGAGCTTCTCGCAGTTCGGGAATCCTGTCGATCTCGGCGTGTTCGACCGCGCCCGCTCCGGCCCGATCGCGGAGATCGTGGCGGCGGATCCGGCGGTCGGCGCGATGATGACGCCGATCAACGGCATCGATCCGAATTCGGGCGTGCCGACGCTGATCAGGGATCTCGCGTCGGCGCGGGCGCTCTCCAAAAAGCCGTCGGTCCTGGTCGTGCCGGGCGGATTGCAGCCCGAAAAGGCGGCGGGCTATCTGGAGCAGGGCTTCAAGGTCTTCCCGGACACCGAGGCCGCGCTGCAGGGTCTTGCCGCCGTGCTGCATCCGCCGCCGGCCCCGTGCCAAGACGGCATACCGGGCCGCGAGCCGGCCGCGGGCGAACCGCTCCTGCGCCTCGGCCGCCCGCTCACGGAGCCGGAGAGCCTCGCGCTGCTCGCGCGCTTCGGCGTCCCGACGGTTCAGACGGAGGTGTGCGCCGATCTCGACGAGGCGATCGCCGCGGCCGAGCGTCTCGGCGGCAGGGTCGTCGCCAAGGCCGTCGTCGAGGGTGTCGGGCACAAGACGGAGGCCGGCCTGGTGCGCGTCGGCATCAGAGGGGCGGACGCGATCCGGGAGGCGCACAGGGCCTTCGGCGGGGGTCCGATGGCGATCCAGCCTCTCGTCGCCGGCCATCTCGAAATGATCGCCGGGGTGACGCGTCAAGCGGACGTGGGGCCGATCCTCCTTGCGGGGCTCGGCGGCATTCACGCCGAGGCGATCCGCGCGGTCGAGATGTGGTCCATCCCGGCGCCTGCCGCTGCGCTGGAGCGGCAGTTCGCCAACTCCGCGCTCGGCCGCATCCTGCGCAGCCCGCGCTGGCCCCACGCGCGCAGTGCGGATGAGATACTCGCCGTGCTAGCGCGGCTCCAGGATTTCGCGCTCTGGGCGGGCGACCTCCTCGGGGCCCTGGACGTCAACCCCTTCATTCTCCGCGAAGACGGTCTCGTGGCCGTCGATGCCCTCATCATTCCAAGTGCCGCCGCTGAGGCCCGGGCTGGGCGACAAGAAACTCACATGGAGCCGCTGTGATGTCCGACCTGCCGAAGTTTGTCGAGATCTGCGAGAAGGGACCGCGTGAAGGGCTTCAGATCGAGCCTGGGCCGATCGCTACCGACCGGAAGATCGCGCTCATTGATGCGCTTTCGGAGACCGGCGTCCGCCAAATCCAGGTCTGCTCCTTCGTCAATCCGAAGAAGGTGCCCGGCTGGGCCGACGCTGACGATGTCGTGACCGGCATGCGGGTCCGGGAGGGCGTCAGCTATCTTCCGCTGTGGCTCAACGAGCGGGGCCTGATGAGGGCGCTGCAATATCGCAACCGGCTCACCTTCAAGGATGCCATACTGCTCTCCGCATCGGAGCGGTTCATCGAGCGCAACCAGAACCAAAACACCGAAAAAAACATCGCGATCCAAAACCGCCAGGTCGAGGTTTTCCTGGAGAACGGCTTGGCTGTAGACGGCGTCCTCATAATGGCGGCCTTCGGCTGCAATTTCGCCGGCGACATCCCGACCGAGCACCTCGTCGCGACCGTGGCGAAGGCGATCGAGATCGCGGAGGCGCATCAGTGCACTCTGACGCGGGTCTCGCTGAACGACACCATGGCCTGGGCGACGCCGGACACTGTGAAGCGCACCGTCGGCGCCATTCGCGAGCGCTGGCCGTCGCTGCGGATCAACCTGCACTTCCACAATACGCGCGGCCTCGGCCTCGCCAACGTCTATGCCGGACTGGAAATGGGGGTCGACAGTTATGATTCCTCCGTGGCCGGCCTCGGCGGATGCCCGTTCGCTGGCCACCAGGGCGCAGCCGGCAATGTGTGCACCGAAGATGTCGTCTTCCTCTGCGAGGAACTCGGCGTGGAAACCGGCATCGACCTCGAAAGGATGATCGAAGCAGCCCGGCTGGCCGAGGACATCGTCGGACATCCGTTGCCCGGCTCGATCATGAAGGGCGGTTCTTTGGCTCGCCTGCGGTCTGCGATCCGCTGATGCGTCCTGCTGCGCGTCGCGGCGCGTATTGAGAACGACGCGGCTTGGCTGAGGCCGCCCTTGCCCTGCAGATGCCCGGACGGGACGATCTTTCGAATGGATGATGCCGCTCTCCCCTGACGGGATCACGATGCGTCAAGCTGTGATGCGGAAGTCACAACGGGCGAGGGGGCATCCCTGAGTAATTGTCCGTCGAGCGATCAGCTGCGTTGATCATCTCCAGAAGTCCGTCGGCAATCGGAAAACTTCGCCTGCGCTGCAAAGGGAATGTCGGGCCCGCCGGCACCGAGCTGACCGACGGTGTGGAACGACGACCGCGCCGCCTCGCCGCCGTCACGACGCCTTCGCCGCTCCGCCCGCGCCCGCCGGGGCGCTGCCGAGTACGTCGATCGTGCGCGGCTTCTCGTACGCGGTTAGCACCAGATCGCGCATGTGGCAGAGATGGTCGCGCCAGAACTCCTCCACGGCCTCGGGCGGATCGGCCCGCAGCATGCCGACGAGCGCCTCGCGGCTGCGGATGCTGTTCTGCCGCAGCTTGTCGACGCTCGGGCGCCCGAGCGTGCGCTCGGTCACGTGCTCGTGCTGACGGCGAATGAGGTCGTAGATCAGCGAGGCGAGCAGATGGATCGTCTTGTTGCCGCAGTGCTGGATGATCAGCATCGAGAACTCGGCGCTGAGGCCGGCGTAGCGGATGAGGTCCTTCCGCGAGGCTTCGCGCGCGCCCTCGATGTTGGCCTTCAGCGCGAGGAGGGCGTCCGGATCGCGGCGCGCGGCGAGCATGCCCGCTGCGGGCGGCTCGATGATCGTGCGCGCGGTCCAGAGGTCGTCGAGCGAGGTTCCCTCGATCTGCAGGAACACGCCGACCTGGCTCGCGATCGTCCGCAGATCGATCGAGGTGACCTTGGCGCCGCCGTGCTTGCCGCGGGCGATGGTGATGAGCGACTGCGCCTCGAGCAGCCGCAACGCCTCGCGCAGGGTCGGTCGCGAGATTGCGAACTGGGTCTGCAGCGCGTTCTCCGGCGGCAGCCGGTCGCCGGGCCGAAGCTGACCCGTCACGATCTGGCGTCGCAGTTCGGTCGCCACGCGGAGCGCGGCTTTGAGTGGCCTCGGGGCCGTTGCGATCGCCGTCGTTTTGCGCACTGCTGCGTGGTCGGTCATGGAAATCCGCGGGCTGTTTGAGGGGACGGTGAACCGCTGGCGGAGACCGCACCCCGGTTCTGCTACAATGCAGCAGGCAAGTGAAGCCGCCATCCACGCGGCGAGGCTGTTGCCACCCTTGGAAAAGGGTTATACAATTAGAACGTCAGGCAGGCCACCGCTCGATCGGCCTTGCCGCGACGTGTTCAACCTCCGTCAGAGGTCGAAGCTGCACACATGCGAACGTTTCTTCCGCATGCGGACGCGGGCGCGACGCATTCCACCGCCGGCTTCGCGCGATGACGAGTTGCGAGGGATCATCGCCGGCCGCACTCGCGGGCGTCCGGGTGATCGAACTCGGGACCTTCATTTCGGCGCCGTTCGCCGCCGCCCTTCTCGCCGACTTCGGCGCCGATGTCATCAAGATCGAACTTCCGGGCCAGGGCGACCCGATGCGCACGCTCGGCGCCTACCCGCCAGGCGGCGAAAGCGGCTATTGGTGGTCGTCCATCGGCCGCAACAAGCGCTCCGTCGCGCTCGATATTCGCCATCCGGAGGGGCGCGACATCCTCGCTCGCCTGCTCGCGACGACCGACGTCCTGATCGAGAACTTCCGCCCCGGCACCCTCGACCGGTGGGGTATCACCGCCGAGTGGATGCGCGCGCAGCGTCCCGAACTCGTGGTCGTACGCATCAGCGGTTACGGCCAGGACGGCCCGTGGCGCGACGTCCCCGGATTCGACCGCAACGCGCAGGCGTTCTGCGGACTCGTTTACGTCACCGGCGAGCCTGACGGGCCGCCGCAGCAGGCGGGGCTCCCCGTCTGCGACTTCACGGCGGGCCTGTGGGCTGCGTTCGGCGCGGTCACCGCGATGCTCGGCAGGCTGCGGCGCGGCGAGCGGGAGGGCGACGACGTCGACCTCGCACTCTACGAGACGATGCTGCCGTTCCTGAAGGAAATGCCGCAGACCTTCCGCCACGAAGGCATCGTCACCGAGCGGTCCGGCAATACTCCGGGCTACGTCGCGCCGGGCGGCGCCTACCTGACCGGCGACGGCGAGTGGATCTTCGTCAGCGGCACCGGAGACCGTGTCTTCGGGCGGTTGATGACCGTCATCGGCCGCCCGGACCTGATCGAGGACCCGAGATTCAAGCGGAACACCGATCGGGTTGCGAACCGTCCGGCGCTCGACGCCGAGATCAACGCCTGGCTCCGCCGCCACACAACCGCCGCGGCGCTGGACGCGCTGTCGGCGGCGGACGTGCCGGCGGTCAAGATCCAGAGCATCGGCGACCTGATGACTCACCCGCAGGTGGTGGCTCGCGGCAACTTCGTCGACGTGCCCGACCACGACCGTGGCCACGTCTGCCTCGCCGCCCCGGTGCCGCGGCTGCGGCGGATGCCGGCGGCGATCCGCTGGCCCGGCCAGCACCTCGGCGAAGCAAGCGATGAGGTCCTCGCCCGTGAGCTGAACCTGCCACAGGACGAGCTGGACGCATTGAGGGAGCGCAACATCATCGGCTGACCCGGCGCGGTCACGCCGCATCACACGCAGAAGGGCGCAAACAAGAACCCGCGCCCCACGGGAGGGATGAATGAGACTGAGCATCCTTGCGGCCGCGCTCGCGGTCACGACCGCGTTCGCGACAACGTCCGCATCGGCACAGGCGGTCAAGGGACCCAAGGTCAGCTGGAGGATCGCGACGTTCGGATCGCCGCGAACAGGCTTGACGCACATCGAGACGCTCAGGACGTATGTCGAGGAGCAGACCGGCGGCAACTTCTCGATCACCATCGGCTACGGTACGCTCGGGGAGCCGCGCGAGTTCCTCGACCTTCTGAAGGTCGGCGCGGTGCAGGGTGCAACGGTTCAGCCGTCCCTCTCCGGCTCGCGGCTGGCGCTCTATTCGGTGCGCGACCTGCCGTTCCTGCCGCTCTCCGACCCGGACGTGCAGCGCAAGGTGCACGAGGCAGTCCACGCCTACCCGCCTGTCGCCAAGGAGTTCGCGGCCTGGAACGCGATGCCGTTCATGTCGAGCCTGCTGCCGCAGTACGAGCTGATGGGAACGAACGCCAAGCCGGCCGAGCTCGCCGACATCGCAGGCATGCGCATCCGCGCGCTGGGTGGAGCGGGCGACGCCCTCGATCGCCTCGGCGCCTCGTCCGTCAACATGCCGGCGTCGGAGGTCTACGTCGCGCTGGACCGCGGGCTGCTCGACGGCGTCGCGTTCCCCTACTACGCGCACGTCTCCTTCCGCAGCTACGAGCTCGGCAAGTGGATGACGACCAACCTCGCACTCGGAACCACCGCTTTCCCGGTGACGCTTTCGCAGAGCGCCTGGGACGAGCTGCCGCCGCAATACCAGACGCTGCTCAACCAGGCGCGCGAGGTCGCCTACGCCGCGCAGAAGAAGGCGATCCAGGACGACGACGCGAAGTCGCTCGCCAAGATCAAGGGCGCCGGCGTCGAGCTCGTCCAGTTTGCGGAACGTGACCTCGAGGCGTTCCGCGCGGCCGGTGGCAAACCGGTGTGGGACGAGTGGATCGCAGAGCGGGAGGCCGAAGGCCTGCCCGGCCGCGACACGTTCGAGTTCGTCATGTCCGAGGTCGAGAAGGCGCGGCAGTAGCCGCCTGCTCGCTCCTCCGCCCGCCCGGGTTGGCGGGCCACCATGCCCCCGGGCTCCTACTCAGAGGACGTCAGCAGAATGATACCGTCCCTTCGCCTTTCGCTCACCGTTGCCGTCGCCACCCTGCTCGCCGGGCCCGCGCTCGCGCAGGACGCGCTCCCCTCGGTGAACTGGCGCATCGCCACCATGGGTTCGCCGCGCGCCGCGACCACCCACATCGAGACCATCAAGAAGTTCGTCGAGGAGAAGACGGACAGCCGCTTCTCCATCACCATCGGCTACGGCACTTTCGGCGACAGCCGCGAGTTCCTCGACCTCATCAAGATCGGCGCCATTCAGGGAGCGACAGTCCAGGCGTCGGTCTCGGCTGAGCGGCTGCCGCTCTACACCGTCCTCGACCTGCCGTTCCTGCCGATCTCGGGCGCCGAGGAGCAGCGCGCGGTCCACGACGCGGTGCATCTGAACAAGGCGATCCTCCGCGAGTTCGCGGGGTGGGGCGCGTTTCCGTTCATGTCGAGCCTGCTGCCGACATACGAACTGATGGGCAAGGGCAACCCGCCGCAGAAGCTCGCCGACATTTCGGGAATGCGCATGCGCGCGCTCGGCGGCAATGGCGACGCGCTGTCCAAGTTCGGCGCCGTGACCAGCAACATGCCGCCGCAGGAGATGTACGTCGCGATGGACCGCGGCCTAATTTCGGCGGTCGCCCTGCCTTACTACGCCCACGTCTCCTACCGCACCTACGAGCTCGGCGACTGGATGACGACGAACATGGGCATGTCCGGCACCGCGCTGCCGGTCGTGCTCAGCATCGAGGCCTGGGACGCGCTGCCGCAGCAGTACCGCGACGTGCTCATGGAGGCGCGCGAGGCCGCCTACGCCGCACAGATCGCGGCGATGGAGCATGACACCGCAGCGGCCTTAGACAAGATCAAGGCGTCCGGGATGACGCTGATCGAGATTTCGGACGAGGACATGGCGGAGCTGCGCCGGGTCGGCGCGAGGCCGATCTGGGAAGAGTGGGTGGCGAAGAACAGCGCCGCCCACCCTGAGGCCCAGGCACTGCTCGACTTCGTGCTCGGGGCCGCCGACGCCCCGGCCGCGCGGTAGGCCCTGCAGCGGGCGGCCGACAGCCGCCCGCGTACTCACCTCGCGGAGTAGTCCATGGAAAGCGACAGTGCCGCCATCGACACTCTTCCGGCTGAGGTCCCGGTCGTCGACCGGGTGCTGCGGACGGTGGAGAACATGTTCGCAGGGGCGGCTGCGGTGTTCATCTTCGCGCTTATGCTCCTCGGCGTCGTGCAGATCGTCGTGCGGGTCGTCTGGAACCTGCAGATCCCCGGCTATATCGACTATGTCGAGCTCATGATGTCTGTGATCGCGTTCGCCGCGATCGCCTATGCCGAGCGCCTCCAGGCCCACATCCGCATGGACTTCTTGCCCGGTGCCCTCTCGGGCCGCACCCGCGCCGCGTTCGAGATGTTTCTCTGCGCCATCGCGCTCGTCGCGGCTTCCGTGCTCGTCTACGCGACCTGGTTCAGTTTCCAGCGGACCTGGCAGCTCGGCGATTCGACCATGGACATCCGCGCCCCGCTCTGGCCGTCGAAGCTCCTCCTGTGCGTCTCGCTGGCTCTCCTGTGGCTGCGCGTCCTCCTCTCCATGGTGGGCTACGGCCGGCGCTTGGCCGCTCCCAGCATCGGCGCACCCTCCACAAGGCAGTCGTGATGGCACTCGGGGCGTTGGAACTCGGTGGGCTGGGCGCGTTGGGCCTCGTCGTCCTCGGCCTGCTTGGCGTCAGGATCGCGTACGCGGCTGGGCTCGTCGGCATCGTCGGCCTGGTCGCGATGCTGGGGCTCGACGCCGGCATCCGCACAGCGGGAACGGTGCCCTACGGCAAGGGCACCGCCTACACGCTGTCGGTGCTGCCGATGTTCATCCTGCTCGGCTATCTCGCCCAGTGCGCAGGCGTATCGAGAGCCGCGTTCGAGGCGAGCCGGCGCTGGTTCGGCCGCCTGCCGGGCGGGCTTGCGACCGCGACCGTGCTCGCCGTCGCCGCGTTCGGGGCGGTGTGCGGCTCCAGCGCGGCGGCAGCGGCCGTGTTCAGCCGCATCGCGATCCCCGAGATGCTGAAGGACGGCTACACGAAATCGCTCGCGGGCGGCTCGGTCGCGGCCGGGTCGGTGCTCGATTCGATCATCCCGCCGTCCACCCTCCTCGTCGTCTACGCGATCATCACCGAACAGTCGGTCGCCGACCTTCTCGTAGCGGGCTTCATCCCGGGCGTGCTGACGGCGATCACCTACGGGATCATCATCACCATCCTCGCGATCCGCAATCCCGAGATCGCGCCGCGGCTGCGCCGCTACAGTTGGCGCGAGCGCGCCCAGAGCGTGCCCGGCGTGCTCCCGATCGTGATGATCGTAGCAACGATTTTCACGGCGATGTTCTATGGCTGGGCGACGCCGACCGAGGCTGGCGCGCTGGCCGCGTTCTTCATGCTGATCCTCAGCCTTCTCAACCGCAGCTCTCTGCGCGCGCTGCGGGCTGCATTCATGGAGACGGCCAAGCTGACGGTCGTGGTGTTCACGATCGTGTGGAGCATCATGATCTTTGTGCTCTTCCTCGGCTACGCCAACCTGCCGGCGTTCATCTCGGACTGGGTCAAGAATCTCGACGTCTCCCCGACGGTCGTTCTCTTGTTCGTCTATGCTCTGTTCATCGTGCTCGGCATGTTCATCGACGCGCTCGGGATCATGCTGCTCACGCTGCCGATCGTCTTCCCGCTGGTCGTCGGCCTCGGCTACGACCCGGTCTGGTTCGGCGTGATCGTCGCGAAGCTGTGTGCGATCGGCCTGCTGACGCCGCCGTTCGGGCTGTGCTGCTTCATCGTCAGCAGCGCGCATCCCGAAATTTCCGTGCAGACCGTCTTCCGCGGCGTCATGCCGTTCATCGCGGCCGACATCGTGCTCGTCTGCGTCCTCACCGCATTCCCGGAGATCATCACCACCGTGGTGCATCTGGCCCGCTGAGCGAGCCCAGGCAACAGCAGGCTTGCTCGGCCCGCGCTTAATAGTTAGATAATTAGAACTGACAGCGAGGCGCGCATGTCCGGCCCTCGCGACCTTCGACCCCGATCCGAACCCAGACGGAGAGCCAGGACGTGAGTTGGCCGGCTGTGATCTACAGCGAAGAGGTGATGCGCGAGGGCTTCGGCATCGAGGATGTCGGGATCCCGCTCGACACCCGCGTCCGCTTCCTTGAGGCGTTGTCGGCGACCGGGCTGAAGCGCATCACGGTCGGCGCCTTCGTGAGCCCCCGCTTCGTTCCGCAGATGGCGGATTTTGAGGAGCTCCTGCGCCGCTTCCGGCCGCGGGAGGGCGTGACCTACGTCCCGTTCATCCATAACCAGAAGGCGCGCGAGCGCGCAGCCGAGTTCTCCCCGCCGCTGACGGTCGAGGAGGAACTGTGCTCGCTCTTCATCGACATCTGCGACGTTCACCAGCGCCGCAACGTCAACCGCTCGATCGATGAGATCATGGCGTCGTGGCCGCAGATGATCGCCGCCTCCAAGGCGCGCGGTGTGCGTACGGCGCGCGTCGGCATAGCCTCGGCCTGGGGCTCCAATTTCCTCGGCCCGTTCCCGCAGGACTACCGCCTTGCGATGCTGACGCGTCAGATCGAGACGCTGACGGCTGCCGGGCTCGAGGTGGTCGAGATCGGCCTGCACGACTCGCAGAGCTTCTCGCTGCCCCACCTCCTCGAGGCCGACCTCATCGAGATCCGGCGGCGCTGGCCTCGCGTGCGGCAGTTCCACCTCCACATGCACGACGCGCGCGGCATGGCGCTCCCCGGCATCTGCGCGGCGCTGCGCACGCTGGGTCCGGGCGACACGCTCATGATCGATGGCACGCTCGGCGGCATCGGTGGGGGCCAGTACTGCGGCAACGGGCGCGCCTCGGCGATGGCGGCGACGGAAGACGTCATGCACATGCTTGAGGGCATGGGCATCGCGACCGGCGTCGACCTCGACGCGCTGATCGACTGCGTCTGGCGGCTCGAGGCAATCATCGGCCGCCCCGCGTTCGGGCACGTGTCGAAGGCGGGGCCCCGCCCGACCCGGCCGGACGCGCTCTACGACCCCAACCTCCCGGCGGTCGAAAGCCTGGCCGCCGCACGGCACTTCAGGCTCGGCCCGCAAGCCTACGCGGCCGAGGGTTACTCCCCCTGGAAACACCCCATCGCCGGGCCGTTCAAGCGCCCGACCGCGCAGAACGTCTAGAGACGAGGAGACACGCGCCATGGACTTCGGCTTTTCCGACGATCAGATCGCCCTCAGGGACTCGGTCCGCAAGTTCGCCGAGGCCGAGCTTCTGCCGAACTACCAGCGCTGGGACCAGCAGGACGGCTGGCTCCCCAAGGAGTTCATCGACAAGATTGTCAGCATGGGCTTGCTGACCCTGCGTCTGCCGGAGGAGTACGGCGGCCAGGGTGCCTCGTTCGTCGACTGCGGCATCGTCTGCGAGGAAATCGGCCGCGCTGACCACAACATCCGCTACATCATCTCCAACGCCATCCACCTCGGCGAGATGGCGCCCTCCATGCATCCCGAGTTGCGCGCGGAATGGATCCCCCGCATCGCCGCAGGGGAACAGATGTCGCTCGCCTTCACCGAGCCGCGCGGCGGCGCCGACGCCGGCAACATCGTCACCAAGGCTGTGAAGGACGGCGGCGACTGGCTGATCTCCGGCGAGAAGACCTCGATCACCTTCTGCGGCGTCTCGAAGGTCGTGTTCGTCTCGGCGCGCACCGGCGGAGCGGGACCGCGCGGTCTGTCCTTCTTCCTCGTGCCGACGGACCTGCCTGGCGTCTCGAAGTCCGAGTTCAAGCGGATGGGGCAGCGCATCGACCGCGCCGGCAGCTTCTTTTTCGACGAGGTGCGCATCCCCGCGCGCAACATGATCGGCGAGGAGAACACCGGCTTCATCTGGGCGATGACGATCATCGGCTACAATCGCAACTTCGTCCCCCTCGCCTGCATCGGCGCGGCGCAGAAGTCGCTCGAAGAGACGATTGAGTACGCCAAGGAGCGCCAGATCATGGGCAAGTCCATGTCGAAGTGGCAGGCGGTGTCGACCGAGCTCGCGGTGGCGGCGACCAAGCTCGATGCGGCGCGGATGCTGTGCTACCGCGCGCTTTCGCTGAAGGACCAGGGCCTGCGCCACGACACTGAATCGTCGATGGCGAAGTGGTGGGGCGTCATGGTCGCCAACGAGGTGCTCTACACCTGCATGCGCCTGCACGGGCACTACGGCTGGGCGACGTCGCTGCCGTTCGAGCAGCGTTACCGCGACTGCCTCGGCATGGAATCGGCGGACGGGCCGCGCGAGATCCACCACGGCATCATCGCCCGCGACCTGCTCGGCCGCCAACACGCGCCGTTCTGACGCGCGCCGCACCTTCCGAGAGGACGAGAATGAAGCTGCAGGGCATCCGCGTCGTCGACCTCTCGCGCTTCCTGCCGGGTCCGGCGCTCACGCAGACGATGGCCGACCACGGCGCCGAGGTCATCAAGGTCGAGGCGGTGGCCGGCGGGGAGCCAACGCGCGAGATCGGCGAGGCGCGCGACGGCGTCAGCGTGTACTTCGCCAATACCAATCGCGGCAAGAAGAGCCTCGCGCTGGACCTCAAGAGCCCGGACGGCGTCGAGGCCCTGCTGCGCCTCGCCGAGACCGCCGACGTGATGATCGAATCGTTTCGCCCCGGCGTCGCGGCCCGCCTGGGGGTGGACTACGCGGCCGTCGCGGCGCGGGCGCCGCGGATCGTCTACGCGTCCATCTCCGCGTTCGGCCAGACCGGCCCCTACCGCCACCTCGCGGGCCACGACCTCGCCATCGAGGCGATGACTGGGGTCCTGTCCCTGAACCGCGGCAAGGACGGCGCGCCCGCGATTCCGGGCGTGCCTGCGGCAGACGTCATCTCCTCGGCGATGACGCTCTCCGGCATCCTTATGGCGCTCCTGCGCCGCGCGCAGACAGGGCGCGGCGACTATCTCGACATGTCGATGGCCGACTGCCTCCTCACCGGCGTCCTCAACAACCTCGACACGGCGATGGTGCGGCGCGAGCAGCCGGACCTCTCCCGCTCTCGCTCCGTCGGCGGCAACGCGCTGTACGCAGTCTATAAGACCGCGTGCGGGGGGCACATCGCGCTCGGCGGCCAGGAGCCCAAGTTCGCCGCCAACCTCCTCGGCGCGCTCGGCCGCTCCGACCTCGCGGCGGTGGCGAACCTGCCGCCCGGCCCGGAGCAGGATCCCCTGCGTGAGTTCCTGAAGGGGACCTTCGCCACCCGCAGCCGCGACGACTGGGTGAGCTTCTTCGCCGGTAAGGACGTGCCTCTCGCGCCGCTGAAGACCCTGCCTGAGGCGCTCGATGACCCGCAGTTCCGCGAGCGTGGCATAGTAGCGACCGACGCGCGCGGCTGGGACCACATCGGCACGCCAATCCGCTACGCCGACGAGCCGGCGGCGCCGGACTGGCGCGTCCCCGCCCTCGGTGAAGACTCGCGCGCGGTCCTGTCCACGCTCGGCTACGACGAGACCGCGATCAATGACCTAGTGCGTCGCCGCGTCACGGGCGAGCCGAGCACCCTGGAGATCGCGCGCCATTCCGGCTCCGCCGGCAGCGCGGCAGGTGCCGCAGAGGGCGTTTCGTGAGCGAATACACCGTCAGCGATCTCGTCGCTGAGGTCCTTGCCGCGTGCGGCGTCAGGACCGCGTTCGGCATCTCCTCGGTTCACAACATTCCCCTCCTGGACGCGCTGGGGCGGCGCAACGCGATCCGCTTCATATCCTCGCGCGGCGAGATGGGCGGCGGTCACATGGCCGACGGCTACGCGCGCGTTTCGGGCGAGCTCGGCGTTCTCATCACCAGCACCGGTCCGGGAGCCGCGAACGCGGTGCCGGCGCTGGTGGAGGCCCGCTTCGCCGGGAGCCGCCTGCTCCACATCACGAGCCGCAGCGCCACCCGCCTTCTCGGTCGCGACACCGGCTCGGTTCACGACGTGCCGGGGCAAAGCGAGATGCTGGCCGCTGTCGGCAAGGCGTGTCTGCAGGTCCACCGCGCCGAGGAAACGTTCGGCGTCCTCCTCGCGGCGATCTGCGAGGCGCTCTCCGCCCCGACCGGGCCTGCGACGGTCGAGATTCCCGTCGATCTGCAGCGCCTGCCGGTCGCACGACCCGCCAACCTCGACGACCTCACCATACCGCTCCGCCCGCCGCAGGCGCCGTCTCCCACCGACCTCGCCGCGATCGAGGCGCTGGTCCGGGAGAGCCGGCGGCCGATGCTTTGGCTCGGCAACGGTGCCAAGGGCGCGACCGACGGGGCCCTGCGCCTCGCCAATCTCGGCTTCGGCATCGTCACCTCGTGGAACGGGCGCGCCATCGTGCCGGACGACCATCCGGCGACGCTTGGGGCGTTGCACGGCTCCGGCTCGCCTCGCATCGAAGCGTTCTACGACACCGTCGACCTGATGCTGGTGGTCGGATCGCGCCTGCGCGGGCACGAGACGATGGACGGCACGCTTTCCCTCCCTCGCCGCCGCGTGCAGATCGACGTCGATCCGCGCGCTGCCGGCCGCACCTATGGCTGCGACCTCTTCGTCCGTGGCGACGCCGGGCTCGTCCTCGAGGCCCTCGCCGATCGCCTCGTCGCCGCCGGCTACGCGGCGGACCCGCGGCTCCATGCTGACCTCGCCGAGGCCCGCGCGGAGGCCGCCGACGCTTACCGCCAGACGCTCGGTCCTTACCACGACTTCGCGCGTCAGCTTCGCAAGGCCCTGCCGAGCGACTGCGTCTTCGCCCGGGATGCGACCGTTGCGGCGAGCACGTGGGGCCACCGCTTGGTGCCGCTCTACAATCCGCGCGATTCGGTCCACTCGGTCGGCGCAGCGATCGGGCTCGGCCTGCCGCTCGGGATCGGCGCGGCGATCGCCGCCGGCGAGCAGGGTCGAAAGGCCGTCGCCTTGGTGGGCGACGGCGGCTTCGCCCTCTCCATGAACGAGCTCTGGACGGCGGTGCAGCAGAACGTGGACCTCACCGTCATTGTGATGAACGACGGCATGTACGCCGCCATAGGCCACATGCAGGACGCCCTCGTGGACGGCCGCCGGCGCTACCTCGACGTGCTGTCGCCCGACCTCTCGCGCCTAGCGGACGCGGCCGGCATCCCGTGCATCCGCGTCGACCGCGCCGAACTGTTCGAAGAGGCGGTCTCCCGGGCCGTTGCGGTTGCTGGTCCTGTGCTCGTCGACGTCGACATGCGGGCCATCGGCGCGGCCCCGGCGTACTGGTCCTGGAGCCCCCCCAATTCGGAGAAGTCCTCGGCGCCGCCGAGATGACACCTGGAGCCGGCTCTGCGTGCCGCGCCCAGCGCCCCCCCAGGCTCGCAGTCAGGCATCCAGGCAGAGCTGCCCGGATCGGGTATCGAAAACCCAGCCGCGGTCACGAACCGGCGTGAGGGGCCGCTTCCGGATCCTGAAATATTCGCGGCTGATCGCCTTGCCGACGTCGATCGCGTAGTTCGAGGCGTTGCTCGACACCCCGCCATGCACCTGGTGGAAGGTCGCCTCGCCCTTCAGCCGCACCAGCTGCACGCCGGGCAATTCGCAGGCCCTGATGAACACGTCGGGATTGGCTGCTCCTCCCCCC
The DNA here is from genome assembly GCF_009866965.1 of Propylenella binzhouense. Lineage (GTDB taxonomy): Bacteria > Pseudomonadota > Alphaproteobacteria > Rhizobiales > Afifellaceae > Propylenella > Propylenella binzhouense. The sequence continues at coordinate 49,223 of NZ_SPKJ01000004.1, read as the reverse complement.
GGGCTGTCGAACTGCGGATCGTAGCCGCCGAGTTCGTCCCACATCGCGCGGGTCAGGAACAGGGCGTTGCTTTCCAGCATCGGCCCGAGCTCTCCGGCGTGCCAGACCGGCGTCGCAATCTCGAACAGCCGGTCCCCCTCGGCCGGCCAGCCGATCGACGCCAGCAGCCGATCCTCCTCTGCCTGATCGTAGCCCTGGCGCACGGTGACGTACTGCCGGCCGGGACCCAGATGGTAGTTGGGGGAGGCGATCACCGGCCGCGGATGGAGGCGTGCGGCCGCGATCGAAGCGCCGACGAGCCCCGGCGATGCCAATCTCGCGCCGTCGATCCACGCGCAGATCAAGGGCGCCCGTGCCAGCGACAGGCCGAAATTGAGCGCCGCGACCGGAGAGGGCGACGGATCCGGGAAGACGTGGACCGCGATGTCGAGGCCGAGATGGTCGAAATCGCGTGCAGCGGGCGGGCGCGCGGAGCCGTTGTCCACGACGATGATCTCGCACGTTCCGGGGGAACAGCAACGCTGATAGGCCGGAGACAGCGAGAGCAGGGTGCGCGGAAGCTCGCGTGCCATCTCGTGGCTTATCACCACGATGCTTGCGGCGGGCTCGGTCATCGAGGTGAAGCGCCGGGCGCGGTCAGGCCGCGAGGCCGGCGGCGCGCAGCGCGCTGATGAGGCCGTCGACCGAAGGTTCCTCGAAGAACAGGGACGGGTCGATCTCGACGTCGAACTCCTCCTCCATCACCCCGGCCATGATGACGGCCTCGGCGGAATCGAAACCGTAGCTGTCGAAAGGCTCGGAGGTCGGAAATGTCTCCTTGTCCATGTCGAGCACGGACGAGATGTAATTTACAATCCACGCGCGAAGAAATTCCGCGTCGAGTGCCTGTTTCATGGCTTCGTAGGCCTTCATTCCGGAAGGGATCTCAAGATCAGGTCCAGGCGCTCAAGGCGTCTGAATGCGGGATTCTGCTGCCATCGCGGTGTCGGATCGACAAGCTCCACCCGGGCCGAGGAAAGGATTTCCTCGACCAGGATCCGGGTCTCGAGCCGGGCGAGCGCAGCGCCGATGCAGGCGTGGGCGCCGACGCCGAAGCCGAAGCTCGCCGGGCCGCGGCGGTCGATGTCGAACCGCGCCGGATCCGGGAAGACCGCGGGATCGTGATTGGCCCGTTCGAGATCCGCCGCGAGCGCCGTCCCCGCTTCGAAGGAGCGTCCGCCGAGCGTGATCTCCGACCCGAGAACGCGTCCGTTCACGCGCCGGACCGGTCCGGCAAGTCGCAGCACTTCTGCCAGCGCCGGCGCGATCAGGGCGGGATCGGCGCGCAGCCGCGCCTCGACGTCAGGATGCGCGTGGATCTGGTGGAGCGCGGCGCCCATGAAGGCGGAGGTGGTCTCGACCCCCGCAAAGACGAGGAAGAACGCAAGCCCGGCGATCTGGCGCGGCGTGAATCCGAAGCCGTCGGCGTTGAGCCGCATCATGAGCGCGAGCCCGGCGGTGCCGTCCGCGGCTGCCGTCCGCATGTCCTCTTCGATGAGCCGCTCGATCGTGGCGGCTTCGGTTTGCAGCAGGTCGAGAATCCGCATCGGCAGGGCCGGGAGCCAAGCGCCTATGATCCGTCCGCCGGAGGCAGCGATCGCTTCGCCGGTGGCGGGCGAGAGGCCCAGCGCCTCGGTCATGACCGCGAGGGGCATGCGCATGCAGATGGCCTGCATGGCCTCGGTGCGGCCGCCTTCGCGAGCCTCCCCGACGATCGCCCTTGCGATCCGCCTGAGCGCAGGCTCCGAAAGCGCATTCCTGAGCTCGGCCATTGTTCGGAGCAGGAAGCGGCGGCCATCGGTGTGAAACGCCGCGTTGCGGTAGAACAGGGTCGCCGCGAGCAGGCTGGAGAGGCTGGCGTAATCGCGCCCGCCGCTGGCTCCGAGCCGCGCGATCCGCTGGTGCATCTCGATGACCTCGACCGCCGGATGCCGCAGGAGCCGGTCGACGTCGACGTAGCGGGAGACGCGCCATGCCCGCTCGACCGGCATCCAGACCGGCTCGTCATCCTCCAGGTGCAGCCCCTCGCCAAGGTCCTGCGTCCCGAGAAGCGCGGCCGTCATGCGAAGGCTCCTTCGGTCGACCGGGAGCGCCAGCTGTAGCCTGCAAGGCTGCCTTCCAGGTAGAGCGCCCGGCAGGCGGACCGGCGGATCTTGCCGTTGATGGACCGCGGTATGACGCCCGGCCGCACCAGCACCACGTCGGCGGGCACCAGGCCGTGCAATTCCCCGATCGTCGCCCGAAGCCGGCGCACCAGCAGCTCCCGCTCGCCTTCGGATTCGGCCGTGCGGGCCATCTCGCAAACCACGACCAGGCTTTCTCCGTCTTCCTCCTCGATGCCGAAGGCCGCGGCTGCTGCGAGCCCGGCCCCCGTCTCCGGCGCCAGCGCGGTCGCTTCCACGTCCTCTGCATGAACCTTCGTGCCGCGGACGACGACCATGTCGCGGCTGCGGCCGAGCACGAAGAGTTCTCCTGCCACGATCGCCCCGATATCGCCGGTCCTGAGGTGGCGCCGGTCCTCGATCAGGGTCTCGCGTGCCGGATCGGGGCGGATCATTCCGGCATCGGCATCCCAGAAGCCCGGGCTCACGTGGTCGCCGGCGACGCAGATCTCGCCCGGTTGGCCATCGGCGGCGGGCGCGTCCCCTGCGCCGAGAATGGCGATCCGGGAGCCTCCGAAAGCGCGGCCGCAAGAGACCGTCTCGGCGGCAAACCTCCGGGTCCGCAAACCGGATCCAGGAGGACCGCTGCTGACGAAGAGGGTGGCCTCCGCCATGCCGTAGCAGGGATGGAGCGCCTGTTCGGAGAAGCCTGCAGGCCTGAGGGCGTCGGCAAATCGTCTCAAGGTGCCGGCGCGCACCGGCTCGGAGCCGCAGAAGGCCACCCGCCAGGCCGAGAGGTCGAGCCGGCGCGTGCTCGTCTCGTCCAGTTTCCGGCAGCAGAGGTCGTAGGCGAAGTTCGGCCCGCCGCTCGAACTCGCCCCGAACGCGTGGATCGCACTCAGCCAGCGCGAGGGCTTCTGCAGAAAGGCGAGGGGCGACATAGAGAGGCACCGCCCGCCGAGATAGAGGGCCTGCAGAACCGAGCCGATCAGTCCCATGTCGTGATGGAGCGGCAGCCAGTTCACCACGACGAGATCGGCGCTGTGGCCGAACGCCTCCCGGATCATGGCCTGGTTGGCCATGATGTTGCGATGCGTCACGCCGACGCCGCGGGGGTCCGACACCGAGCCCGAGGTGTACTGGATGAACGCGAGTTCGTCCGGCTTCGGCCGCCGGAGATGCTCGGCGGGGGTGCTATCCAGTGCTTCCGTCGGGGTTATCACGAGGCAGGCCGCCGGCAGATCCCCGCCCAGCGCCCGACAGTGCGCGCCGTCCGGTACGATCACTGCCGCCGGCCGGAGGCTGCGGATGATCGAGCGGTTCCGCTCGAGGCTGCGCCGGCCCTCGATGCCCGGCGCCGGCGCGGCAAAGGCACCCGCATAGAGGCATCCGAGAAAGCAGCGCAGAAAGTCGAGCCCCGACGGCAGGCTGAGGAGAACGGCCTTTCCGGCGAGCCCGGCGCTGCGGAGGCACCCGGCGACGGCCCGCGCCTGCCGGTCGAGTTCGCCATAGCTCACCTCCTCCGCGATCCGTTCGCCGCGGTCGAGATGGGAGAGGGCGGTTCGCTGCGGGTGCGCCGCTGCGCGACGCCGGATGAGGTCGACGAGCGTGTCGGCCGTCGGGTCGAGGAGGACATCCGGTACGGGGAAGGGCGGCCGAAGAATGTCCGGTCCGCCGACAAGGTCGAGCGTCATGCGGAAGCACCGGGGCGTTGATGGGCTCGCGACCGGAGCATGGGCGAGAGCAGCCAGGCCGGACCGAACGGCGTCCGCAGGCCCAGCCGAACGACGGTGCGGAGAAAGGCCGCCCGCGCGGCCCGGCTCCGGGCGGGATTGCTCAGCGCGGCGGCGATCGCGGCCCAATGCCGGTCAAGTCGGGCGTGGACCTCGTCCGGGATGCGCGCGCTCGGACCTTCGGCGAGCGCGGGAGGGACGGCGTCCAAGGCCGCGCACCAGTCGCCCTTGAGATCGCCGCTCCGGCCGATCTGCGAGACGAAGCCCGAGAACTTCCGGTGCCGTGGGCGCGCGACCAGCAAACCCGGCACGCCGTACGCCGCCGCAGTGATGTAGCCGTGGAGCGAAGCACCAACATAGAGGTGCGCGTGGGAGATGAGGGCGGCAATCTCGCGGGGCCCGGCAGGATCATCGAGAGGCAGCGCCGACACTGTGAGGCGGTCGTTCAGCTCGCGCACCATGGTCGCGTCGCCAAGCCCCGGGCCTATCGCGACCAGCGCCGGCGTGAGGCCGGTCCGCGCGGCGATACGGTCAATCTCACGCGCCAGCTCCGCGAGCGAGTGCTCGCCAAGCGACCTGTCTCGCAGGTGAATGGCCCAAATGCGGACATCCGGTCGCGCACCCTTGCGCTCCAGAAGCGTGCGATAGACGGCGGCGAGCCCGGCCTTCGGCCATAACCGGGCGAGCTCGGCCGCGCTGTCCGGGACCACACGGATATCCGCCCGGCTCGAGGTCTCGAGCGCGAGAGACCGGCTCATCTCCTCGCGCACGCTCACGTAGTCCGACGCGTCGAGGGCCGAGCCGAGAAGGCTGCGCCAGTGGCCGGCCAGGGGATGCGGCAGCCCCGGCGCATTCCAGAGGATCGGCACGTCGTGCACGGCTGCGGCGAGGGCCGGCCCGAGCCAAAGGCCGGGTGGCCCCCAGGCGGCCAGTTCTCCGCGATCGGCCGTTTCGGGTGAATTGGGCAACAAATGGTTTCCGCGCACGCCGCCGTAGACGATGTTTCCGCCGCCGATGAGCACACCTGCGGGTTGCCCTTCCTCCGCAAAGAGACCCTCCAGCGCAATGCACGGCGTCGTGTCCGCCCATCCGCAGGAGCCCCCGGCGGGGGTGACCGGCTGGATCCGGTAGCCGTACTGCGCGAGGCGACGGTCGGCGAGCAGCGGGAACAGAAGGTCGCCGTAATTGCGGAGGTCGAAGAGCCCCGCCATGAAGACACGGCGGCCGTGGTCTCCTGCCGATTGCCCGATCATCGGCGCGCCGACACGAACGGCTGGAAGGCCCATGCGGCTCCCGCTCCTCCGATCGCCGACCGCAGATAGTCGACGAGAAAGCGCCGGCGCCGCTCGGCGGCCTCACGAGTATCCTCCAGCGCGCGGCCGATTTCCGACCAGTGCTGGTCGAGCGCCATTCGAACCGAGGCCGGAATCCGGGGCGACGGGGTCGCCGCCATGTGGCGCTCGACCGCATCGAGTGCGCTCGTCCAGTCCTGGGCGAGGTCGCCCCGGCGGCCGAGCTGGCTCACCAGCCCGCCGAACTTCCGGTGTGCCGGCCGCGCGACCATCACGCCCGGGACGTCATACGCGCAGGCCGTCACATAGCCGTGCATGGAAGCGCCTACATAGGCCCGGCTGAAGGCGATCGCGGCAGCGATCTCCTTGAGGCTCGTCGGATCGTCGAGGCGGACATGGCCGCAGCGGAGCGTATCCGAAAGCGCGCTGACCGCAGCCGCGTCGTCCAGGCTCCTCCCGAGCGCTATGAGAAGCGGCGTGACCTCCCACCGCGCAGCGATCGCGTCGATTGAGCGAGCGAGATCGGCAAGCTGCAGCTGGCCGAGCGTGCGCATTCGCAGGTGAACCGCCAGCCAGCGGGTGCCGGCGGAGATGCCCTTGCGAGCCGCGAGCGTCCGACAAGCATCCGCCAGAGCTTCGCGGGGCCACGCGCGGGCAAGTCCGAGCACGGTGTCGGGGACGACCCTTATGTCGACGCCCTCGTGCTGCCCGAGGAATTCCAGGCTCCCGGGGTCCCGCACGCTGACGTAAGTGGCGGCCCTCAGCATCGAGCCGATGAGTGCCCGCCTGCCGGCGCCGCCGAACGGCACCGGAGCGCCGGGTGCGTTCCAGGCGACCGGCACGTCTCGGAGCGCAGCCGCCGCCGTAGCGCCGAGCCAGAGGCCGGCATAGGCCCAGTCCGCGACTCCGGCGCTCTCATACTCGGAAAGGACGCTCGCCGAATGGTGATGGACGATGTATCCGCCGCCTATCAGGATGCCCGCGATCGGCGCCTCTCCGCTCATCATCTCGGCGACGGTGACGGGACGCGGAGCATCCGCCAGTCCGGTCACCGCTGCGCCGGTGGGGGAAACGGGAACGACCCCGAACCCCCTTGATCCGAGTTCATGAGCTGCGACGATCGGGAACAGGAGATCCCCGTAGTTCTCGACGTCGAAAGTGCCCGTGACGAGCACGCGTCTGGCGTCGCTCATGGCAGCGGTCCATCGAGGACGTACCACTGCCGCCAGCCGAAGCGGGACCGGTACGGCGCTCCGACGGCGATCACGCTCGCCCGGCCTGCCCCGGCGCACATGCGCAGCATTGCATCGTGGCTCGGCCAGAAGGATTCCTCGTTGTCGATCGAGGACCAGAGGTCGCCGGTTTCCCGACAGAGCGCGCCGTCGTAGCCGTCGAGGACGACCGGACGCAGACGCTCGCAGGCCGCGGCATCCGGGTCACTCGGATCGTAGATCTCGGTGTCGATCACGGTGGCCTGTCCGGCTGTCCGCCGAAGGAAATCCCGCTGCGCCTGAAGCGGCAGGTGGTAGGTGAGGCCGATCGCCAAGACCACGTCGAAGCCTGCCGTATCGAAACTGCGGACGTCGCCTTCGATCCACGCGACTTCCGGCCGTGCGCGGCTCGGCTGCTTGCGGCCGATGGAAAGCGCATCGGCGAGAGTCCATTGCGGCCGTGCGTCGACGGCCGTCACGGAGAAGCCGCGACGCGCTGCGATCTGAGCGAACAGGCCGTGCCCGGCACCAAGATCGACGATCCGGCGGCTCCCGGGTTCGGGCCAAAAGCGGTCGAGCAGGAACTGGAACGCCTGGAGCCGGTGAGCGAGCGCGGCGAGCGCCTCGTGCGGACGCGGAGCGGTTGGGCGGGTTGGCCCGGCGAGAGCAGCGATCCGCACGCGTCAGGCATCCCCGCCGACCGCCCGCGCGACGATCGCCAACAGGCGTCCGGCCGCGATGGTGGGCAACACTGTATTGTGGCTCGCCACGCCGGGAACGGTCTCTAGCCTCGCCTGGGGAAGGCCGAGCAGCCTGTTCTGCTGGCCGATATCCTCGACGTTCTCCGCGCCGGCGAAGTGCCAGACCGTCATGTCCGGATTCGCCCGGACATCCGGCAGGACATCGCGCTGACGCTCGGAATAGCGCCGCATGAAGGCGAGCCCGACGCGGCGCTTGGAGCGGTCCGGCCGGTCGTCGGTCGAGTACAGCTTGCTCGGTCCGGAAAACGAGACCGCGGCCGCCGCGCCGAGCCGTGCGCCGTAGCGGATCGCTGCAAACCCGCCAATGCTGCTTCCGAGGGTCACGATCCGCGGCGCGGCGAGCTCGCCTGCCATCCTCTTCAGGCTGTCGGCCATCGCCGGCTCGCTTTCGCCCAGCCCGCGGGTGCCGTCCAGGAAGGCAGTCTGCCCAAGGTCGCGCAGGTACACGATATTGGCCGGCAGCTCGGACAGAAGAACGTCCAAGTAGCCGTACGGCAGGTTACCGAACTGGTTGTGCAGCCCGGGGAATACGATCAGCGTCGCCGCGGCGCCATCCCGACATACGATCCGAGCGGCCCGCGTGGGGTCGTCGGCCAGACGCGGCCGTGCGATCCAGTCCTCGAGCGGGCGACTGCGGAGAACGGAAAGCATGAGCTGGGCGTTGGCATGGAATTCGTCCGAGCCGGGCCCGATCGTCTCCAGCGCCTTGATCGCCGCCTCGGGCTCCCGTGCCTGCAGCGCTGCCAGCGCGAACGACCAATTCGCGACCTCGGTGAACTCCACGTGATCGCGGGCGGCTTCGACTTGGCGGAAGATGTCCCGGAAGCGGTCGGGAGACATCGGCATGCCGACCAGCGCCCTCAGGAGGGCAGGTGTGCCCGGCGCGAGTGCCAAGGCCGCGGCGAGCCGGTCGGCAGCCGCGGAGATATTGCCTTCCAGGAATTCGATCTGCGCCAGGCGCAGCAGCCATTCCGGATTGGTCGGCTCGCGTTCGGTGAGCGCGGCCGCTCGGGCCCGGGCCTCGTCGAGCCTGAATTCCTGCACGAGAAGCTGCATCAGCTGCGATGTCTGGACTTGCGACAGGTCGTTTGCCCGCTCCACGCCCATCAGCCTCTCCAGAGCGCGTTCGGGCAGTCCGAGCCGGGCTTCGGAAATGGCAAGCCGACCCGATTCCCCTGGCCCCAGCGGCCGCGTCGCCTCGAGCCGCCGGACGAACGCCTCGATCTCGCCGGCGCCGCCCGCATTGGTGAGGTCGGCCAGAATGCCGGCCTTCTGCTCGGGGGTCAGCTCGCTCGTCCACAGATGCCGCTCAAACAGATCGCGCGCCTCATCGGCGCGCCCCGCGGCGGCCAGCACCCTGCACAGAAGAGCCGTGACGGAGACGTCGTCGGGACGCGTCTCGAGAATGGCACGGCACGCGGCTTCCGCTTCGGGGAGTCTGCCCTGCATAAGAAGCAGGCGGGCCTCCAGCCGCCTGGCCGGAAGGCGGTTCCGCCAACCTGGTTCGGCGCTGTCGAGGATGCTTTGCGCCGTGGAGAACTCCCTGGCGGCCATGGCGCGCTGCAACGTCTCGAAGAAGGCCATGAAGGGCTCGGGCGTCGCCCGAGCCTCCATCCCCTCGACCTGCGGTTTCAACAGCTCAGACATGCTACTCTGCAGTGAATTGGTGCGCCTAACGTGCCCTCGGTCGGCCGCTGGTTCAAGTCAAGCTAAGGTCGCTCAGCTTATCGTGATTTCGGCAGATCCGAGACGGATCGGATGAGGCTTGGGTCCGGCCGTCGATCGCGGTCATGGCCGCACCGGAAAGGACGCGCAGAAGCTGATCTTCGGGTGTCATCGCGCGTTCTGCGGCCGGCCCGACCAGCATCCGTACGAGCTGTTCCTCCAGCTCGCGGACATCGGGCACCGCACCACGCGGGTCAAGCGGTCGCAGTCGAACGGCATCGTCGAGCGGCTGGATCGCGCCCTGCTCGACGAGCACTTCCGCGTCGAGGGGCGCCGCACCTGGTTCGAGACCATCGAGGAAATGCAGGCGGTTCTAGACACCTGCCGGAGGGCTAAAATCAGCGCCGGCCGCACACGAGGCTCGGCGGACTGACGCCACACGAGCTCGCCACCCGGTCCCGAACGGACCAGAATGAGAACAGACTCTCCTTATGAGCGAGGGCAATGAGGGGGCTGGGTCACCCCGGGCCTTTCCCCTCGAGCTGCTGCGCGGCGGTCCTCACCGGGCTCTCGCCGCTGCGCTCGAGCGCACGGGGATAGTGGCTCCGGGTCCGTTGCGCAAGGCGGACGATTGCTCTTGTTCCGGCCCTTTCCATGGCCGGACCCGGCCAAAAAACGGGAGCATTCCACCTCGATTTTCATTTTGAATCGTCCTACTGCATACTGTAGGCATGTTGCCGGATTGCTCGGCGGCTCTGATGCTCACCGAACGGCTCTGTGCGTCCTTAAGCCCTCGGAGGACAGAATGAGGCTTGCTATCCTGAGCGACTATCAGAACGTCGCGCTGACATTCGCCGATTGGTCGGACGTCGCACGTCAAACCACGATAGACGTTTTCACCGAACCGTTTCAGAACCAGCAACAGATGATCCAAAGTCTCAAGGATTATGAGATCATTTGCGCCATGCGTGAAAGGGTTGCCTTTCCCCGCAGTGTTTTTGAGCAATTGCCGAATCTGAAATTTTTGGCCACGACCGGTGAAGTCAATTTCTCGATAGATTTGAGCGCTGCCGCGGATTACGGCGTCATCGTTTCCGGCACCGACAACGGCTCAGGCTACGCGGCCACGGCGGAACTGGCCTGGGGGCTGATCCTGGACCTGACGCGAAACATCACGCGGGAGCACAATGCGCTCCTTCAAGGAAAATGGCAGACGACGATCGGAAGGGATCTGCGAGGTTTGACTCTCGGCGTGCTCGGGCTCGGCAATATCGGTCGGACGGTGGCCGGTTACGGTTATGCGTTCGGCATGAACGTCCTGTCGTGGAGCAAGCACATGACGCAGCAGCAGGCAGCCGAGGCCGGCGCGACGCTCGTTCCGCTCGAAACTCTGATGGCCGAGGCGGACGTAATCAGCATACATCTGATTCTCAGCGACCGGACCCGCAACCTGATTGATGACCGCATGCTCGGAAGGATGAAGCCGAGCGCCATTCTCATCAACACCTCCCGCGGCCCTATCGTCCAGGAGACCGCTTTGATAGAGGCCTTGCAGGAGCGGCGCATTGCGGGAGCGGGCCTCGACGTCTTCGAACATGAACCTATCGCGCTCGACCATCCTTATCGCTCCCTCGACAACGTTCTGCTGACCCCTCATCTCGGCTATGTGACCGAGGAGACCTACAACCTCTTCTTCCCCCAGATCGTCGAGAATGTAGCGGCGTTTCTCGCGGGGGCGCCGATCAGACTGTGCACGAACGATCTATCGCATCCGTTTTTGCAGTAATTCTACGTCGATGTGAACGAAGACCCTTATATCCAGGCGCTGTCACTACGACAGTCACGATAAAATCCGTAATTATTGCGGTTGACGGCTCGATCGATGCCGATCCCGAGCGGCTGGTGTTCATCGACGAGACCTGGGCCAAGACCGACATGGCCCGCACGCACGGGCGCGGCCGGCGCGTCGAGCGGCTTCTTGCCGGCATGCCCCACGGCCACTGGAAGAAGACGACCTGCGTCGGCGCGCTGACCCTGCGCGGCATGATGCGCCCTTCGTCCTCGGCGGGCCGAGCAACCGCGGCGCCTTCGAGGCCCAGGTCGGAAAGGTGCCCGTCCCCGGGGTGCGCCCCGGCGACGTGGTCGTCATGGACAAGCTCTCCAGCCACAAGGGGCCGCGGACGCGCGCTGAACAAGGCCGCCGGCGCGAGCCTGCTCTTCCTGCCGCCCTACAGCCCCGGCTTCAACCCGATCGAGAACGCGTTCGCCAAGCTCAACTCGCTGCTCCGACGAGCGGCAGAGCGCCCCGTCGAGGCCCGCTGGGCATCCATCGGACCCATCGCCGACGCCTTCTCCCCGGCCGGATGCGCCAGCTCCTTCAGCGCCTGCGGATAGGATCCGGACCGGTAGGAATCTGCGCTGGCGGTGTCTGATTGTTCACTCTTGACATGTCATCTGTCTACAATCTAGCCTGTCCGAACTGATTTATGGATCGGAGTTTCTGGCTCACGAAATCGGCCCCTCTAAGTCCAGACAACCAAGCGTCCTCCTTGTGGCCACCGAGATCTCATGCAGACGACACTGAACCGAAAGCTCAAGTCCAACCTTCAGGAGCGGCGTGCGCTCATCGTCCCCGGGGTGGCCAACGCGCTGGCCGCCCGATTGACCGAAGATCTCGGTTTCGAGGCGCTCTATCTCACCGGCGCGGGGATCTCGAACACCTTTCTGGGCATGCCGGATCTCGGCTTCATCGGCTTGACGGACCTCGTGCAGCACACGGCCGCCATCCGCCGCGTCGTCGACCTTCCCCTGATCGTCGACGCCGACACCGGCTTCGGCAGCGCGCTGAACGTTCACTACACGGTCCGCGCGCTCGAGCAGGCGGGGGCGAACGGCGTGCAGCTCGAAGATCAGATCATGCCGAAGAAATGCGGTCACTTCGCCGACAAGGCGGTTGTATCCCGCGCGGAAGCCGTCGCACGTGTTCGCGCGGCCGTCGAGGCGCGATCGGACCCCGATTTCCAGATCATCGCCCGCACCGACGCGCGCGCGGCCGTCGGTCTCGATGAGGCGCTGCTGCGCGCCGAACTTTTCGCCCGGGAAGGAGCGGACGTCGTCTTCGTGGAGGCTCCCGAAAGCCGGGAAGAGATCGAGAAGGTGGTGGGGCATGTGGACATGCCTCACGTCCTCAACCTGGTCATCGGCGGAAAGACGCCGACGATTTCGCATGAGGACGCGAAGAAGATGCGGATCGGCATGGTTCTTTACGCGAATGTCGCCCTGCAATCAGCCGTCGCCGGAATGCGGACCGCGCTGGAGCACCTCAAGTCCGAGGGACAGGTCGATGAGACGACGCCGGGAATCGCGTCGTTCTCCGATCGGCAGAAGGTGGTGCGCAAGGACTATTTCGACGATCTGGACAGGCGCTACACCGTCGCCGAGTGAGATGGCCGCGGGCAGCCGACGCGAAAGCCGGGTGGAGAAGGCGGATTCTATGCTGTTCGTCCCTGGATCGCTCCTTCGGAGCAGGACCATGCCGGCAACGTCGTTTACGGGATAACGAAGGCCGGCATGCACATCATGACGTCTTTCCGTGCGAGGGAACTCGCGTCCGCAAGGATTACGGTGAACGCCGTCGCCCCCCGGCCCGATTTCGACGCCGATGACGAAGACGTTTCCGGATGGGCCGAAAGCTCTGATCCCCCTGGGGCGAATGGGGATGCCGGAGGATGTCGCGGCCGCGACGCTTTTCCTCGCAAGCGACGAAGCATGGTTCATCACCGGCGAAATTCTCGAGGTACACGGCGGACCCGGGTCTGATTGACCATCCGCGAACCAACAATTGCCAACGAAAGTGGAATTAATGTTCATGACGACTAAGGATACGGCGCTCCTTCTTCTCGATCTTCAGAACGAAATGGTCGATCCGAAGGGAAAGATCGGCAGCGGCGGTCTCGCAAAGGTCGTCGAGGAGCGTGGTGTTCTGGCGAACGCTTCCCGCGTGCTCGAAAAGGCTCGCAAGGAGGGCGTCCCCGTCGTGTTCGTGCGTCTGGGATTCCGCCCGGACTATTCGGACGCGCTGAGCGTCGCGCCGCGGATCGAGAAGCTGAAGGCGAACAACGCGGCCATCGTCGGGACTTGGGGAACCGAATTCCCCGATGTCATCAAGCCGCTTGAGACGGAGCTGATCGTCACCAAGCAATGCGTGAATCCGTTCCATAACACGGGACTAATGAACTGGCTCTTTGCCCGGGGCGTCAAATCGATCGTCGTCGGCGGCGTCGTGACCAACCTTGTCGTGGAAAGCACCGTCCGGGCCGCCGACGATGCGGGATTTGCGATCACGGTTCTGGAGGATCTGTGCGCCTCTCCGAACCCCGAATGGCACAAGTTCTCGATCGAAAACATTCTTCCAATGTTTGCAAGCGTCAAGACGAGCGCAAGTTTCTGACTGACGAACCACGTCGCTACCGCCATTGCGACTTCGGATAAGGCGGCGGCACTCGCACAGAAATTCATGGGTGAGGAGATTAGGCCTTGAACCGCGTAAGCTTTGACGTCGTTGTTGCGGGATGTGGCGTGGCGGGACTGTCCGCAGCAGTCGCCGCGGCCGAGAAAGGCGCGCGTGTCGCGATCATTGAGCGGACGACGCGCGAAGAGCGCGGCGGGCAAAGCCGCTATACCGAAGCCTATCTGCGCATGAAGAGCGAATCGGAGGTCTCGGATGATTTCGAGAGCCACATCGCCGAAAACTGCAGCGGCTATCTCGATCCCGAGCTTCTGACCGAAACGGTCCGGCCGACCGAGGAGCGTTCGGCGGCGGCGAGGGCGCTCAGCCTTTCGGACCCGGACTTCATCCAGACCTTCGCGGAGCAGTCTGGGCCGACGATTGCGTGGCTCAAGCAATTCGGGGTCAAGTTCGACTTCCTGCCCACCCAGTTCCTGACCAAATCGCAGCCGCGCCTGCTCCCCGTTGGAGGCGGCGAGGCATTGGTGGAAGCACTCGCCGAACAGGCCGAGCGTCGCGGCGTGACGTTCTACTACGAGACGACCGCCCAATCGCTGGAACTCGATGAGGACGGCCAGGTCGTGGGTCTCGTCACCCGCGGCTCGGACGGCCGTCGCCTCGTTCTCAACGGCAAGGTCGTTCTCGCCAGCGGGGGTTTCGAAGGCAACGCGGAGATGCTCGCCCATTATCTCGGGCCGCGCTCGATCAATTTGCGCCCGGTCTCGCGCGGCGGCTATCTCAATCGCGGCGAGGGCATCAGGATGGCGCTCCACATCGGGGCCGCGGCCGCGGGCGATTTTGCAAGCTATCACGCCGAGCCAATCGACCCCCGCGCGGCAGGCTCCGAGCCCTCCGTCTTCATTTTTCCCTATGGCATCCTCGTCAACAGCGAGGGTCGGCGCTTCACGGACGAGGCGCCCGGAACGGTCGACGCCTATTACGAGCGCGTGACCCGGCGCATCTACGAGCAGACCAACGGTCTCGCCTATGTCGTGCTCGATGCCAAGCACATGGACGTTCCGAATTACAAGCTTGCGATCCGCACGGATCAGCCGCCGATCGTCGGCAATGCGATCGGCGAGCTCGCCGAAAAGATCGGCGTTCCGGCCGACGTCCTGGAATCGACGGTCAAGGCCTACAACGACGCCTGCCAGCCGGGAACGTACAAGCCGCTCGAACTCGACGGCCTGGCGACCCGCGGCCTGAATCCCCCGAAGTCGAACTGGGCCCTGCCGATCGACAAGGGTCCGTATCACGCCTATCCGATCATTTCGTCGAACGTCTTCACGTTCGGCGGTTTGAAGGTGGACGTGAACGCGCGCGTTCTCGATAGCGACGGCCGGCCGATCGGCGGGCTCTACGCCGCGGGCGAGACGATCGGCGTCTATTACCGCAACTACACTGGCGCCACGTCCGTCCTCAAGGGACTCGTCTTCGGAAGGCTGGCCGGAATCGACGCCGCCACGCGCCGTTAAGCTGGACATTTGGCGCGCGGTTCGCACGGGCGCCTTACCGGGAAGTTGGACGCACCATGCCGAATCTGGAGTGGGATCTGGAAGTGGACGTGCTCGTGGCCGGGGCCGGCGGCGCCGGGCTGGCGGCCGCCATCCTTGCGCACGATGCCGGGGCGAGCGTGGCAATCACGGAAAAGCTGCCGCGGCCGGGCGGGAACACCGCCATCAGCACCGGCTCTGTTCCCGGGGCCGGGACGCGCTTCCAGCGCGCCGCCGGCATCGAGGACGACGGCGCCAGGTTCGAGCGGGACCTGCTGGCCCTGAGCGGCTCTCACGACGCCGATCATCTTGTTCACGCGCTGGCTCATCGATCGGCGGAGCTGGTGGAGTGGCTTGTCGACGACGCCGGGATCCGTCTGGACATAATCACGGACTACCGGCACGTCGGGCATTCCGTTCCGCGGCTTCACGCTCCCTCCTCGCGGAAGGGCGAGGATCTGACGAACGATCTTCTGGCGGCGGTGAGCAGGCGCGACATCCCGCTTGCTCTGTCGAGTCCGGTGGTCAGCCTGCTGCAGGACGAAAACCGCATCGTTGTCGGCGCGGTCACGCGGAGCGCGGACGGCGCGGAACTGCGCATCGGCTTCAAGAAGCTGATCCTGTGCGTGAACGGGTTCGGGCAGGCGTCCGATCTTGTCCGGCGGCATTGTCCCGAGATCGCGGAGGCGATGTATGTCGGCGCCCGGGGCAGCGAAGGCGAGGCGATCCGATGGGGCGAGGAGCTCGGCGCCCGAATGGGCAATATGAAAAGCTACCAGGCCTATGCGGCCATTTTGCACCCGCATGGGGAATTGCTGTCCTGGACCACGATTGAAAAGGGCGGGATTCTCGTCAACGAGCAAGGCGATCGCTTCGGCGACGAGGCGATCGGCTACTCGGGCTTCGCAGCGTCAGTCAAAGCCCAGAAGGGGCCCGTTACGGCGATTTTCGACCAAGCCATCTACGAGATCGCCGCTCGGGAGCCCTGGTTCAAGGAAATCCTCGATTACGGCGCGGTCAAGCCGGCAGGCTCCGTCAGGGAGCTCGCCGTGGCCCTCGAAGTGGATGAGAGGCGGTTGGGGGCGGCTTTCGAAACCTATAACCGCGCCGCATCCGGGGAAATCGCGGACCCCTTCGGGCGAACCGAGTTCGGGGTCGCGCCGCTGAAGCCGACATTCTGGCATGCGCGCGTTGTCCCCGCTCTTCTCAGCACGCAGGGCGGGCTGATGACCGACGCCGAAGGGCGGGTTCTCGATCGTTCGGGCGAGCGCATCCCCAACCTGTTCGCCGCCGGCGGAGCCGTCGCCGGGATCTCCGGGCGGGAAGGGGGGATCGGCTACTCCTCCGGAAGCGGCCTCCTGCACGCACTCGGATTGGGCTGGATCGCGGCCCGGACGGCGACCCGCGAGATTTTCAGCGAAAGCAGATGACCATTCGCCAGCGCGGAGAGGCGGTGCGGACATGTCCAACTATGACGTAATCGTCCTCGGAGGCGGCCTCGCCGGTTATTGCGCTGCGCTCTCGGCGGCGGAGGAAGGCGCAACCGTCCTGCTCGCCGAGAAATGCGACGAGGGGGGAGGAAGCACCGTTCTCAGCGGCGGCTTCATGGCTTTTGCCGATACGGCCCTGCAACGTGAGCTAGGCGTCTCCGACAGTCCCGAGCTCCTGCTCGAGGACCTGAGATCCGTCGGCGGCCCGCATGCGCAGGAGGATCTCCTGCGCACCTACGCGGCCGAACAGACGACGCTTTTCGGATGGCTGACCGCGAAGAGATTGCGCTTCGAAGGCGTGGAGCTGGCGGCCGGACAATCCGCGCCGCGCAGCCATTCCATCGATCCGGGACAGTTGATCCTGACGCTGCACGAACTTGCGCAGGCGAACGGAAACGTCACGATCCGCACCGGGACGACCGGCGTCTATCTCCTCCGGGAGGGCGAGAACGGGCGCATCCGGGGCGTGACGGTCGAAGAAAGCGGGCGGCTTGAGGATGTCGAAGCGCGCTGCGGCGTCGTGATCGCGACCGGCGGGTTCTCCCGGTCCGAAAGGCTTCTGCAGACTTTCGCGCCGCAGCAGGCGAGGGCGCTTCGCGTCGGCGGCGTCGGCAATGTCGGCGACGGCCTCAGGATGGCGTGGCGGCACGGCGCCGATCTTCACGACATGGGGGAGGTCAAGGGAACCTATGGCGTTCACGCCACCGAGTGCAACAACGGGCAGGAAATTCTTCTGATCTTCTATCGCGGCGCGATCATCGTAAACCGGGAAGGGCGGCGCTTCACAGACGAATCCGTGTCGTACAAGCTCATCGGCGATGCGGCGATGCGCCAAGACAGCCCCGTCACCTGGCAGATATTCGACAAGAAGATCTTTGACGGCTCCATCGGCGCCGCGCGTCTCTTCGATGCGGCGGCCGCCCTGAACAGGGGGCTCTTGATCAAGGCGGATTCTCTTCAATCTCTCGCGGAGCAATGTGGCATCGATCCGCAGGGCCTGCTCGCGACGGTCGCCTCATACAATGAAGACGCCCGCTCGGGGCGGGACGAAGCCTTTGGCCGAGACGGCCTTTGTCACCATGTCGGAGCGCTTGTTCCCCTCGATCAGCCGCCGTTCTTCGCCTACCCCTCGGCCGTCGCCGTTCTTGCGACCTATTGCGGCTTGCGGATCGATGCGAAGGCGAGGGTCATCGATGTCTATGAGGAGCCCATAGAAGGCCTTTACGCGGCGGGCGAGGTGACCGGCGGCTTCCACGGAAAAGCTTACATGACCGGCACTTCGCTCGGGAAATCGGCCGTCTTCGGGCGGCTCGCCGGGCGCGAAGCGGCGCGCACCGGACGGGCGTGAGCACTGGACGGTGCGACGGAATCAAATGCTGGCCGCCTGAAGGAGGAAGATCATGAAATCACCGGAAGAATTCCTCGTCGATTTCCTCCAGGACTGTGGAACGAAGAAACTTGACGCGGAGGCGCTCGAGAAGGCGGTTCATCTCGTCGTCGATGCGATGACGCTGGCGAAGAAGGCCGCGCCCCATGCTGTGGTGAAGGCGGTCGAGTCGCTCACGACGAAGGAGGCCGGGGGAGATCGTCTGGCGCGCACCTGGACGACGGGAGAGCGCATTCCGGTCAGCGAGGCGGTTCTCGTCAACGCCACGGCGACCCATGCCTTCTTTCAGGACGACACTGACATGACCGCCTGGGCGCATCCCGGGTCTTTGGTTCCCATGGCGGCGTTCGGTCTCGCCGAAGCGGAGGGGCTCGGGGTCGGCCAGGCGCTGCGCGGCCTGGTCGCGGGCTACGCGACCCTCAACTGGCTGGGCGCCGAGGAGAAGGTCGCCCGCCAGGTGGTGGAGAAAGGCTTTCGGGCGAGCGCGGTCTTCGGGCCGATCGCCGCCGCGGCCGCGGGCGCCGCAACGTTGCGGCTCGACCCCCTTCAGACGCGAAACGCGATCGCCCTGGCGGTCGACACCGCCGGAGGCTCGCTGGAGCCGGTGCGCTCGGGAGCGCAGGACTGGCGCCTGCAGAACGGCTTCGCGGCACAGCGCGGGGCGATGGCAGCTCTGTTGGCGCGGGCCGGCGTGCAGGGGCCGCCGCAACCCTTCACGGGGAAGGGCGGGTTCTTGACCTGCTTCACCGATGGCGAGACGCCGGAAGCCTGGCGCAGGCCGCCGCAGATCGCCGCGCTCAAGGGCGTCTGGTTCAAGCCTTATCCCACCCTGGGCGACAACATGGCTCCCGTCGTCGCGGCATCCGCGCTGACGGGAAAGATACCGGAACTTTCGAAGATCGAGACGGTCGAGATCCGGATGAACGCTCACTTCGCCGAGTATCCGGGAACGCAGTATCGCGGGCCGTTCGAGCGCACCGAACAGATGATAACGAGCACCGCTTTCGCGGTGGCGACGTTGCTCGTGCACGGCGATCTCGACTACGGCGATTACGGTCAGCTGATCAGCGATGAGCGCGTGCTCGGACTGGTGGCGAAAACAACGATCAAGCCGGTGGAGGGAATGGATTACCTTGACGGTTCGGTCGAGGTCCGGACATCCGAGGAAGCAATTCGCGCGGACGCCTCCGATGTTTCAAGGACGGTCTTCTTTCGGGATAGGAAGGCGACCCGGGCGATCGTTGAAAGGCGTCTGGGATCGAAATCCGCGCTCGACGCCATCTTGTTCGAAATTGTCGACGGCATCGAACCCAGCTTCGACGAAATCCTGGCTGAATTGCACAAGCACTGACACAGGTGCGGACGGCGAACATCAGCTCCTCCCGCATTGGTGAAGTCGTTGAAGAGGGAGGCGCTCTTGAAAATCTGGTATCAGTCCGCCGTAGAAATGTCCGGCACCAGTCAATACCGGACCGCTCTGGAACGCCACATCGGGCGTGTTGTCGATCCGGCGACGACGGTCGACGTTTTCGGGGTCGACCCGGGCACCTGGAAAGGCAAGCAGCCTTCCCAGCTCTTTTCCTACCCCACCATCTTCCAGGCCGCGCTCGCACCCGCGTTCCTGCGCAACGCCGTTCGCGCGGAACGGGAGGGCTACGACGCGTTCATCATCGGGACCTACATCGAGCCTTACTTGCGTGAGCTTCGGGCGGCGGTCGACATTCCGGTGATATCGAGCCTCGAAGCGATGTTGCTGGTGGGTTGCTCCTCGGCGCATACGGTCGGAATCGTGACGCTTAACCAGCAGCTTCTGTGGATCCTGAAGAACAGCATCGAGAGGCACCGCCTGCAATCCCGGGTCGGCGCCATGCTGGTGATGGAGCCGGAACTCAATGAACAGGAAATCATAAAGCTACTCACCGGGTCCGAGGAATATCTGGACCGATTTGTTGCAATCGCCAGACACGCCGTAACGCAGCACGCTGACGCGATCATCCCGGCCGAAGGGATCCTGGCCGAACTCGTTTCAGCGGCGGCGATCACTCGTGTGGACGACGCGGTCGTCATGGACGGTATCGGTATCCCGGTGGCATTCGCCGAAATGATGGTGAAGTTGAAGCGGACAACCGGACTGGGCGTCGGCCGTCGGTGGCACTATCGGAAGCCCGAACCGGAGGTGATCGATCAGTTCCTGACTTTTTCATCGTCCCCGGGCGGCGCTTGCGTCGATTGAACCCCATGCCCGGGCTTTATCGTTCCACTCCTCGACGAGAACCCGAAAAAGCAGACTCGCTCCAGGGTCTCAGTCCGGAGGCGGAGCGAGCGTGCGCCAGCAATGTCGACCGATCCGACACATCTTCTGCGCGATCGATCAGCGTTTGTAGGTAGAGCGGGGGGCATGAACCAGGTCGGCGTAACTCTGGTGCCAGATGCGCATCTGCTCTTCCCCCAGAAGAGCTGATTTGTTCACGGGGCAAATCGGGTCAATCAGCAGTCTACGTCCAAACCTCGCCCCAAGCCCTCCTAGGTCAGCCGCCTGTCTGATCTCTCCTCTATATATGCATTGACACAGTGCGTGAACTGTCTACAGTTGCACAATCGACACCGGCGGACGCTCGGGGGAGGTCTCAGGAGGGAGTGTCGCTGAGGCGCCGAGGAGCGTCTGTCTCGGAGATTGGTGAGTTCTGGAGGAGACTTGGAATGCGCATAATCATCACCGCATTGGCCGCGACGCTTGCCGCAGCCACGAGTGCGTCGGCGCAATCCCCGGGGATTTCGGGGGATGTTGTCAAGATCGGCGTGCTGAACGACAGATCCAGCTTCCAGTCGGATCTTGCCGGCGTCGGATCGGAAGTGGCGGCGCGAATTGCCGCGGCTGAAGTTGGCAATAAGGTCTTGGGTAAGCCCGTCGAGATCATCGCCGCCGACATGCAGAACAAGCCGGACGTGGCCACAAGCATCGCGCGCTCCTGGTTCGACACGGACGGCGTCGATATGATCGCCGACAATCAGCTTTCCAGCGCGGCGCTGGCCGTGCAGGAGCTCGCGAAGCAGCGCGGCAAGATTACGATCAGCGTTTCGTCCGCCACGACCAGGCTCAATGGAGACTCCTGCTCGCCGACCGGCTTCAAGTGGAGCTACGACACGCATTCGGCAGCGGCGGCAACCGCCAGTGCGGTCGTCAAGCAAGGCGGAAAGGACTGGTTCTTCCTGACGTCCGACTACACGTTTGGGCATACGCTGGAGGAGCAGACCAGCAAGGTCGTCGTCGACCTGGGCGGCCGCGTGCTCGGAGCCGCCCGCCATCCCATGGGATCGTCCGATTTCGGGTCCTATCTGCTGACTGCTCAGGCGTCTGGCGCCAAGATCATCGGACTGGCGAACGGCGGTACGGATACCATCAACAGCGTCAAGCAGGGGCGTGAGTTCGGGTTGACGGCCGGGGGCGATGTTTCCTTCGCCGGTCTGGCGATGTTCATCACGGATATTCACGGCATCGGCCTCGAGGCGGCCCAGGGCATGCTCTTGTCGACGTCGTTCTACTGGGACCGCGACGAGAAAAGCCGGGAGTTCGCCAAGAAGTTCGCTGCGGAGATGGGCCGTATGCCGACCATGGTGCACGCTGGCGTCTATTCCGGCGTTCGCCACTATCTTCGGGCGGTCGAGGCGGCCGGAACCGATGACGGGCCGACCGTCGCAGCGAAGATGAAGGAATTGCCGGTCGACGATCTGACGATCCAGGGTGCCCGGATCCCGCAAAACGGCCGCGTCTTCCACGACATGTATCTCGTCCGTGTGAAGAAGCCGGAGGAATCCACCGGGCCCTGGGACTATTACGACGTGATCGCCACCATTCCCGCCAAGGACGCCTTCCTGTCGTTCGAGGAGAGCGGCTGCAAGCTCTGATCGACTCCCCAGCCGGGCCGTCTCCATCGGCCAGATCTGGTGGCGAGGAGACGGGCCGGATGTGATCGTGATGGTCTGCGCTGCGAAAGCGGAGACCATCCCCCACAAATGTTTGCCTCTATTGTGGATTTTATCACGCAATGAGCGACTATATTATAGAAACATCTGGGTTGACCAAGTCGTTTAAGGGATTCACCGCGGTCAACGGCGTCGATCTCCGGATCAGGCGTGGCGCCATCCATGCGCTTATCGGTCCGAACGGAGCCGGAAAGACGACCTGCTTCAATCTCATCACCAAGTTCCTGGAGCCAAGCGAGGGCAGGATCCTCTACAAGGGCGAGGACATCACGAGAATGAAGCCGGCCGACATCGCGCGGCTTGGGATGGTTCGCTCGTTCCAAATCTCCGCGACGTTTCCGCATCTGACCGTCTTGGAGAACGTCCGTGTGGCGCTACAGCGCCCATT
This sequence comes from Propylenella binzhouense, assembly GCF_009866965.1. Lineage (GTDB taxonomy): Bacteria > Pseudomonadota > Alphaproteobacteria > Rhizobiales > Afifellaceae > Propylenella > Propylenella binzhouense. The sequence continues at coordinate 27,171 of NZ_SPKJ01000004.1, read as the reverse complement.
GGGCACGGCGTTCTTCTTCTGGCGTTCCGAAACCTCGCTGGATGGGCTCAACGATCGCGCCATGCAACTGCTTGACGAGGTGGGGCTGGCGGAATTCGCCGGGGCGCAGGCCGCCAGCCTTTCGTACGGTCGCAAACGCGCGTTGGAACTTGCGACCACGGTCGCTCTCGACCCTGAAGTGCTTCTTCTGGACGAACCCACCTCGGGAATGGGGCGCGAGGACATTGAACGCATCACGTCGCTCATAAAGCGTGTCGCCGTGAACCGGACCATTCTGATGGTCGAGCACAATCTGTCCGTTGTTTCGGAGCTGTCGGACCGGATCACGGTCCTCGCCCGCGGGCAGATCCTCGCGGAGGGATCCTATCTGGAGGTTTCCAGCAACCCGGAGGTTGTCGACGCCTATATGGGGTCCGGACATGCCTGATATCGTTGACAGGTCGGTCCATGACGGACGACTGGCGCTCAAGGTCGTCGATCTCAACGCTTGGTACGGGGAGAGCCACGTCCTCCACGGTATGAGCTTTGACATCCGGGAAGGTGAAGTCGTCACCCTTCTCGGACGCAACGGCGCCGGCAAGTCGACCACGATGCGTTCGATCATGGGCATGCTGCCCACACGCAAGGGGTCAATCATCTTCAATGGCAAGGAGATGATCAGCATGCCCTCGCACCATATCGCACGTGAGGGCATCGGATATGTTCCGGAGGAACGCGGAATCTTTTCGAGCCTCAACGTGCAGGAGAACCTTGAACTTCCCCCTGTATTGAAAAAGGGGGGTCTTTCCACACAGGAAGTGTACGTCCTGTTTCCTGCTCTTCTGGAACGGCGCAACAGCCAGGGCACGAAGCTTTCGGGCGGTGAGCAGCAGATGCTCGCGATTGCCCGGATCTTGCGGACGGGCGTCAAGTTTCTCTTGCTCGACGAACCCACGGAGGGGCTCGCCCCCGTCATCGTCCAGCAGATCGGCGGGATCATCCACACGCTCAAGGAGAGGGGTTATACGATTCTTCTCGTCGAGCAGAATTTCCGTTTCGCATCCACCGTCGCCGACCGGCACTACGTCGTCGAGGACGGCAAGATCGTGGATCGGATCATGAATGCCGACATCGCCTCCAGCACGGAGAAGCTTCGAGGCTATCTGGGCGTTTGACGATTGCTGGGGGTGTCTGCCGAAACCGACCGACCGGCCATTCTAAAAGGCTACGCGCCAATTCCTACATGGTCCGCCAGGAGGACATAAAAAGGTGCTGGATGTTCTGAATATTTCGATGCCGATGCTCTTCGGCCAGCTGACGCTGGGCCTGATAAACGGCGCCTTTTATGCCCTGCTGAGCCTGGGGCTGGCGGTGATTTTCGGCCTGCTCAACGTGGTCAATTTCGTGCACGGGACCCAGTACATGCTCGGCGCGCTTTTCGCTTGGATGCTGCTGCATTACCTGGGCATTCCATATTGGGGGGCGCTTCTGCTCGCGCCCGTGGGCGTCGGACTTGTCGGCGCTGTCATTGAGGTTACTCTCCTGCGCCGCCTCTACAGCGTAGATCATCTTTACGGGATGTTGCTGACCTTCGGACTTGTGTTGATCATCGAAGGCTTTTTTCGCTGGCTCTATGGCGCGTCAGGGATGCCCTACTCGAATCCGCTGCCTGGCGGCACGAATCTCGGCTTCATGTTCGCGCCGAACTACCGCCTGTGGGTGGTCGTCTTCTCCGTCGCCGTTTGTTTCGGCGTCTGGTATCTGATCGAGCGGACCAAATTGGGCTCCTACTTGCGGGCGGCGATCGAACGCCCTGATCTCGTTCAGGCTTTCGGCATCAACGTGCCCCGCATGATCACCCTGACCTACGCATTCGGCGCGGCACTGGCCGGTCTCGCCGGCGTGCTTGCGGCTCCGATCTACCAGGTCAACCCGCTTATGGGTTCGAACCTCATCATCGTGGTCTTCGCGGTCGTCGTCATAGGCGGCATGGGGTCCATCATGGGTGCCATCGTCACCGGCTTCGGCTTGGGCATCATCGAAGGCCTGACCAAGATGATCTACTCCGAAGCGTCAAACACTATCATCTTCGTGATCATGGCCATCGTGCTTCTTATCAAGCCTGCCGGCCTGTTCGGGAGCCAGAAATGAAGCGCACCGACATCAACACCGCCGGCGGCAGTCCTGCCCAAGGGCCCGGCCGGTTCAACTCGAGCACCATTCTGTATCTTGTCCTGCTCGCGCTGGCTCTGGTGGCCCCGGCGGTTCTCTACCCGATCTTCCTGGTCAAGGTGCTGTGCGTTGCGCTCTTTGCGCTCGCATTCAATCTGCTCATTGGCTATGGCGGGCTGCTATCCTTCGGACATGCGATGTTCTTCGGTGGCGCCTCCTATATCACCGGGCATGCGATGCTCGTTTGGGGATGGCCGACTGAGCTCGGCATTCTCGTAGGCGTCGTCTTCTCCACTTTGCTGGGCGTCGTGGCCGGCCTGATTGCCATCCGGCGCCAGGGCATCTATTTCGCGATGGTGACCCTGGCGCTGGCCCAGATGGTCTACTTCATCTTCCTGCAAATGCCGTTCACCGGCGGCGAGGACGGCATTCAGAACGTTCCGCGGCGTGCCGTCTTCGGCTTCATCGACATCGCCAATGACACGACCCTCTATTATGTCGTCCTGACGATCTTCGTTTTCGGATTTCTTTTCATCTACAGAACGATCCATTCTCCGTTCGGACAGGTGCTGAAAGCCATCCGCGAGAACGAGGACCGGGCGACGTCGCTTGGCTATCATACGACCCGGTTCAAGCTGCTCGCCTTCGTTCTCTCGGCCGGCCTTGCCGGTCTTGCTGGAGCAACGAAGGTCGTGGTGTTCCAGATCGCCACTCTCACCGACGTCACGTGGCAAATGTCCGGCGAGGTGGTCCTCATGACGCTCGTGGGCGGCCTGGGGACGGTGTTCGGTCCTGTCGTGGGAGCGGCGATCATCATTACGATGCAGGATTATCTCGCCACCTTCGGTGAGTGGGTTCTGGTGATCCAGGGCGTGACCTTCGTCATCATGGTCTCGCTGTTCCGGCGCGGTGTCGTCGGAGAGATCGCGGCTCTGATAAATCGCGTCCGCTAGGACCGCCCGAGACGCCCGGACGCACGGTTGCGCATCCCGCCGGCCATCTTTCTCGACGTCACCAAAGAGATGCGGATCGCGCGGGAAGAGGTGTTCGGACCGGCGCGCGCCGTTCTTCGCTTCGAGGCTGTGGAAGACGCCGTCAAGATCGCCGACGGTCTCCGATCCGGGCTCGCCGCCGGCGTTTGGACACGACGCCTGAAACGGGCCGTGACGATGGCGGACAGGCTGAAGGCCGGAACGGCCTGGATCCACGGCTACCGGCCCACCAGGCTCGATAGGCCTTTCGCCGGCTTCAAGGAGAGCGGAATTGGAGGCGAGGGCGGTTCCGGTTCAATATTTGCGAATGGAAGGGTTTGGCATCTCCAGGTCGCTGGAGATCCACACGCTCTTGACCTCCAGATATCCCTCCACGGCCTCCATGCCGCAAGGAACGCCGCCGCTTCGATCGCAATGCAGAGAGCCTGGTCGAGCACCGGCGGTTGACGCGATGACGATCATAAACTGTTGACTTTTATCACGAATTGCTGTCCCCTCCGGGGGCTGGTTCTCCGTAACTCCTAGAGTCCACGAATCAGAAGTCCCTCACAACATTGCAGCCGATGTCCCTGAATAATCGCCTCGAAGCACGATCTCTCGTAGATATGATCGTGGAGCGCTTGGAAGCGTCGATTGTCAGCGGAGAAATTCCGCCCGGGACAAAACTGAGCGAAGTTGCTCTCGCCCATTCCCTCGGCGTCAGTCGCGGGCCTCTGAGAGAGGCCATTCGAAGGCTGGAGGGACGCAAGCTGCTGCAGCGGACACCCAATATCGGAGTCCGCGTCGCCGAGCTTACAGAAAACGATCTTTCCGAGATTCTCGTCATTCGCGAGGCCCTCGAGGGAATGGCGTGCCGCGAGGCATGTCTCAAGATGCCCGACTCCGAGATCAAGGCGCTTCGGCAGCTCCTGCGACGCCATGGATCACAGGCCGGACTCAAGAAGGGCACCGGCTATTACCAGGAAGGCAAGGATTTCGATTTTCATTTCCGCATCATCAAGGGCAGCCAGAACGAGCGGCTGATTCAAATGCTTTGCGGGGATCTGTACGATCTGTTGCGGGTCTACCGCTACAAGTCGAGCACATTGGCCGGGCGCGCAAAGGCCGCCTACAATGAGCATGAGAAGATTGTCCTTGCGATAGAGTCGCGCGATCCGGATGCGGCCGAAGCCGCTATGAGAGAGCATCTTCGTAACGCGCGCGCTTACCTGGAGCAGCGCAAGGATGGAGATTGTACGTGACGTCGGTACAATGCCGGAATGTAATATTGACGGGCGCGGCCCGGGGACTGGGGCAGGCCATGGCCATGGGCCTGCTGCGCTCTGGGTATAATGTACTGCTTGTAGACCACGATGAACGAGGTCTCGAGGATGCCGTGCAGGCGGCAAGCGGTCTGCAAGGAAAGGCGGTCGCGTTTGTTGCCGATCTTGCGGAACCTAGTGAGGCATCGCGGACCATAGAGGCCGGACTTGAGGAATTCGGAACAGTTGAGTGCCTCGTCAATAATGCAGCGCTGGGAGCGCAATTGCTTAGTCCGGATTACCTTAAAGTCCCGCCATCGTTTGATAATGTCTCTGCCGATCTGCTGATACGGTTCTTTCATGTGAATGCCATCGCGCCGATCCTGCTCGCCCAGGCTGCGGTAAAACATATGAGAACGCAGGGGTATGGCCGTATTGTAAATATAACGACCAGCCTCGATACCATGCTTCGCCGGGGACTTCTGCCCTATGGCGGCACCAAGGCGTCCTTGGAAGCGCACTCGGCAATCATGGCCAAGGATCTGGAAGGTACCGGCATCACTGTTAACGTATTGATCCCGGGAGGCGCTTCCAATACGCAGATGGTGACGGAAACAATGGCTCCTGACCGAAACGTGCTCATTCAGCCCGAAGTCATGGTCGAGCCTCTTCTTTGGTTGCTGGGCGAATCGTCTCCGCCACGGAACGGGCTTCGGGTGAATGCTGCCTTGTGGCATAGAAACACAAGTGCGGAAAAGTCAGGCTTCGCCGCGGCAATCGGATGGGAAGGGTTTGGCAGCGCGGCCATCATGCCAGCGGCGTGACGGCCGCCAATGACGTGAGAACATGACGATGTGCCTGGCAGCCAGAGCGGGAGCCTACCCGTCTGGATCGTATCCGCAGGCGCCGAAGGAGTTGGCGCATCTGGCCGGGGAGAAGGCGTCGGCGATCTGATGGGTGCCCAGAGGGGTGCCCAGCGGTCTTCGACGGTGCGCTCTGCCGCTCGCCGGAGCAGCGAGTTGAGCTTGGCGAACGCGTTCTCGATCGGGTTGAAGTCGGGGCTGTAGGGCGGACGGAAGGGGAGGGCCGCGCCTCTCGCCTCGATCGGCGCGTGCGTCCGCGGCCCCTTGCGGCTGGAGAGGCTGTCCATGACGACCACGTCGCCGGGGCGCAGCTCGGGGACGGGCACCTTTCCGACTTGGGCCTCGAAGGCGTCGGGGTTGATGGCGCCGGGCGGCACGAAGGGCGCGATCATGCCGCGCCGGGTCAGTGCGCCACGAAGGTCGTCGTCTTCCAGCGGCCGTGGGCTTCTGCCATAGGTGAACCATGGTACGAACCAAGCGGCGCGTCGCATCCTCCGCCAGGCGCATCCTCGGTGTCGCGGCCGCCTGCTTCCTGGCCGTGTCCTCCCCCAACCCGATGTCCACCGCGAATGCCGCGCCACGCCTGGCAAGCATCTCGGATGCGGAGGTCGCGAGACTCTGCGAGGAGCTCGAGGCCGCAGGCGGCGTCCGCATCGGTCGCGGTTCGGCAATGCTCGCGCCCACGAAAGTGGGCGGCATCCGCTTCTTGGTTCCGATGAACTATCTGGGATTTCCGCCGACCGGCTGCGACGAGGAGCAAAGCACCCTTGTCCTGCTCGCCCAGATACCGAGTTTCGCTCCGATTCCCCCCCGAACCTCCTCGAATAATAGGGCAGCTGGATCAACAACGGTCAGTTGGACCTCAATTGGAGTCAAAACGCCTGTTGATCTTCGACGTGCATTTCGTGCGTATGGCCGTGGCGTGAATATAGATAGCAATCATCCAGTCTTGGATGGACTTTTTCATGCTAAAAGTTCGAATAATAAAGATGTATACTATGCACTTGACGGATCTAATGTTACAGTTTTCATGGTATGCTCGACATTTGAGCAAGTTCCATTTCCGGGATGCATGGAGAGGTTTCTGCACAAAGGCCTATTCATAAGCGCACGACTCCCGCGTGAGAATATTTCTTCCTGGCGGTCATTCCGCGCGTCGACAATCTCCTTGCTCGATACCTTCATGAACCCGTCTGGACGGAGATAAGATGCCAAGCCCGTACGCGTCAGAAGAAGAGTGGAAGCAGGCTCTTGATCAGGCGTTCACAAATGGAGAGCCGTAGGCCTACTGCACCGTACTGCGCGATTTGTGCTTCGGCGTAGAATATGGCCGACTAAAGGAGCGGTGCTATCAGCATTTCTGCTCCGAGACCGAGCAGACCGATCAGGAACCATCGGCGGAATGTCGTCGGGCCCACCTTCCCGCGGATGATCTGGCCTGCCCACATGCCCGCAAGCGCGGGCGCCACCGCCAGAATCGAGCTTATGAGATTGTCGGGGCGGAATGCACCTTGCAGCGTCAGACCGACGGCAAGCGCCAGGGTGGAGACTGTGAAGGACAGGCCCAGGGCTTGGACGAGCTCGTTCTTCTCCAGATCCAAGGCCTGAAGATACGGCACTGCCGGAATGACGAAGACTCCCGTTCCGCCGGTTACGATGCCGGTGGTGAGACCGACCATGGGCGAAAGCCACGGCTCATGCCTCCGCGGCACCATCGCTTGGCGGGCAAGCAGGGGGTAGGCGGCATAGAGGACAAGCACCGCTCCGAGACAGACCGTCGTCAGCCCGGAGGCGCCATCCGCAAGGACGGCGCTGCCGGCGACGGTGCCCGTCACGACGCCCGCCATCATCGGCCAAAGTCGCCTCGCAAGCCGCCCCAAGTTCGGACCGGCCGCCATTTGCCAGAGATTCGTGACGAGCGAGGGGACGAGGAGAAGAGAGGCGGCTGTGATCGGCGAGATGAGCGCGCCGAGCACGCCCATCGCCAGAGTCGGGAGGCCCATCCCGGTAATCCCCTTCACCATTCCGGCAATGAAGAAGGTCCCGGCAACGGCAATCGTCGTGAGGGCAGGGAAATCGGACATGCCCCACTTGGCCTGCGCGGCACTCCCGCAACAATGTGGTTGATCCGGAGCCAGGCTTCGGCTGTTCCGAAGGGGCGCTTTGCCGTATCAGTGCCTCGTGCGCTTCGACATCGCTGATCTCCGCCTATTCCTGGCAGTCGTCGAGGCTGGCAGCATCACGCACGGCGCCTCTGACGCCAATCTCTCGCTCGCCGCGGCCAGCGAGCGGTTGCGGGACATGGAGACGCATGGCGGCGTGCAACTGCTCGTGCGCGGACCGAGGGGGACAGTTCCGACCGAAGCTGGGGAGGCCCTGGCCCACCATGCCAGGCTCATTCTGCGGCAGGTCGCCGATCTGCAGGATGAGCTCAGCGAGCGGGCCCAGGGAATTCGGGCCACCATCCGACTGCTCGCGAATACGGCCGCTATGACGGAATTCCTGCCGGCACGTCTAGGGTCCTGGCTTGCCGGTCACCCCCATACCGACATCGACCTGAAGGAACGACAGAGCTCGGACATCGTCAAAGCCGTGTCGGCCGGGCTGGCGGAGCTCGGGATCATCTCCAGTGCCGTGGATCCGGCAGGACTGCACCTCCGAAACTTCGCGATCGACCGCCTGTTCGTCGTGGTTCCGCGGGACCACGCTCTTGCCGGAGCAAGGCGGATTCCTCTGGCCGACATCGCAGGGGAGCGGTTCATCGGGCTCGGGCGTGGTGCGCTTCAGGATCACCTCGACGACCATGCAGCCCGTATGGGGAGGCGGCTGACGTACCGGGCCCGCCTCCGGACATTCGAAGGGATCTGCAACATGGTTGGGCAGGGAGCCGGGATCGGTATCGTGCCGGAGAGGGCGGCGCGCCGATGGCGCCGGTCCATGCCGATCGCGGCTGTCCGCCTGGCCGACGCCTGGGCCACCCGGCATCTCTCGATCTGCTATCTCTGCGAAGACGATCTGTCGGATTCGGCGCGTGACCTTCTCCTCCACCTGGCTGGCGGGCAGCACGGTGGCAGGCCACCCGCAAGCCGAGCCCGGTTCACGTGACCTGCAGGCGATCTATCCTGGCTCGGAACATGCCTCGTCTGTCACCTCCGGCGCCGTCGCGCCACGTCGTGAAAGGCCGGCCTGCCGCATGCGCTTGTCGCGATAGAGCGCCTCGTCGGCGCGCGCCAGAATGGCTGCCGCGTCGGCGCCTTCCTGCGGGAACAGGCTGAGCCCGATGGCGACGCCGATCGAGTGAGCGGCGCGGCCGATCGGGATCGGCTGTTCGGCCTCATAGCGCATGCGCTGCTTCAGTCGCTCCGCATCGCTCTCGCCGCCGATATTGAAGACCAGCACCGCGAACTCGTCGCCGCCGAGCCGCGACACGAGGTTGTGCCTGCCAACCGCCGCCTGGAGCCGCAGAGCGACGACCTTCAGCACCTCGTCCCCGGCGGCGTGGCCATAGGTGTCGTTGATCGCCTTGAAGCCGTCCATGTCCAGCATGAAGACGGCGTTCGTCCCGATACGGCCGTCGCTCGCGGCCGTGAAGGTGTCCTGAAAGTGCCGACGGTTCGCGACGCCGGTGAGCGGATCGAGCAGGGCCAACTGAAGCGCCCGCTTCGCCTCGGTCTCCGCCTGGAGCCGCGCTTCGAGCTCGCGACGCTGGTCCCTGAGCCGCCGGACGCCGTAGACGAGCAATCCGAAGACGATGAGCAAAGCGAGCCCGAGCGCCTCGTTCATCTCGATCATCAGCCCGGCGGTATTCCCTTCCTCCTCCTTCACGACGATGTCGAAGACGAGTGCAACCAGGAGCGCCGTGAGAAGAGCAGCCGCCAGGATCGCCCGATCCATCATTCGTCTCCGCCTCATCCCGTCCTGGTCCATTGCCGCCCGTGATCAGCGCGCGATCGCACGTTCGATCTCAACGGAGTCGTGGCGTTCCGGTTGTCAGGGATCGGGAATCTGCGGAAGGACGGTTAGCCGACCGTAAGCCGCGCGGACCGGCATCGATCCGCCCTCGGGCGGACGATCGCCGGCCGCAGGAGGCCGGCGCCGCGGCCGCATTGTTGAGCGGTCGCCATCGCGCACGGCAGGCGGCCGACGCTGCGCTTGCTGGCATGCGGTACGATCGGGCTCGAGCCGATCCGAAGCCGCGCCTGCAGCATTCCGACAGTCATTGCGGTGAGGAACACCAGGGCCGCGGGCGCGGCGCAGGACCCGACGGCCGATTCCGGTTCTGCTGGCACCATCCCGGCGATGCGACGGGTCATATCGGCCTCGCTTGATCCGGTGATTTCACCCGGCGCCGCTTCGGCCGTTGGCCGGTCAGGCTTTGCTGGATCCCTTGGCCAGGCTCGACGCGATTGCAGGCGTCGCTTCCCGGTCGGCCGCCTCCTTGGCGATCCGGAGATCTCTCAGCATCGCGGTCTTCTTGCGGACCGCTGCCGCATCCACCTCGTAGGCCGGGAGCGCCTTGCGGCCGATCTTGGTCTTCGCCTTCTTCTGCATCTTGCTGAACATCACCTCCGCCTTTTGGCGGAGCCCCCTGCTCTCTGCCACGTGCATCTCCCTCCCAATGTAAGCCGTACCGGCACGGTCAGTGGCCTGGTGACGACTGCATCGTTCCCGCGTGAGCGGCGGCGCGCAGGCAGATCGCCTGGATCCTGGCATTCTGGCCGGGGGTGACCATGGCATGCGTGCCGTGCTGATCCAGCCGGGCCTTCTGGCCGGCAAGGAACTGCCGCTCGAATCCGGTCGTCCCCGGGTGGACCAGTGCGGTGTCGATCTGCGCCCGGAGGGCGTCCATTTCCTTCATCGTGAGCGTCATGGCTCGTCTCCTGCTGGCGCACCAAGGCACCGTCCTTCTCAGCGCTTCGGGCTCAGCGCTTCGGGCTCAGCGCTTCGGGCGGAAGCCGCTGCCCTGTGTCGCTCCTTCGGCGAGCGACCTCAGAATCGATATCTGGCCGGTCGCGACGATCACGTCCTTCATCGGTCCTTCCGTGCCGGACCGGATCTCGCTGAAGACCACGAACGGCCCTGCGGTGAGATGCGTCCGCATCGCAGCCATGTCCGATGCAGGATGGTCGACGACCAGCTTCTCGCCACTTGCCATCGTCAGTTCGAAGCGCGCCATCCCGCGCTATTTCCGATTCCCGCCGAGCCGCGATACCGCGCTCTTCGCCGCCTGGCCGAGATCGCTGACGGCGATGTACTTCGGAGGGGCCTTCGCAGCCTTCTCGGAACTCTTCGGCTTCTTGGCTTCCTTGTTGCCGCGCTTCTGCTCCTTGGCCATGTCGGAACCCTTTCGCATGTGTGTTGATGAACGCAGCCAGGGACTGCCGGGCGGCGAGCGGCCTGCCACGCATGTCCCGATCTTCCCGGGTCTAGCTTTCCGGCTCGATTGCGGAGAGCTGGCTTTCCCAAGCGACCCGCTGCTGCGCGCTCTCGGTGTTCCTGAGGCGGTACTGCCGATCGCCGCGCTCCTCCGGGAGCAGCGCCGTGACCGTGTAGATGCCGACGGCATTCCGCATGACGGACGATCCGGAGAGACGCACGATCTGGTCGATCTTGAAGGCGTGAGTATCCATCGGAACCTCTCCCGCGAAGCCTGAAACGAGAGAGGCGCGGGTTGTCCGCGCCTCTTTGATCGACCTGTCAGGGGTGCTGCAGGTTGGCAGCCGCCACTCTTCCCGTCCGGCGATCGGTTTCCGCATCAAAGGCGATCTTCTGGCCTTCGACGAGCCCGCGCATACCGGCGGCCTCGAGTGCGGTGGCGTGGACGAACACATCCTTGCTGCCGTCGTCCGGCTGGATGAATCCGTAGCCCCTCTGGGAATTGTAAAACTTTACACTGCCTATGGTCATGTCGTGTCCTTTCGAGACGCACGGGTGCGATCGGGCACAAAAAGGCCCGTTCGTAAAAGTCGAATTTGGATAGAAAGTCTGAGCGTGCGCCCGCCAGTCGCAGGCAGTACGGCCAAGTCGCCCGGCCAAAAGTCGATGTTCGCAATATGGACCGCTCATCTACAGACGGCAAGGACGAAATGATTTAATCGCCGAGGGCCGTTGATCCGCTGTCCTGCCGTCCGATCAGTCGCACCCGGACCATCCCATCGCGATCAAGGCGGCGCCCTGCTGGCCGAGTTGCCGCAGCGCTGGCGTCGGGCACCGTTCAGCAGGAGGCTTGAACCAGGTACTATGGTGCTGGTGTGCGCGAAGGGAATTCAGAGGAACGCGGGGAGGAGGCGAATTTGCCCCGGACGATCGAGTCGAGCATCGCGGCCCATGAGCGGCTCGTCACCAAGCTCGAGAGCGACTCCCGGCTTTCGGACGAGGATCGCGAGGCGGTCCGACAGCTTCCCTTTACGGTGAAGGACCTGCCGCGCGGCGTCGATATCGTCCGGGATGGGGATCGGCCGGCGGAATGCTGTCTCGTCGTCTCGGGCCTCGTCTGCCGCTACAAGCTGCTCCTGGGTGGCAAGCGCCAGATCCTCTCCTTCCACTTGGCCGGCGAGATCCCCGATCTCCAGAGCCTGTTCCTGAAGAGAATGGATCACAGCCTCGCCGCCATCACGCCGGTGCGCGCCGCCTTCATTCCCCATGCCGCCCTTCGCGCGCTTGTCGGCTCGAGGCCTTCCGTCGCGGCGATCCTCTGGCGCGAGACCTTGATCGATGCGGCGATCTTCCGGGAATGGATCGTGGGGCTCGGCCGCCGGACCGCGATGCAGCGAGTGGCGCATCTCCTCTGCGAGCTGGCGGTGCGCTTCCGGGCAGTGGGGCTGGCCGGCGACCATCATTACACACTTCCGGTGACGCAGTCCGAGCTCGGCGATGCGGTCGGGATCTCGAACATCCACGTGAGCCGGGTATTGCGGGATCTCCGCGACGCCGGTCTGGTGCTGGTGAGCGGCGGTACGGTTACCACCTTGAACTGGGATGGACTCGTGGAGCTTTCCGAATTCGACCCGGACTACCTGCACCTCACCCGGCCGGAGCCGTGACGATCGAGCTGAAACCCGTGAAGATCGACACCGGCAGCCCGGACGAGGAGGGCCGGCTCGCCTTCGCCGGCGACCGCCTGGTCGCGGTGCTCGTCCTCCTCTCCGACGAGCACGCGGAAGCTGGCAAGTGGTTCCTGGAGGCGGGCTTCGGGAAGCTGAACGTCAGACCGGAACCGGTCTTCCGCGACCTGGCCGAGGCTTCGCGATGGATCGAGGCGCAGCTGAAGCGGGCGCTCTTCTGAAAGTTCCGTGCCACCGTCGCCAACCAGGAGGCACGGCAGGGCAGGCGGAGATCGACGCTCCCGCTGGAGCTTCGTCGGCGAGATCCGCACCCGAAGCGACCGCGTCTTCCATGTGACACGGCTCGCCGTCGCGGTCGTGATCGGTGCCGACCTGCTCGGCCTCACGATCAGCCTGCCGGCTTAGCCTCCGATCGTCATCCGTTCTCCCCTTCGGACCATTTTCACGGCGGCGGTGATGTCGACCGTGTTCACCGGCGGGGTTGCGCGCGCGACCTCACGCGCCTCCAGATGCCAACAAAAAGCAAACGTAACGGTCAAAATCGGGCAATTATTCATCAAACGGTCACATTCGCTCCGCTAAGGCGTAGGCGTCCCGCGCCCGTCAACCAGGATTCCGGACGGCATGAGCAGTTCGAACGATTCCGGCGCCCCGCGGCGGAGTGGCCCCGTTCTCGGCGCGGAGCGCCAGCGCAGCATCCTGGCGGCGATCGATCGCGGCGGGATCGTCTCGGTCGGTGAATTCGCCGAGCGGTTCGGCGTCTCCCACGAAACCATCCGCCGCGACATCCGCGGTCTCGAGGAGGCCGGGCGGCTGCGCCGCATCCATGGCGGCGCCGCGCCGGCGAGCGGCTTCGACCTGACCGCGCGCCGTCCGGTGAGCGAGCGGCTGAGCGTCGACCGCGATGCCAAGCTGCGGGCGGCGGTGGCGGCGATGGCCCTCTTCGAGGACGACATGAACGTCTATCTCGGCGCAAGCTCGACCATGCTCCTGGTCGCCGAGGAACTGGCACGGCGCAACAGGGCGCTCGCCATCACCACGAACATGATCGACATTGCCGTCGCCTTCGCGGGGGCGGAGCGCTGCTCGGTCACGCTGCTCGGCGGACAGGTCAGCCCGCGGACGCGCTCGACCGGCGGCGTCGAGCTGATGAAGGCGCTCGAGCACCGGCTGTTCGATCTCAGCGTCATGGGCGCGAGCGCGGTCCATCCGCAATTCGGCGTGCTCGGCCCGACCAGCGCCCACGCCATGCTCGCCGCGGTGCTCTGCGCGCACTCCACCCGGCACTGCTTCGTCGCGCACAGCGCCAAGTTCGGGCGGCGCGATGCGCAGGTCGTTCGCCCGTTGCGGCAGATCGACATGATCGCCACCGACCGGCGGCCGCCGGACGCGCTCGCGGCGCCCTTCGAGACGACGGGAGCCGTGCTGCTGCTGCCGGACCAGGCGGCGCTCGCACGGCCATCGTCCCTTCCGCCCGAAGACCTCCGCTGATGGTCATGCGTCTCGTCAATGCCCGCATCGTGCGGCCGGAGGCCGTCGAGCCGGGCGAAATCTTCATCCGGGGCGGCGTCTTGGCCGAGGACGGGCCGGCCGATGCGCCGCTCCTCGACTGCGAGGGCGATTTCCTCCTGCCGGGCCTGATCGACCTTCATACCGACGGCATCGAGCATCACCTCAACCCGCGCCCCGGCGTGCGCTGGCCGTCGGTGCTCGCGGCGGTGCTGTCGCACGATTGGGAGCTTCTGGGGGCGGGGATCACCACCGTGCTCGATGCGCTCTCGCTCGGCGATTACGACAGCGCCGGCCAGCGCACCGCCCTGCTCGACGCCGCCATCACCGGCCTCACAGAGGCCCGCGCGGCCGGCCTGCTCCGCGTCGACCATTATTTCCATTTCCGCTGCGAACTGTCCGATGCCTCGCTGCTGCCGCTGGTCGCGCGCCATATCGACAATGGCAGCCTGCGCCTCGCCAGCCTGATGGACCACACGCCCGGCCAGCGGCAATGGCACGATCTGGCGCTGTTCCGCGAATTCCGGCGCAAGAAGAACGCCCGCGTCTGGACCGACGACGAGTTCGAGCTCTATCTCGCCGAACGGCAGGCGCACCAGCGGCGCTTCGTGCCGCCGGGCCGCATCAGGATCGGCGAATTGTGCCGGGCGCGCGGCATACCGCTCGCCAGTCATGACGACACGACGAGCGCCGATGTCGAGGAATCGGATCGCCACGGCGCCTCGATCAGCGAGTTCCCGACCACGCTGACCGCCGCGCGGCGCGCCCGCGAGCTCGGCATGACGATCGTCATGGGGGCGCCGAACATCGTGCTCGGCGGCTCGCATTCCGGCAATGTCGGCGCGGCCGAGCTCGCCGATGCCGACCTCCTCGACGTGCTGACCTCCGATTACGTGCCCGGCAGCCTGCTGCAGGCGGTCTTCACGCTCGCGGCCCGCGGCCTCGACCTCCCGCGCACCGTCGCCATGGCGAGCGCCTCCCCGGCGCGGCTCCTCGGCTTTTCGGACCGCGGCCGGATCGCGCCGGGGCTCAGGGCCGATCTCCTGCGCGTGCGCCTCGCCGGCGGCGTGCCGGTGATCCGCAATATCTGGGTGGCCGGCCGGCGCTACCTCTGACCGGACTCGGCCGGCCCGACTGGCCCCGACCGAAAGGAAAGACCGCGTGCCCGCACCCGGGCCTGATCGGTCAGAAGATCGCACCGGATGACATCAGCGGCCACGCAGGCTGCGCGGAACGCCGGCACAGGTTCCCCCCGCGGCTCCCACGCTCGTCGGCCGCGCGCGCCTGCCCGAATGCGGGACGTGGCCGCGCCATGAAGACCGATTTGCGCCGGATCAATTCAATTCCGCGCCGGGCGAGGCATGAAGAGCAGGCAAGCGTCCGGGCAAGATGGTCAGCGGGGGAACGGTGATGTCGCATGTCGTCATTCGCGGCGCCGGTCTCGGCGGCGGCGTCATGGCCTGCGAGATGACGGAGAAGCTCGGGCCGGCGCGGCGGAATAGCCGCATCGGAAATCAAGGAGAAGCGACATGACTCTCGATCGCGCCGTGATGATGTTCGCCGGCCTGCTGGTGCTCGTCTCGCTGGTGCTCGGCTATTGCCTCTCCGGGTACTGGTTCCTGCTCACCGCCTTCGTGGGGCTCAACCTCGTCCAGGCGTCGATCACCGGCTTCTGCCCGGCAGCGATCGTCTTCTCGAAGCTCGGGGTGAAGCCGGGCATCGCCTTCGGCGCCGGGCGGAGCTGAGCCGCGCCCGGCTTTCGAAGCACGATCTCATGCCGCGAACGATCCGATCCGTCGCCGCGCTTGCGCTCGCCGCCGCGGGGCTCTTCCCGTGGGCCCCGCCAGTCGGGGCGGCGGAACGCGCCGTCGAGACGCTGACGATCCCCGAGCTCAAGGCGGTGTTCGGCCAGATCGAGAGCCGCACGGTGGTGCCGGCGCGGGCGCGCATCGGCGGCACGCTCACCGAGGTCCTCGTCGGCGAGGGCAGCGAGGTCGAGGAAGGCGAGGTCATCGCCCGCGTCGTGGACGACAAGATCGCGCTCGAGCTCGACGCCGCGAATGCCCGCATCAAGGCGCTCGATTCCCAGCTCGAGAACGCCCGCGTCGAGCTCGACCGGGCGCAGGAGCTGCTCGCCCGCGGCGTCGCCCCCCAGAGCCGCGTCGACCAGGCGACGACCGCCTTCGACGTCGTCAGCAACCAGGTCGCGGCGGCGAATGCCGAGAAGGCCGTCATCGAGCAGCGCGCCCGCGAAGGGGATATCCTCGCGCCGGAGACGGGCCGCGTGCTCTCCGTCCCGGTCACCCGCGGCTCGGTGATCCTCGCCGGCGAGGAGATCGCCCGGATCGCGAGCGGCCGCTACTATCTCCGCCTCTCCCTGCCCGAGCGCCACGCCGCCGAGATCGTCGAGGGCGCGAGCGTCACGATCGGCCGTCGCGGCATCTCGGGCGCCTCCGCCGGCAGCGACGAGGACACCCGCTCCGGCCGCATCGCCAAGGTCTATCCGGAGATCGCGGACGGCCGTGTCATCGCCGATGTCGAGGTTGCCGACATCGGCGACTATTTCGTCGGCGAGCGGACGCTCGTCCGGATTCCGGTCGGCAGGCGCACGGTGCTCGCCGTTCCCGCCGCTGCGCTGACGACCCGCCACGGCATCGACTATGTCCGCGTCGCGAGCCCCGATGGCGCGCTCGACGTCGCCGTGATCCTCGGCGAGACCTTCGCCCATGAAGGCGAACGGATGGTCGAGATCCTGACCGGCCTTTCCCCCGGCGACCGGGTGGTCGTTCCATGAAGCTCGGCATCGCCGGCGCCCTGACCCGCGCCTTCATCGGTTCGCCGCTCACGCCGCTCTTCCTCATCGCCGCCTTCGCCCTCGGCCTCGTCGCCCTCGTCACGCTGCCGCGCGAGGAGGAGCCGCAGATCTCCGTGCCCATGGTCGACATCCATGTCGAGGCGAACGGCCTCAGGGCGGAGGACGCGGTGAAGCTCGTCACCGAGCCGCTCGAGACCATCGTGAAGAGCATCGACGGCGTCGAGCACGTCTATTCGCAGACCGGCGACGACGGCACGGTCGTCACCGCCCGCTTCCTGGTCGGCACCAGCGCCGATGCGGCGATCCTGCGCGTGCACGAGAAGATCCGCGCCAACATGGACCGCATCCCGGTCGGCATCCCCGAGCCGCTCATCGTCGGCCGCGGCGTCGACGACGTGGCCATCGTCGCGGTGACCCTGAGGCCGGCGCCGGAGGCCGCCGCGCGCTGGACGCAGAACGGGCTGACCCGGCTCGCCCGCGAATTGCAGGTCGAGGTCTCCAAGCTCCCGGATATCGGCCTCACCTACATCGTCGGCGAGCAGCCGGAGGAGTTCCGGGTCGAGCCCGACCCCGAGCGCCTCTCGCTCTACGGGATCACGCTGCAGCAACTCGCCGCCAAGATCGAGGGCGCCAACCGGTCCTTCCGGATCGGCGGCGTGCGCGAGGAGCGGGAGCAGCGCGTGCTCGTCGCCGGCCAGACGCTGCAGAGCCTGCCGGAGATCGGCAATCTGCTCTTGACCGCGCGCGACGGCCGCCCGGTCTATGTGCGCGACGTCGCCGATGTCGTCCTCGCCACCGAGCCCGCCGAGAACCGGGTGACCGACATCCGCAAGACGGAGGGCGGGCTCGCGCGCACGCCCGCCGTCACGCTCGCCATCGCCAAGAAGCCCGGCACCAACGCCGTCGTCATCGCCGAGCGGATCGTCGAGCGGCTGGAACAGGCGCGCGGCCAGGTCTTCCCCGAGGACGTGGAGATGACCGTCACCCGCGACTATGGCGAGACGGCCGACGAGAAGGCGAACGAGCTCCTCTTCCATCTCGCCCTCGCCACGGTGTCGATCGTCGTCCTCGTCGCCGTGTCGATCGGCTGGCGCGAGGCGCTGGTCGTCGCGATCGTCATCCCGACGACGATCCTCCTCACCCTCTTCGCCTCCTGGATCATGGGCTACACGCTCAACCGCGTCAGCCTCTTCGCGCTCATCTTCTCGATCGGCATCCTCGTCGACGACGCCATCGTCGTGATCGAGAACATCGCGCGCCACTGGGCGATGCGGGACGGGCGGACGCGCGCCCGCGCCGCTATCGAGGCGGTGGCCGAGGTCGGCAACCCGACCATCGTGGCGACGCTCACCGTCGTGGCGGCTCTGCTGCCGATGCTCTTCGTCTCCGGCATGATGGGCCCCTATATGAGCCCGATCCCGGCGAACGCGTCGGCGGCGATGCTGCTCTCCTTCTTCGTCGCCGTCATGCTGACGCCGTGGCTGATGCTGCGGCTCGGCCCGAAACACGAGGGCCATGGCGGCGGCCATGACGGCCATGGCGGGATCGGCGCGCTGGGGCGCGCCTATGTCGCGGTCGCCCGGCCGGTGCTGAAGACGCGCCGGCGCGCCTGGGTCTTCCTCGCTTTGGTCGGGATCGCGACGCTCGCCTCGCTGTCGCTCTTCTACACGAAGGGGGTCACCGTGAAGCTCCTCCCCTTCGACAACAAGGCGGAGCTGCAGGTGCTGGTCGACCTTCCCGAAGGCTCGTCCGTGGAGGATACCGACCGCGCGCTGCAGGCGATCGCCGGCCGCCTCGCCGATCTGCCGGAGGCGATCTCGTTCCAGACCTATGCCGGCACGGCCGCGCCCTTCAATTTCAACGGGCTGGTCCGCCACTATTACCTGCGCGCCTCGCCCGAGCAGGGCGACGTGCAGGTGAACCTGACGCCGAAGGGCGAGCGGGACCGCGCCAGCCACGCGATTGCACTCGAGATCCGCGACCGGTTGAAGGACCTGGCGCTGCCCGCCGGAACCGGCGTCAAGGTCGTCGAGCCGCCGCCCGGGCCGCCGGTGCTGGCGACGCTGCTCGCCGAGATCTACGGGCCCGATCCGGAGACCCGCCGCGCGGTGGCGGCAAAGGTGCGCCAGGCCTTCGAGAGCGTGCCCTTCGTCGTCGATGTCGACGATTCCTACGGCACGACGCCGGAGCGCGTGCGGATCGCCATCGACCAGGACAATCTCGAATATTACCGGGTCGAGCAGAGCGACGTCTACGACACGATCCGCTCCTTCTACCACGGCTCGACCGTCGGCTACTCCCATCGCGGCGGCGGCCGCCGGCCGATCCCGATCCGCGTCGCGCTCTCCAAGGGCGCGGACGTGGTCGACGCGCGCACGCTGGCGACGCCGGTGCCCGCCAATGCGCTGCCGGGCGCGCGCGACGTGGTCGAACTCGGCGACGTCGTCACGGTGAGCCGGGAGCCCGCCTCCTACCCGATCTTCCGCCACAACGGGCGCGCCGTCGAAATGGTGACGGCCGAGCTCGCCGGCGCCTTCGAGGCGCCCGTCTACGGCATGATCGCGGTCGGCGAGGCGATCGACGCTGCCGATTGGGGCGGCGTGCCGAAGCCGGTCGTCGCGCTGCACGGCCAGCCCGACGACGAGAGCCGGCCGACCCTGCTCTGGGACGGCGAATGGGAGGTCACCTGGGTCACCTTCCGCGACATGGGCGCCGCCTTCATGGTCGCCATCCTCGGCATCTACATCCTCGTCGTGGCGCAGTTCGGCTCGTTCAGGCTGCCGCTCGTCGTGCTGACGCCGATCCCGCTCACCTTCATCGGCATCCTCGCCGGCCACTGGCTCTTCGCCGCGCCCTTCACGGCGACCTCGATGATCGGCTTCATCGCGCTTGCCGGCATCATCGTGCGCAACTCGATCCTGCTCGTCGATTTCATCCGCCATGCGCGCCGGCCCGACCGGCCGCTCCTCGACGTGCTGCTCGAGGCCGGCGCCATCCGCTTCAAGCCGATCCTGCTCACCGCGCTCGCCGCCATGATCGGCGCGGCGGTGATCCTCGCCGACCCGATCTTCCAGGGCCTGGCGATCTCGCTCCTGTTCGGCCTCGCCTCGTCGACGGCGCTCACCGTGCTGGTGATCCCGGCGATCTACGTGGCGCTCCGCGGCGGCCGCGGCGCCGCCGCGCCTCCCGCGCCGGATCCCGCGGCGACCCGGCCGGCCCCGATGGCGTCCTAGCGGAGGCGGCGGGCGGACTGGATCGCATGCCATTCCAGCGCCATCGCGGGGAGCAGGTGCCGCAAGCCGCGGCCCGTTTGCCGGCCCGCGGCGAGGCGCGCACGCGCAGCCGGGGCGGCCTCTACACGGCTGCTCGTCTTCGGGGTTCTGGCGGTTCTTGCGCCGGCGCCTGCCGGCCTGCCGCCGTCACGACAGCAGGAAGAGGGAGATCGCCGGCACGAAGGTCACGATCAGCAGGACCACGAGGTTGACCAGCAGGAACGGCCAGATGCCGCGATAGATCGTGCCGATGTCGAGCTTCAGCACCGATTGCGCGACGAAGATGTTGAGCCCGAAGGGCGGCGTGAACATGCCGATGGCGAGGTTGAGCGAGACGATCACGCCGAGATGGATCGGGTCGATGCCGGCAATGTTGGCGAGCGGCATGATCAGCGGCGTGAGGATCAGGATCGCCGAGCTGGTGTCGATGAAGCAGCCGACGACGAGGAGCGTCACGTTGACGGCGAGGAGGAACAGAACCGGGTTCTGCGCCACCGGCGCAAGCGCGGTCTGCACGGCCTGGGCGACGCCGTTGATCGTCAGGAGCCACGAGAACACCCCGGCGGCGGCGACGATGATGAGGATCTGGGAGGAGAGGACGGCCGCATCGGCTGCGATCTCCAGCACCGAGCGCAGGTCGAGCTCGCGGTAGATCACCAGCGTCAGGAGAAGCGCGTAGACGCAGGCAGCGCCCGCGGCCTCGGTCGGCGAGAAGACGCCGCCATAGATGCCGCCGAGGATGATGAGCGGCGTTCCGATGGCGAGGATGCCCTCGCGCGTCGCGGTCGCGAGCGACTTCGCGCCGAGCCCGATCGTCACCTCGCCCCCGGCCGCGCCGTCCTTCACGGCGCCGGCTGCGGCCGGGACGGCCGCCTGGGGCCGGGGCGCTCCGACGCGCGCCCGCTTCTCGGCAAGGACGACGTAGAGGGCCATGAAGGCGGAAAGCAGCAGGCCCGGCCCGATGCCGGCGATGAAGAGGTCGGAGATCGACTGCTCGGCCACCGCGCCGTAGAGGATCATCGAGAGCGAGGGCGGGATGATGATGGCGATCGCGCCGGCGGAGGTGAGAAGCCCGCCCGCGTGATAGGCCGAATAGCCGGCGGAGCGCATCGCCGGGAAGAGCAGCTTTCCGACGGCGGCGACGGTCGCCGGGCTCGAGCCGGAGACGGCGCCGTAGACGGTGCAGGTCGCGACCGCGGTGAGCGGCAGCACCGCCTGGCGGCCGCGGAACAGCGTGATCACCCAGACGATGATGCGCCGCGAGATGCCGCCGCGGCTCATCAGCTCGCCGGCGAAGATGAAGAACGGGATCGAGATCAGCGCAAAGCTGTCGATGCTGCCGAACATCACCTGGTGCACGGCGGCGAGCGGCACCGAGGAGGCGAGGACGAGCGTCAGGATGCCGGCGACGAGGAGCGCCGCGAAGACCGGGAACCCGACGATCAGGAGCGCGGCCGGGACGACGACAAGGGTCCAGATCGTGGTCATTGCGCGCGGTCTGTTTCCTGGCTTGCGGCCGATTTCGCCTGGCGCCGGACGAAGACGCGCCCGACGCTGACGATGGCGGCGAAGAGCAGGCAGGCGGCGATCAATCCGTGCGGGATGATCATCGGATAGCCCGCCGCGATGCTTTCCTGGCCCGAGCGGTAGACGGTCCGGACCACGGTCCAGGAGCCGAACAGGACGCCGCCGCAGGCGATGGCGACGCCGAGATCGGCGATCCGGTCGAGCCAGCCGTGCCGGCTGGCCGGAACGAACGGGCGGAACAGGTCGATGTTGATGTGGCTTCCTTCCAGCGCGCACACGACGAGCCCGACGAAGACGACCCAGACGTTGAGGAGGATGAGGATCTCCTCCGCCCAGACGAAGGAGCGGGCGAGGAAGAAGCGCTCCGCGATGTTGGCGGCGTTGATCGCCACCGCCACGAGCAGCAGGAGCCCCATTCCGAGCCGAAGCAGGCGTGCGACCATCGTGAGGCTCACTGCGGCGGGTGGATCAGCGGTGCGAGGCCGCGACCGCCTCCAGGCTGTCGTAGAAGGCCTTGAGCTTGGGGTCGCCGGCCAGCACGGACTTGGTCGCCTCGGCGGTGCGCTTCTCGAACTCGGCCTCGTCGGCCGCCGGAAGCGACGAGATCGTGCCGCCGGCCGCCTTCCACTCGCCGTCGATCCGCTCGAGCATGTCGGCGTTCCAGCTGCGCAGGTCGGCCTCCACGGCCTTCGCTTCCTCGCGCAGCACCTGCTGCACGTCCTTCGGGAGGGAATCGAACCAGGACTTGCTCACCTCGACGAACCCGACGAAGTAGAACAGCTTCGTCATGGTCACGTGCGGCGCGACCGAGGTCATCTTGAAGCCCTGGAAGACCGTCATCGCGGAGCTGACCGAATCGATCACGCCGCGCTCGAGCGCCGGCACCACGTCGTTGAGCGGCATCGGGACGGGGTTCATGCCCACGGCCTTGAACGGGTCGATCTCGAAATTGGAGGCGAGCACGCGGATCTTGAGGCCCGCGAGATCGTCGAGCGAATTGATCTTCTTCTTGGTGAGAATGGCCTGCGGCGCCGAGCAATAGGCGCTCAGCCCCATGATGTTGTTCTCCTCCATCGCCGAAAAGACGATGGAGCGGAACTTCTCGTCCTCGGCGGTTTCCCAGCAATTGTCCATGCTGGAGAACAGGCCGGAGGCGGAGAGCACCGACATCTTCTTGTTGAGCCCGGTGAAGAAGAAGGGCGGCGCGGCGAAGCCTTCGACCGTGCCGTATTGCAGCCCCTCGATCATGCGCGGAATCGGCCCGAGCTGGCTCGCCGGATAGATCTGGACGTCGAGGCGGTCGCCGAGGCGCGCCTCAACCTTCTGCTCGAAGAGCTTCATCCATTCGTGCTGATTGTCGTTGATGGTCGGCGTGCCGATCTTCATCACGGCATCCGCGGCGGCGGCGGGCGTCGCGACCATCGTTGCGATACTGAAAGCGGCAGCACAGAGTGCCCCCGCCCCGAAAGCTCTGCGGCTCATGGCATTTCCTCTTCGTCTTGGATTTTTTCGTGCGCCGGCGCGGCCGGAACCGGTTCCGGAGAGATGCTTCCCCCTCTGCCCCTCTCCTTCTCCGGCGGGACCGACCCGGAGCTTCGCCTTGCCGGCCGGATCCGATCCGATACGCCTATACTGGGGTTCACGAACGATAATTCTGAAATGACAGTGCTTGCTTCATTTTCGCCTGTCAAGCGCGTTCGGGTTACGCCACCGAGCGGTCGCGCCCGCTTGGATTGCGGGCTTCCACAGGCCGGCGGAGCCGTTGACCCCGAGCTGCGCAGCACTGTAGAATTCTAGTACCGCAAAGCCAAAAGCAGTTTCGGCGCTCGCCGGTCGAGCCGGCGATGCGAGGACGAAGAAGAGACGCGGGTGCGCGCGATCCCCGGGGGGAGGACCATCGGGAAGCCCAATGACGGTCGTGTCCGGACGCTGCCTTTGCGGCGCCGTCCCTCCCCCGTCGCGCTTCCGTCCGAAGCGGCGGATTTCCGCCGCCCTCCGGGAGAGGCGCGCCCTTTTCCGGAGTGGGTGAATGAGCGAGATGAAGGACAGGCGGATCGCGGTGGTCGGCGGCTGCGGCGGACTGGGCCGGGCGCTGGTGGCCGATCTCCATAGCAAGGGCGCGCGGGTCTTCGTGCTCGACCTCCCGGCCTCCATCGCGACCCATCCGGTGCCCGAGGGCGTTGCGGCGCTTCCCGTCGACGCCACCGATCCCGACGCGGTGAAGGGCGCCTTCGCCACGATCGGCGAGGCGGTGCCGGCGCTCGACGGCATGGTCAATCTCGCCGGCTTCGTGGGCGCCAGCTGCCTGCTGATGGAGATGCCGCTTCCGCTCTGGGAGGAGGTCGTCCGCGGCAATCTCACCGCTGCGTTCGTCACCACCCAGGCGGCGGTGCCGCTGCTGCGCAAGGGGGACATGCCGAGCATCGTGCACACTTCGTCCGGCCTCACGCGCACGCCGCGCCCCGGCTATGCGCATTACAGCGCCGCCAAGGACGGCGTGAACGCCTTCGTGCGCTCCGCCGCGCTGGAACTCGCGCCGGGGATCCGGGTGAACTCGGTCGCGCCGGGCGCCGTGGAGACGGCCTTCTTCCGCGGCGGCACGGGCCGTTCCGACGAGAGCGGGACGAGCGATCTCGACGTCGAGCGCTACGTCCCGACCGTGCCGCTGAAGCGCATGGCCTATCCGGACGATGTGGTCGGGCCGATCGAGTTCCTGCTCGGGCCCGGGAGCGGCTATCTCACCGGGCAGATCATCTGGGTCACGGGCGGGCGTCTCATGCCCTGAGGCGCGCCGCCGCCTGCCGCATCGCTCGCGACCTTTCCGGGTGGCGTGCCCGCCGCCTTGCACGAACGGATTTCTGGAGGAAGACCATGGATGGCTATGTCGAGCCGATGATGCTGATCGGCGGTGAGTGGACGCGCGGCAGCGGCGCGCCCGACCCGATCCTCGATCCGGCGACCGAGGAACGCATCGGCTCCGTCCCCCATGCCACGGACGAAGAGATCGATGCCGCGCTGGCGGCGGCGCAGGCGGGCTTCGAGACCTGGCGGAAGCTTTCGCCGAACGAGCGTGCGAAGGTGATGCTCGGGGCCGCCGATCTCCTCCGCGACCGCAGCGAGGAGATCGCGCGCATGCTGAGCCTCGAGCAGGGCAAGCCGCTCGGCGAGGCCCGGATCGAGGTGGTTCGCGCGGCCTCCCTGATCGAATGGGACGCGAACGAAGGGCGCCGCGTCTACGGCCGCATCCTGCCGGGCGACGGCGTCGCGAACAATTTCGTCATTCGCCAGCCGATCGGCGTCGTCGCCGGCTTCAGCCCGTGGAACCTGCCGGTCACGTCCGCCACGCGCAAGATCGGCGGCGCGCTCGCCGCCGGCTGCGCCATCATCATCAAGGGCGCCGAGGAGACGCCCGCCTCGGTCGCGGCCCTGGTGCGCTGCTTCGCCGATTCCGGGCTCCCCTCCGGCGTCATCAATCTCCTCTTCGGCCATCCGCCGCAGATCTCGGAACGCCTGATCGCATCGCCCGTCGTCCGCCTCCTGACCTTCACCGGCTCGATTCCCGTCGGCAAGCACCTGGCGCAGCTTTGCGGGCGGCACATGAAGCCGGCGATCATGGAGCTCGGCGGCCATTCGCCGGTGATCGTCTGCGACGACGTCGACATCGCCCGGGCGGCGCAGGCCTCCGCCGCCGCCAAGTTCCGCAATGCCGGGCAGATCTGCATCGCCCCGACGCGCTTCATCGTGCAGGAGGACGCCTATGACCGCTTCGTCGAGACCTTCGTCGAGAAGGCGGAGGGGCTGAAGCTCGGCAAGGGGCTCGAGCCCGGCACGCAGATGGGGCCGCTCGCCAACGACCGCCGGCTGGCGGCCATGGAGGCGCTCGTCACGGATGCGAGGAGCCACGGCGCCACGGTGGCGGCCGGCGGCGAACGGCGGAGCAACAGCGGCTATTTCTTCGCGCCGACGGTGCTGGTCGACGTGCCGGCGGAGGCGAAGGCGATGAACGAGGAGCCGTTCGGGCCGGTGGCGCTCATCTCCCGCTTCAGCACGCTCGACGATGCGATCGGGGAGGCGAACCGGCTCTCCTACGGGCTCGCCTCCTACGCCTTCACCAACTCCGCCGAGACGGCCGATC
This sequence comes from Propylenella binzhouense, assembly GCF_009866965.1. Classification (GTDB taxonomy): domain Bacteria; phylum Pseudomonadota; class Alphaproteobacteria; order Rhizobiales; family Afifellaceae; genus Propylenella; species Propylenella binzhouense. The sequence goes on along the minus strand of NZ_SPKJ01000004.1, from coordinate 1,602 downwards.
TGCTGGCGCGCGAGGTGCAGTGCGGGATCATGACGATCAACCACTTCACCGGCGTTCCGCCGGAGGGGCCGTTCGGCGGCGTGAAGGAGAGCGGCTATGGCCGCGAGGGCGGCTCGGAGAGCCTGGAAAGCTTTCTCGTGAGCAAGTTCGTCTCGCACAGACTGGCCTGCTGAGGGCGACGCGCCGCATCGCTGCGCACGGGCGGAGCGGCCTCGCCGTCTCCGCCCGGACCTTTTCCGGTCAGCGGCTGGCGGAGGCGGGCGAGGGGCGCGCCATGCGGCGGCATTCGAGGTTGATCAGGTGTTCCAGCGCCCAGTCGCGGAAGGCCGCCACCTTGTCGAGCGTCTCGCGGCCCTGCGGGACGAGCAGGTAATAGGCCGACGGCGCCACGATGCGGACGTTGAACGGCTCCACCAGGCGGCCCTCGTCGATGTCGTGGGCGACCGCCGCGGAACGTCCGAGCACCACGCCCAGCCCCTCGATCGCCGCGTGGAAGGCCGGATTGAGCAGGTCGAAGTTGATTTCCCTGGCGAAGGTGAGGTCCGGAACGCCGGCCTTCTCCAGCCAGAACGGCCAGTCGTCGCGCGGAAGGATCGGGACCCCGACCCGGATCAGGGTATGGCGCGCGAGGTCCGCCGGCTCCCGCAGCGGCGGCAGCCCCTCCAGCAGCCTCGGGCTGCAGACCGGGAACACCTCCTCGTCGCCGAGCCGGTGGGCGGTCACGCCGGGCCAGTCGCCGACGCCGTAATGGATCGCGACGTCGTAGTCCGGCCGGGCCGGCGGCGCGATCGGCACCAGCGTCTTGAAGCGCAGCGCGATGTCCGGGTGGCGGCGGTGGAAATGGCCGATCTTGGGCAGCAGCGTCTTGACGAGGAAGGTCCCGAGGCAGCCGATGGTCAACGTGTCGGCGCGCTGCTCGTAGCTCGCCCGGTCGGTCGCCATCGATATCTCGGAAAGGGCGAGGCGGGCGGACAGGACGTAGTTCCGGCCGATGGGGGTGAGGTCGAGCCTTCCGGCCTTCCGCGCGAAGAGCTTGCCGCCGAGCATCTCCTCGAGATTGCGGATCTGGTGGCTGATCGCCGTCTGCGTGAGGTTCAGCTCGACGGCGGCGCGCGTGAAGTTCAGATGCCGGGCCGCCGCCTCGAACGCCTGCAGCGCCTTCATGGAAGGCAGGTTCCGGCGTGACTGTGAGCTGACCCTATCGTCCACTTTCGCCGCGCCGAAACGCTCCTTGCCGGCTGCATCCGCGGAATATGTGCAGCCAAGCGCCCCGCGACCGCAAGCGTGGGGCGCGCGCCGCCCGGCGATCACCCGCTATCGTCGAAGTCGGTCCCGCCATCCGGAGGGAAGTGTCAGGCATCCGCGCAAGATCCCGGCCGGCGGCCGCCGGCCGCGTGGACTAAAGATGCAATTCAATACGAAAATCCGTCATGGAGTAAAGGGGAGCGCGCGGGGCGGCCTTCGCTCTGCCGCGGCGGAAGCGGATCGCCCGGACGGCTCCACCTGGTCCGCGGCGGGAGAGCGGGTCTTCGGCAGGCACGGCCGCCGGCCCCGCGGCGGCCCGGGCGCTGCGCGGTTTGGGCGGCGGAACGCGGGGGCGCG
>NZ_SPKJ01000039.1 GCF_009866965.1 Propylenella binzhouense | reverse complement strand
CGGCCCCCCGTCCGGGGGACCGCGAGGCGGCGGGCAACCGTCCCGGCGCCCGCAGGCGCCGTCGCAAGCCCGCCTCCGGCGGCGGCGATCATTCGCGCCGCGCGCCGCACAGCCAGGAGCCGGACGGGCAGGACGGCGGACGCTCCGCCATATCCGGTGTAGCTTTCATGCAGAATCGCCCGGCCGGAGGCCGTCAGGGCGGCGCGCGCAAGCAGACCGGCGAGCGCCGCGGGCAACATTGATTGGAGGTGAAATGGCGAAAGAAGAGCTTCTCGAGTTCGAAGGCACGGTGACCGAGCTGCTGCCGGACGGAAACTTCCGCGTCCGGCTCGACAACGACCACGAGATCCTGGCCTACACGGCGGGCAAGATGCGGAAATTCCGCATCCGCACGGGTGTGGGCGACCGGGTGGTGGTCGAGATGTCGCCGTACGACCTCGACAGAGGCCGCATCAACTTCCGCCACAAGGGCGATTCGGGCATGCGTGCAGGCTCTCCGCCGCCGCGCCGCCCGCCTCCCCGCAAGCGCTGAGCGGGCCGGCCTATCCGGCCGGCCCCGATTTCAGTCGATGAAGCCGAACTTGCCGCCGGAAAGGCGGTGCTTGGCGAGCACCCAGCGCTGCGTTCCCGTATAGGAGCGGGTGACGATCGTGTGCGTGGTCGCGATCCCCTGGTTGAAGCTGACGCCCTGCAGCAGGTTGCCGTCGGTCACGCCGGTCGCGGCGAAGAGCACGTCGCCCGAGGCCATGTCCTCGGTCCGGTAGACCCGGTTCGGATCGGAGATCCCCATGCGCTCCGAGCGCGCCCGCTTCTCGTCGGAATCGATGATCAGGCGGCCGCACATCTGGCCGCCGATGCAGCGCAGCGCCGCTGCGGCGAGTACGCCCTCCGGCGCGCCGCCGGTGCCGAGATAGATGTCGATCCCGGTATCGTCGGGCGCCGTCGTGTGGATGATGCCGGCGACGTCGCCGTCGCCGATCAGGCGGATCGAGGCGCCGGTCGCGCGCACCGCCTCGATGAGCTTGGCATGGCGCGGGCGGTCGAGGATGCAGGCCGAGATGTCGCGGGGCCGCACGTCCTTCGCCTTCGCCAGCCGGCTGATCGCCTCCTGCGGGGGCATGTCGAGATCGATCAGCCCTTCCGGATAGCCCGGGCCGATCGCGATCTTGTCCATGTAGACGTCGGGCGCGTTGAGCAGCCCGCCGCGATGGGTGATCGCGATCACCGCGAGCGAGTTCGGGAGGTTCTTCGCGCAGATCGTGGTGCCCTCGAGCGGATCGAGCGCGATGTCGACCTCCGGCCCGTTTCCGCTGCCGACCTCCTCGCCGATATAGAGCATCGGCGCCTCGTCGCGCTCGCCCTCCCCGATCACGACACGGCCTTTTATATCGAGCCGGTTGAGCTCGGTGCGCATCGCATCGACGGCGGCCTGGTCGGCGAGCTTCTCGTCGCCGCGGCCGCGGACCATGGCTGCGGCCACCGCGGCGCGCTCGGTCACGCGGACGAGCTCCAGCGTAAGAACGCGGTCCATTGCTTTGGCCGGTTGGGCGACGGTCATTCGGATCTCCAGGCGAATCAGAGGTTTTCGATACGGATCAGTTGCGCACGGCCGACGACGACGCCGTCGGCCTCGATCTGCCCGAGCGCCGAGCGGATCGCGCGTTCGGTCGTCTCGTGCGTGATGATCGTTACAGGCTGGGCCTGGTCGCAAAGATGACGGGGCGCACTGCTCGGCGGCCGGTTCCGCTGCACGATCGAATCGAGCGAGATGTTGTGGTCCGCCATGCGCTGGGCGATCGCCGCGAAGGCGCCCGGCCGGTCGGGCACGCGCAGGCGGAGATAGTAGCCGCCCTCATGGGTCCGCATCTGCGCGCGCACATAAGGCTCGAGCGCCGCAATCGGCCGCCCGAGCGGCGCCACCCGCAGCCCGCGCGCGACGTCGAGGATGTCGCCGACCACCGCGGAGGCGGTGGCGTGGCCGCCCGCCCCCGGCCCGGACAGCACCACGCAGCCCACGAAGTCGCCCTCGACGGCGACCGCGTTGGTGACCCCCGCGATGCGGGCGATGTCGGAATCCTTCGGCACCATCGCCGGATGGACACGCTGCTCGATCCCCGTCTCGGTCCGCTGCGCGATGCCGAGCAGCTTGATGCGGTAGCCGAGCTCGTCCGCCGCGGCGATGTCCTCCGGCTCGATGCTCGCAATGCCCTCGACGAAGATCGATTCGCGGTCGATCTCCGTCCCGAAGGCGACGCTCGTCAGGATCGCGAGCTTGTGGGCGGTGTCCCAGCCCTCGACGTCGAAGGTCGGATCCGCCTCGGCATAGCCGAGCTCCTGCGCCGCCTTGAGGCAGGCGCCGAAGGTCAGGCCCTCCGCCTCCATCCGCGTCAGGATGTAGTTGCAGGTGCCGTTCAGGATCCCGTAGACGCGGTCGATGCGATTGCCGGCGAGCGCCTCCCTCAGCGTCTTGACGACGGGGATGCCGCCCGCCACCGCGGCCTCGAAGGAGAGCGTTCCCCCGCCGCGCTCGGCGAGGCCGGCGAGCTCGAGCCCGTGCGCCGCCAGGAGCGCCTTGTTCGCGGTGACGACGCTGCGCCCGGAGCCGAGCGCGGCGCGCACGCTCGCGCGCGCCACGCCGTCCTCCCCGCCGATCAGCTCGACGAAGAGGTCGATCGCGTTCGAATGCGCGAGCGCCACCGGGTCGTCGAACCACTCGATCCCTTCGAGCCGGAACCCGCGGTCGCGCGCCCGGTCGCGCGCACTGACCGCGACGACCTCGACCGGCCTTCCGGCCTTGAGCGCGATCGATGCGGAATTCGTGCGCAGCATCCGCACGACGGAGGCGCCGACGGTGCCGAGCCCCGCAATGCCGACGCGCAGCGGTTCTTGCATCACGCGGTCAATCCTGTTGCTGAAGTCTCCGCGATCAGCGGCTGGCGCTGATCGGCACGACGTTGTGCAACGTTTCCTCGGCAGTGGCAAGGAAGCGGGCCACGTTCCGCGCGGCCTGGCGGATGCGCTGTTCGTTCTCCACGAGCGCGATCCGGACGAAGCCGTCGCCGTGCTCGCCGAAGCCGACGCCCGGCGCCACGGCGACATCCGCCTTCTCGATCAGGAGCTTGGAGAATTCCAGGCTGCCGAGCTCGCGGAAGCGCGGCGGGATGGGCGCCCAGGCGAACATGCTCGCCTGCGGCGCCGGCACCGGCCAGCCGGCGCGGCCGAAGGATTCGACCATGATGTCGCGACGGCGGCGGTAGATCGCCCGCATCTCCTCGACGCAGTCCTGCGGGCCGTTGAGCGCCGCCGCGGCCGCCACCTGGATCGGCGTGTAGGCGCCGTAGTCGAGATAGGACTTCACGCGCGAAAGCGCGGCGATCAGGCGCTCGTTGCCGACCGCGAAGCCCATCCGGAGACCCGCCATCGAATAGGTCTTCGACATCGAGGTGAACTCCACCGCGACCTCCATCGCGCCCGGCACCTGCAGGACGGAGGGCGGCGGATTGGCATCGTCGAAATAGACCTCCGAATAGGCGAGGTCGGAGAGCACGAAGATGCCGTGACGGCGCGCGAAGGCGATCACGTCCCGGTAGAAGTCGAGGTCGGCGACGCAGGCGGTCGGGTTCGACGGGTAGCAGAGGACGACGGCGATCGGCTTCGGGATGGAATGGTGCACCGCGCGGTCGAGCGCCTGGAAGAATTCCGGCCCCGGCTCCGCCGGCACGTGCCGGATGGCGCCGCCCGCCATCAGGAATCCGAAGGCGTGGATGGGATAGCTCGGGTTCGGGACCAGCACGACGTCGCCCGGCGCGGTGATCGCCTGCGCCATGTTGGCGAAGCCCTCCTTCGAGCCGAGCGTCGCCACCACCTGCCGGTCCGGGTCGAGCCTGACGCCGAACCGGCGGGCGTAATAGGCCGCCTGCGCCCGGCGCAGGCCGGCTATCCCGCGCGACGCCGAATAGCGGTTCGTGCGCGGCTTGGCGACGGTCTCGACGAGCTTGTCCAGGATGTGCTGCGGCGTCGGCAGGTCCGGGTTCCCCATGCCGAGGTCGATGATGTCGGCGCCCTGGGCTCGCGCCGAAGCCTTGAGCCGGTTGACCTCTTCGAACACATAGGGCGGGAGCCGCCTGACCTTATGAAACTCGTCCATCTTCACCACCTGGAGCGGGGACACCGCTTCTCGCGCCATCGACCGGAGGACGCAAGAGAAATGGCTCGCCGCTTTATTCGGATGCCGGCGTCGAGCCGAGGATGACCTTCTCGGTCTCGGCGACATGCGTATCGCCGATCGCGTGGAGCCGCGCCGCCTCCGCCTCGAGCTCGGCGCGCTCCGAGGCCGGGACCCGGCCCAACGCCTTGCGCGCGGCGGAGGCGAGGTCGGCTTCCGTCGTCCTGATCTCGTCGCTGCTCTTCACGGTTCCGGCCGTCTTCACCGGATTGTCGAAGACGAAGGGAAAGCCCGAGCTGGCCGTGCCGGCATTCGCGGCCTCGCTCCGGATCTCGCCGATCGCCGCGGTGCGCGCGGGATTGTCGACGGCCTTCGGATCGAGCGTCGCGCCCTCCTCAAGATCGGGGCCGAAGCAGCCCCCGAGCAGGAGCGGCGGCAGCACCGCCGCGATCGCTCTCCAACCAACGTTCGATGGCAATTCGCGGCTCATCTCGTCACGATCATCCGGCTGGGCCCGACGGGCCTGTATCTTGCTTGTCATGGTCCTATATCACCAACACGCGCGGCAAGCTCGCCACGGCAGCACGATGCGGTGCAACCGCGCAGGGGAATGCACATGAGCGGCAACACGGACGGAAAGGCGCCCGTAAAGCCACCCTATCTGGCAAGCGACCCGGAGCTTTTCGCCCGCAATCTTGCCCGGGCGATCGAGGAAGGCGGCCGCGCCCTGGCTGCCTTCCTGAAGCCGCGCGATTCCGGCGAAAGCCCGGCGACGGAGCTCGCGGAGCAGTCGCAGGAGGTGCTGCGCACGATCGGCAGGGTGGGCGAGTACTGGGCCTCCGACCCGTCCCGGCTCATCGAGGCGCAGACGCGGCTCTGGGGCAACTATCTCTCGATCTGGTCGGGCGCGCTGAGGCGCGCCTCGGGCGAGGAGCCGGAGCACAGGATCGAGCCGAGGGCCGGAGACCGGCGCTTCGGCGATCCGGAATGGTCCGAGAACCCGATCTTCGATTCGCTGAAGCAGCTCTATCTCGCCACCTCGCGCTGGATGGAGGAGCTCGTCGACGAGGCGGAGGGCCTCGACCCGGCGACGCGCCACAAGGCGCGTTTCTACATCGACCAGATCAACAACGCGCTCGCGCCGACCAATTTCGCGCTGACCAACCCCGAAGTGCTGCGCGAGACGGCGAGCACGAACGCGGAGAACCTCGCGCGCGGCATGCGCATGCTCGCCGACGACATCGAGGCGGGCAAGGGCGGCCTCCGGATCCGGCACTCCGACCACACGCAGTTCCGGGTCGGCCACAATCTCGCGACGACGCCCGGCAAGGTGATCGACCAGAACGAGATCTGCCAGATCATCCAGTACCAGCCGACGACCGAGAAGGTGCTGAAGCGCCCGCTCCTCATCGTGCCGCCCTGGATCAACAAGTTCTACGTGCTCGACCTGACGCCGGAAAAGTCGCTGATCCGGTGGGCGATCGGCCAGGGGCACACCGTGTTCGTGATCTCCTGGGTCAATCCGGACGAGCGCCACGCCGGCAAGAGCTTCGACCACTACATGGACGAGGGCATCCTCCACGCCCTCGACGTGATCGAGAGGGCGACGCGCGAGCGGAAGGTGAACGCGGTCGGCTATTGCGTGGGCGGCACCCTCCTCGCCATCGCCCTCGCCTTCGCGGCGGCCGCAGGCGACGATCGCATCGCGAGCGCCACCTTCCTCACCACCCAGATCGATTTCGAGCATGCCGGCGATCTCAAGGTGTTCGCCGACCCCGAGCGTATCGACGCGGTCGAGGCGCGGATGCGGAAGGCCGGCTATCTCGAGGGCGGCAAGATGGCCACGGCCTTCAACCTGCTCCGCTCGAACGAGCTCATCTGGCCCTACGTCGTCAACAACTACCTGAAGGGCAAGGAGCCCTTCCCGTTCGACCTCCTCTACTGGAACGCCGACGCCACCCGCATGCCGGCGGCGAACCATTCCTTCTACCTGCGCAGCTGCTATCTGGAGAACCGCCTGTCGCGGGGCGAGATGGAGGTCGGCGGCCGCCGGCTGGACCTCCGCGAGGTCACCATCCCGATCTACAGCCTCGCCACGCGGGAGGACCACATCGCGCCGGCCCGTTCGGTCTTCCTCGGCTGCCGCGCGTTCGGCGGGCCGGTCCGGTTCGTCCTTGCCGGATCCGGCCACATAGCCGGCGTGGTGAACCCGCCCGACCGGCGGAAGTACCAGTACTGGACGGGCGGAGAGCCCGTCGGGGACTATGACGAATGGCTTGCCCGTGCCGAGGAGCATCCGGGCTCGTGGTGGCCCGACTGGCAGGCGTGGATCGAGGGCCTCGACGATGCGCGGGTGCGCAGGCGTCGGCCGGGCGGCGGCAAGCTCAAGCCGATCGAGGACGCACCCGGAAGCTATGTGCAGGTGCGCGCCTGAGATTTGCGCGCCCGATATTTGCCGTATCGGGAGAAGGCGTCGGCCGGCGCTTGCCGACCCTGGTCCGTGTCGCCAAATTGGCGCCACCCATCAGCTGGAGAGATTCATGTTGCCCACCCGCATGACGGCCTCCGCGCTCGTCGGCCTCGTCGCTGTCGCTCTCAGCTTCGATTCCGCCGCCGCGATCGAGCCTCAGGCCGCCGCACGTATCCTCGCGACCGCCCTCGCGAACGGGGTCGAGAACGCCGGGCACTTCGAGGAGGCGACGCAGGAGGGCAGCGACGTCGTCGTGAAGGGCCTCACCTTCGGCGGCGAGAGCGGGGAGAATGCCGTCCGGTTCGAGCGGACCGTGATCGCCTCCCCGGCGGAAGGCACCGAGTTCGCGTTGACGAGCCCCAAGATCACGATGAGCTCGGGGGCGGTGACGGGGGAGACCTCGGGAACGGTCGCCGAAGCCAGCATCACCAATGCCCGGATCCTTCCGGAGCCGGCGGGAGCCGCCCCGGATCCTGCCGGGCGGAACCAGCGCATCCTCTATGATTCGGCCGAGGCTTCGGGCCTGTCGCTGCGCGGGGAGGACGCGCCGGCGGACGTCACGATCGCCCGGATCGTCGTCAACACCGCCAACTACACCGGCAGCATGCCGCAGGAATCGGACGGGCGGATCGAGAGCCTCGTCATTCCGTCCGCCTTGTTCCAGGGCCTCGCCTTCAGCCCGCAGATGCTCGGCTACGATTCGATCGTGCTCGACGTGAGCTGGGACGGCAGGCTCGACGCCGAGACGAAGCTGCTCGACATCCAGAAGCTCGACGTCACGATGGAGAATGGCGGCGTGCTCACCTTCTCCGGGCAGGTGGGCAACGTGCCGCTTTCGCCCTCGGCCGAGAGCGTCGATGCGGCGGGGCTCGCCAGCCAGCTCGTCGTCCATAAGCTGACCCTGCGCTACGAGGACCAGTCCCTCGCCAGGCGTGTCCTCGACGACCAGGCGCGGCGCCAGGGCGTCCCCCCCGACCAGTACGCGCAGCAGCTCTCGGCCGCCTTGCCGTTTCTCCTGATGACCCTGAACAATCCGGAGTTCCAGAACCAGGTGGCGGGCGCGGTCGGAAGCTTCCTGACCGATCCGCAATCGCTGACGGTCGAGATCGCCCCGGCCGCGCCGCTCACCGGCGCGGAGATCCTCGAGGTCGCCGCGACCGCGCCGCAGTCGCTGCCGGACAAGCTCAACGCCAAGGTGACGGCCAACACGCCCGAGTGAGCCCGGCCGCCGCGCGCGAAGGCGCGCGGCGCCAACTTCCGCTTCGGCGGTCCGGGCCTCGGCTCGGGCGGAGGCTGCCTCGCGCCGCTTCGGCTCAGGCCGGCCGGTTGATCCGCAGGTGGAGCTCGCGGAGCTGCTTCGGCGTCGCCTCGGCCGGCGCGCCCATCAGCGGGTCGATAGCCTGCTGGTTCATCGGGAACATGGTGATCTCGCGCAGGTTCTTCGCGCCGCAGACCAGCATGATGATGCGGTCGATGCCGGCCGCCATGCCGCCATGCGGCGGCGCTCCGTACTGGAGCGCCCTGAGCATGCCGCCAAAGCGGGATTCGAGCACGTCCTCGCTGTAGCCGGCGATGGCGAAGGCCCGCTTCATGATCTCCGGCCGGTGGTTCCGGATCGCGCCCGATCCGATCTCGTAGCCGTTGCAGACGACGTCGTACTGGAACGCCTTGATGGCGAGCGGATCGAGCGTGTCGAGCGCCTCCAGCCCGCCCTGCGGCATCGAGAACGGATTGTGCGAGAAGTCGATCTTCTTCTCGTCCTCGTTCCACTCGTACATCGGGAAGTCGACGATCCAGGCGAGCTCGAACCGATCCTCGTCGATGAGGCCGAGCTCGCGGCCGATCCGCTGGCGCGCGCTGCCCGCGAAGGCGGCGAAGCTGTCGGGATTGCCGGCCACGAAGAAGACGGCGTCGCCGGGCTGAAGCCCGAGCTGCGCCTGGATGGCCGCGGTCCGCTCCGGCCCGATGTTCTTGGCGACCGGTCCGGCGCCGCCCTCGTCCTCGCGGAAGAAGATGTAGGCGAGCCCGGGCTGGCCCTCGCCCTGAGCCCACGCGTTCATGCGGTCGCAGAACGCCCGGTTGCCGCCGCCGGGCGCGGGGATCGCCCAGACCTGCACCGTCTCGTCGGCGGCGATCATGTTGGCGAAGATCCGGAACCCGGAGCCCGCGAAATGCTCCGTCACCTCCGCCATCCGGATCGGATTGCGGAGGTCCGGCTTGTCGGACCCGTAGAGGCGGATGGCGTCGCGATAGGCGATGCGCGGGAATTCCGCGGTGACCGGGCGCCCCTCGGCGAAGCTCTCGAACACGCCGCGGATCACCGGCTCCATCGCGGTGAAGACGTCCTCCTGCTCGACGAAGCTCATCTCGATGTCGAGCTGGTAGAACTCGCCCGGCAGGCGGTCGGCGCGCGGATCCTCGTCGCGGAAGCAGGGCGCGATCTGGAAGTAGCGGTCGAAGCCGGCCACCATGATGAGCTGCTTGAACTGCTGCGGCGCCTGCGGCAGCGCGTAGAACTTGCCGGGATAGAGGCGCGACGGGACCAGGAAGTCGCGCGCGCCCTCGGGCGACGAGGCCGTCAGGATCGGCGTCTGGAACTCGTTGAACCCCTGCCCCACCATGAGCTGGCGGAGCTTCGCGATGACCGCGGTGCGGGTCATGATGTTGCGGTGGAGCGTCTCGCGGCGGAGGTCGAGGAAGCGGTACCTGAGCCGCGTGTCCTCCGGATAGTCCGGCTCGCCGAAGACCGGCAGCGGCAGCTCCGGCGCATCCGACAGCACCTCGATCTCCTGCGCGAAGATCTCGATCGCGCCGGTCGGGATGTTCGTGTTCACCGTCCCCGGCTCGCGCAGCTTCACCAGGCCGTCGACGCGGATGCACCATTCCGCGCGCACGCGCTCGGCGGCGGCGAAGGCCGGCGAATCGGGGTCCGCCACGATCTGGGTCAGGCCGTAATGGTCGCGCAGGTCGATGAAGAGCAGCCCGCCATGGTCCCGGACCCGGTGCACCCAGCCGGAAAGCCGGACCGTCTTGCCGTCGTCTTCGGCGCGCAGCGCGCCGCAGCTATGTGTTCTATAGGGATGCATTGCCAGTCGGCGCCTGCAGAGGAGTTCGGGAGACGGCCGGGAAAAGCGCAGATGGCCCGCCGGGTGTCAAGGCTGCCCGGCGGCGGCGAGGGGCGACAGCACGGCCCGCTTCCGCTATAGGCGCGGAAATGCCGAGCAGTTCTCCCGAATACCAGCTTGTCACCGATCCGGGCGCGCTTGCCGCGCTTTGCGAGCGGCTTGCACGAATGCCCTATGTGACGGTCGACACGGAGTTCATGCGCGAGAGCACGTTCTGGGCGCAGCTCTGCCTCGTCCAGATCGCGAGCACGGACGAGGTCGCCGTCGTCGATCCGCTCGCCCCCGGCATGGATCTCGGCCCGTTCCACGCCCTCCTCGCCAATCCCGGCGTGGTGAAGGTCTTCCACGCCGCCCGCCAGGACATCGAGATCTTCGTCAAGCAGACCGGCACCGTGCCGCATCCGCTGTTCGACACCCAGATCGCCGCCGCCGTCTGCGGCTTCGGCGACCAGGTGAGCTACGAGCAGCTCGTCTACCGGATCACCGGGCATCAGATCGACAAGTCCTCCCGCTTCAGCGACTGGGCCCAGCGCCCCCTCTCCGGCCGGCAGCTGAGCTACGCCGCCGACGACGTCGTGCATCTGCGCCAGGTCTATCTCGCGCTGAAGGCGAGCCTCCAAGAGCAGGACCGCAGCCACTGGGTCGCCGAGGAGATGGCGGTGCTCACCGACGTCGCCACCTATGTCACGCATCCCGAGGAAGCCTGGCAGCGCCTGAAGCTCAGGGTCAAGAAGCCGCGCCAGCTCGCTGTGCTGCAACGCGTTTCTGCCTGGCGCGAGCGCGAGGCGCAGCAGCGGAACGTGCCGCGCTCCCGGGTGCTGAAGGACGACGCCATCTACGAGATCGCCCTGCAGCAGCCGCGCAATCCGGAGAGCCTCGGCCGGCTCAGGAGCATTCCGAGGGGCTTCGAGCGCTCCGCCGCCGCGGCCGGCATCCTGAAGGCGGTCGAGGAGGCCTTCGCAATTCCCGAGGATGCGCTGCCGCGCATTCCGCGGAGCCGGCCGGCGCCCGAGCATGCAAGTGCCGCGGCGGATCTCCTGAAGGTGCTCCTGAAGATGGTCGCCGAGCGGAACGGCGTCGCTGCCCGCATCATCGCGGGCGCCGACGATCTCGAGCAGATCGCCGCGAGCGAGCATGCCGACGTGCCGGCGCTGCGCGGCTGGCGGCGCGAGCTCTTCGGCGAGCAGGCGCTCGCGCTGAAGCGCGGCGAGATCGCGCTCGCGCTCTCGCCGAAGGGCATGACGATCGTCGCCGCCGAGGGCCGGCCGCAGAAGGCGGCGGAATAGCCCTTCGCCGTCGCTCTTGCCGCGGCGCCCGCTCAGCCCTCGATCCGGATGACCGGATTGAGCCCGGCGAGGGCGGCGAACTGCTTGAGCCGCGTCTCGAGGCGCGGCGCGGCGAGCATGGCGAGGTCGGCGGGCAGCACGAGCTCCAGCTTCTTGCCGGCGCGGTGGATCCGCGTCCGCCCCACGACGCCGGGCATCGCGGCCGAGATGAGATAGGCGACGCGGAAGGCCCCCGCGAGCGCGCGCGCCCGCTCCGCGTAGCGGATCGGCGCGAGCTCGCGGATGCGCGAGCCGAGCTCGTCCTCGGAAAGCCCCGAATGGCGGTAGTAGACGGCGAGCGCGAGATAGACGCGGCCCGGATGGTCGACGCCCACGAACGAGGCGTGGGCGATGATGTTGAGGCTCTGCTCGCCGCGATAGTCCGGATGCGCCCGCCAGCCGATATCGGCGAGCAGGCATGCCGCCGCGCGCAGCCGCTTCTCCTCCGGCGTCTCGTCGACGCCGAGCGCCCGCAGCGCCTCGCCGGTCCAGGGGATCAGCTCCTCGCCGTGCGCGGGCGAGCGCGAGCGCAGGATCGAGAGCTCGCGCGCCGCCTCGACGAGCGGATCCTCGCGCTGCTCCTCGGCCGTCAGCTTGGAATAGAGATGCCCCTCCCTCAGGCCGAGCGCGGAGATCGTGACCGCCTTCGGCCGGCCCACGCGCAGGATCTCCGAGAGCACCAGCGCGCCATAGGGCAGCAGCGCCTGGCGCTGCTTGGAGACGGCGCTGATGCCGGCGAGCGTCTCCAGCGATCCGCGCGCCACCACCTTCAGGAACTCGTCGAACTCGTCCACCTCGATCGCATATTCGTGCATGACGTGGAGCGGGTAGCCGGTGCGGCGCATGTGCAGCCTGGCGAGCGAGCGCCAGGTGCCGCCGACTGCGTAGAAGGTGCGCCCCGGAAGCGAGCGCATCACCTCGGAGCCCTCGATCGCGCTGGCGGCGATCTGGCGCGCCGCCTTGAGCGAGTTGCGCGCATCCGTCTGGAGCCGCAGGCTGCCGAGCTTCAGGCTCTCGCCGTGACCGATCCGGCGGCCGCGGATGTCGGTGAGCTCCAGGCTGCCGCCGCCCAGGTCGCCGGCCACGCCGTCGGGCCGCATCACGCCGGCGATGACGCCGAGCGCGGAGACCTTCGCCTCGTCGGCGCCGCTGAGGACGGTCACCGGCACGCCGAAAATGCGCTCGATCTCCGCGAGGAAGGCGGCCCCGTTCGAGGCCTCGCGCGTGGCGGCGGTGGCGAGCACGTCGATCTCGACAACCTCCATCTCGCGGGCGAGCACGGCGAAGCGGCGGAGCGAGGCGAGCGTCTTGGCGACCGCGTCGGTGGCAAGCCTGCCGGTCGCGGCGACGCCCGCGCCGAGCCCCGCGAGCACCTTCTCGTTGAAGAGCGGCGTCGGCGAGCGCGCGAGGCGCTCGTAGACGACGAGCCGGACGGAGTTCGACCCGATGTCGACGACGGCGATCGGGCCGCGCCCGGCGATCCGCCCCTGCGCGGGGACCGGATCAGACCCGGATCGCGGGTCTGTAGCTGGGGAGTGTTGCACCCTTGAGCGACTTTCCACGTCCTGACAGGCTCGGATTCGTCATGAAGAAATGATGCGCATTGAAGGGTTCCTCGCCCTCCGCCGGCACGATCCGGCGCGAGGTGCCGTCGGCCAGGATGCGCCAGCTCTGCTGGTTGTCCTTGAGATTGGCAACCATGATCTGGTCGAGCACCTGCATGTGGACGGTCGGGTTCTCGAGCGAGACCATCGCCTCCACGCGCCGGTCGAGGTTGCGGGGCATCATGTCGGCGGAGCCGATATAGACGGTGGCTGCGTTCGAGGGGAGCCCCTGCCCGTTGCCGAAGGCGAGGATGCGCGAATGCTCCAGGAACCGCCCGACGATCGATTTCGCGCGGATGTTCTCCGAAAGGCCAGGCACCTCCGGCCTGAGGCAGCAGATGCCGCGGACGACGAGGTCGATGCGGACGCCCGCCTGGCTCGCGCGGTAGAGCGCGTCGATGATCTCGCGGTCGACGAGCGAGTTCATCTTCATCCAGATCTGCGCCGGCCGGCCGGCCCGCGCATGGCCGATCTCGTCGTCGATGTGCTGCAGGATGCGCTTGCGCAGGTTGAGCGGCGAGACGGCGATCTTCTTCACCTCCTGCGGCGGGGCGTAGCCGGTCAGGAAGTTGAAGAGCCGCGCCACGTCGCGCGCGATCACCGGGTCCGCCGTGAAGTAGCTGAGGTCGGTGTAGATGCGCGCGGTGATCGGATGATAGTTGCCGGTGCCGATATGGACGTAGCTCACGAGGCTCGCGCCCTCGCGGCGGACCACCTGCGACAGCTTCGAGTGCGTCTTCAGTTCGAGGAAGCCGTAGACCACCTGCGCGCCGGCGCGCTCGAGGTCGCGCGCCCAGCGGATGTTCGCCTCCTCGTCGAACCGCGCCTTCAGCTCGACGAGGGCCGTCACCGACTTGCCCGCCTCGGCCGCCTCGGTCAGCGCCCGCACGATCGGGGAATCGTTCGAGGTGCGGTAGAGCGTCTGCTTGATCGCCACCACGTCGGGATCGAGCGCCGCCTGGCGCAGGAACTGCAGCACCACGTCGAAGGATTCGTACGGGTGGTGGACGATGATGTCCTTCTGCCGGATCGCGGCGAAGCAGTCGCCGCCATGCTCGCGGATGCGCTCCGGGAAGCGCGGGGTGTAGGGCGGGAACTTGAGGTCCGGCCGGTCGACCGCGACGAGCTGCGAGAGGTCGCTGATCCCGAGCAGGCCCGGAATGATGTGCGTCTCGCTGTCGTCGACGCCGAGCGCCTGCTGGACGCGCTGCCGCAGGTCCTCCGGCATCTCCTCGCCGAATTCGAGGCGGATCACGGAACCGCGCCGCCGCCGCTTCAGGGCGCGTTCGAACGTGCGGACAAGATCCTCCGCCTCCTCCTCGATCTCGATGTCGGAATCGCGGATGACGCGGAACGCGCCCTGCCCGCGCACGAGATAGCCCGGGAAGAGGCGCGGGATGAACTCGATGACGGTGTCCTCGATGCTGACGAAGCGCATCGCTCCGTCGTCGCCTTCGCGCGGCAGGCGGATGAAGCGGGCGAGCGTTCCGGGAATGCGCACCAGCGCCGTCATCGGACGGCCGTCCTGGGCGGAGAGCTCGAGCGCCAGCGAGAAGCCGAGATTCGGGATGAACGGGAAAGGATGGGCCGGGTCGATGGCGAGCGGCGTCAGCGCCGGGAAGATCGCCTCCAGGAAGTGGTCGTCGAGCCATGCGAGATCGCTCTCGGAAAGCCCGGAGACCGGCAGGAGAACGATGCCGGTCTGGGACAGCCCGTCGCGGAGGGCCCGCCACTGGGTCTGCTGTTCGAGCACGAGCTCGCCGACCTTGCCGTCGACCTGCCGGAGCTGCTCCGTCGGCGTCAGGCCGTCGTCGCTCAGGGGCGCGATGCCCTCCCGCGCCTGCCCCTTCAGCCCGGCCACGCGGACCATGAAGAACTCGTCCAGATTGCTGCCGGAGATCGAAAGGAAGCGCAGCCGCTCCAGCAGCGGATGGTGCTTGTTGCCGGATTCCTCGAGCACCCTGCGATTGAATTCGAGCCATGAAATTTCGCGGTTGATGAACCGCTTGGGGCTCGCCGCAAGCTCCTGGTCGAGGACCAGCCCGCCCCCCGCCTCGGGCAACTCGCTGACCAATTCGTTCGCTTCCTGTTGCATGATTCCTTCCCGGATGAGGCCGAAGCGATAATCCGGCCTCACGGCGTCATGATGACAGCCTAGAGCGAGTCGGGAAACGCCTGCGCTTCGCCGGTCCTGGCGAGGACGGCGGCGGCGAGCGCACGCGTGATCGGCCGGCCGGCGACGAGCCCCTCCTCGTCCAGGGTGTCGACGAGCCGGACGGCAGCCGTGAAGGACCGCTCCATCCGCTTCACCATGAAATCGACGACGGCGCGGTCGACGTCGATCTGGCGGTCCGTGAACAGCTTGACGAGCACCTGGCGCAGCTGGTCCTCGTCTGGCTCGCCGAGACGCAGATGCGCGGCCAGCCGGAGCCGCGAGGCGAGATCCGGCAGCCCGACCTGCCATGCCGAAGGCGGCTCCCGGGCGGCGAGGAGAAGCGCCGTCCCGTTCTCCCGTGCCGTGTTGATGAGATGGAAGAGCAGCCGCTCGGGAATGCGCCCCGGCGCGATCCGGTCGATCGCGAGCGGCTGGCGGCCGAGCGCCGCGATGCTGCCGTCGGATTCCGCGTCGAGCCCGGAGACGATCGCCGCCCCTGCCCGCTCGGCCCAGATATGGACGAGATGCGTCTTGCCGGAGCCGGCCGGCCCGGAGAGGACGAGCACCGGGCCCGGCCAGTCCGGCCAGCGCTCCACGAAGGCGAGCGCATCGCGATTGGCCGGTCCGACGACGTACGAGCCGCGGCCGTACTGCACGTCGTGGCCGAGCGCGAGCGGAAGCTGGCGGGGTGTCGTCGTCGGCATCAGACCGAAGCGTCCGGCGGCAGCTCGGCGCTCCCGCCCTGATAGATCCGGCTCTCCTGGTAGCGCGCGACCGCGAACCGGACGAGCACGCCGAGCGCCGCCGTGAGCGGGACCGCGAGCAGCAGGCCCACGAATCCGAACAGCGAGCCGAAGGCGAAGAGCGCGAACATGAGCCAGACCGGGTGCACGCCGATGCTCGACCCGACGAGGCGCGGCTGCAGGATGTTGCCCTCGATGAACTGGCCGACGACGAAGATGCCGATCACCGCCGCGATCCAGATCCAGTCCGGCCAGAACTGCACCAGGGCCACCCCGACGGAGAGGAAGAAGCCGACGATCGTGCCGATATACGGAATGAAGCTGATCACGCCCGCGGTCGATCCGATGAGCACCCCGAAATTGAGGCCGACCAGGCTGAGCCCCACGGCATAGAACGTGCCGAGCAGGACGCAGACGGTGAGCTGGCCGCGCACGAAGCCGGCAAGCGTCGTGTCGATCTCGTGTCCGAGCCTCCGGATCGTGTCGACGTGCTCGCGCGGCAGGAGCGCGTCCAGGCGCTCGATCATGTGGTCCCAGTCGAGGAGGAGATAGAAGGCGACCACGGGCGTGACCACGAAGAGGCTGACGATGTTGACGATCGCCTGGCCGCCCGCCCACAGCGACGCGATGAGCGTTCCAAGCCATCCTGCGGCCTGTCCCACGAACTGCTGGATCGTCGCTCGGGCGTCGCCGCCGCCCAGGACCTCGGAAAGCTTCGCCGTGAACAGTTCGTCCGCGATCTCCTGCAGGCGCGTCACCAAAGCGGGGAGCCGCGCCAGGAATGTCATCAGCTGGCTGCCGAGGACCGGCACGAGCACGAGCAGCACCATGGCGAAGAGCAGCACGGAGACGAGCAGGATCGTGAGCGTCGCCCATAGCCGGCCGAGGCCCGCCCGCTGGAGCCGGTCCGCGATCGGATCGAGGAGATAGGCGAGCGCCATCCCCATGATGAAGGGCAGCAGGATATCGCTGAAGAGCCAGAGGAAGGCGAGCGCCGCGGCAAGCGCCGCGGACCAGAAGATGGCCTGACGCCGGAAGCTCAGTCCCTCTCGGCCGGTCAGGATCTGCCTCCGCCCGCCATGTGCCTCAGCCATCCGAGGAGATAGGCAGCGCCCGAAAGAACGGTCAAGGCGGCCGTGATGAGGATCATGGGGAGGAGCACGGGCTGAAGCGCGTCGGTGCCCGCTTCGCGGGCGAGGACCAGCGCGATGAGGATGATCTGGGCGGCGGTGTTGAGCTTGGAGATCCAGAGCGGATGGATCGCCACCGGATTGGCCAGCATGTAGGAAAGGGCGACCGCGCCTATGATCAGGAAGTCGCGGCTCACGACCAGGAGCGTGAGCCAGACCGGCAGATAGCCGTCCACGCCGAGCGAGACGAACAGCGAAACGAGAAGCGTCTTGTCGGCGAACGGGTCGAGATAGGCGCCGAGATCGGATGCGGCGCCGAACCGCTTGGCGATGAATCCGTCGGCCGCATCCGAGACGCCGGCGAGGACGAACAGGATCAGCGCGGCCGCGAACCATCCGCTGATCACGAACCAGACGACGACCGGAACAGCGAGAAGCCGCGCAAGCGTGATGAAGTTCGGGATGGTCACGTCAGGTTCCGAAAGTTGCTGTCGCGCCGAGCACCGGGCGCTCGCGGCCGCTTGCATTCACCACGTTCCGGCTCTAGGCGCTAGCCCATGGCCGGACAAGGACTGCCCCTCACCTATCGCGACGCAGGCGTCGACATTGACGCCGGCAACCGGCTCGTCGACCGCATCAAGCCGCTCGCCGCATCGACGCGACGCGAGGGCGCGCTCGGCGGCCTCGGCGGCTTCGGAGCCCTGTTCGACGTCCGGGCCGCAGGCTTCCGGGATCCGATCCTCGTCTCCGCGACCGACGGTGTCGGGACCAAGCTGAAGCTTGCCATCGACACCGGCCGGCACGACACGGTCGGCATCGATCTCGTCGCGATGTGCGTGAACGACCTCGTCGTGCAGGGGGCCGAACCGCTCTTCTTCCTGGATTATTTCGCGACCGGCGCGCTCTCCGTCGAGCAGGCGGGCGCGGTCATCGCCGGCATCGCCGAGGGATGCCGCCAGGCCGGGGCCGCCCTTGTCGGCGGCGAGACGGCCGAGATGCCCGGGCTCTACGCGGCCGGCGACTACGATCTCGCGGGCTTCGCCGTCGGCGCCGTCGAACGCGGCGACATCCTGCCGCGCGGCGTGTCCGAAGGCGACCTGCTGCTCGGGCTCGCCTCGAGCGGCGTCCATTCCAACGGCTTCTCGCTGGTCCGCCGGATCGTCGAGAAGGCGGGCCTCGGCTGGTCGGATCCCGCACCGTTCCGGCCGGAGGCGACCCTCGGCGAGGCGCTTCTCGCCCCGACCCGGATCTATGTGCGCTCCTGCCTGCGGGCGATCCGGGAGACCGGCGCCGTCCGCGCGCTCGCCCACATCACCGGCGGCGGCCTCACGGAGAACGTCCCGCGCGTGCTTCCGGACCATCTCGCCGCCGAGATCGACCTCGCCGCGATCGACGTGCCGGCCGTCTTCGGCTGGCTCTCGGCCGCCGGCCCGGTCGAGGAGGCCGAGATGCTGCGGAGCTTCAATTGCGGGATCGGCATGGTGCTCGTCGTGGGCGCCGGCGAGGCGGGACTCGTCTCCGACCTCCTCACCCGGTCCGGGGAGAGGGTCGCCGGGCTCGGCCGGATCGTCGCGCGCGAAGATGCGCCCGTCCGTTACGCCGGCCGGCTGCGGCTGCCCTGACGGCATGGCCCGCGTCAGAACCGCCGTCCTGATCTCGGGCCGGGGCAGCAACCTTTCCGCGCTCCTCGCCGCGGCGCGCGATCCCGCCTATCCGGCCGAGGTCGCGCTCGTCCTCTCCAACCGCCCGGAGGCGGCCGGCCTGCGCTTCGCGGCGGCGGCCGGCGTGCCCGCCATTGTGATCGATCACAGGCGCTATCCGACCAAGGCCGACTTCGAGGCGGACATCCAGGCGGCCCTCGATTCCGCCAAGGTGGAGATCGTCTGCCTCGCCGGCTTCATGCGCCTCCTCTCCGATTCGTTCGTGGCGCGCTGGCGCGACCGGATGATCAACATCCACCCGTCTTTGCTGCCCGCCTTCAGGGGGCTCGACACGCACCAGCGGGCGCTCGAGGCCGGCGTCCGGATCCACGGCGCGACCGTACACTTCGTTCGGCCGGAGGTGGATTCGGGCCCGATCATCGCCCAGGTCGCCGTCCCGGTCCTGTCCGGCGATGACGCCGAGACGCTCGCGGCCCGCGTGCTGGCGGCGGAGCACCGGCTCTATCCGCAGGCGCTTGCGCTCGTCGCGCGCAAGGTCGCCCGAGTCGTGGGCGAGCGCGTGCTCGTCGATGCCGAAGCGCCGGATCTCGGCGGACGCTCGCTCCTCGTTCCGGATCCGTCCGCCTGAAGCGCGGGCCCCGGCCGGGACCGGGGCCGAGATACGGAACCGGTCAGGCGGCGTGAAGGGTCGCCGCGTGCGCGACGCTTCCGCCGAGAAGGAGAAGCGCTACCGCCTGGTGGGCGAGCGCCAGCGGGAGGGGAACCACGAAGACCAGCGTCAGGATGCCGAGGCACACCTGGAGAGCGACGACGGCCAGCAGCATGCGCTGCTGGCGACGCCCCGTCTCCCCGACCAGCCGGTGCGAGAGCGCCACGTAGAGGAGGATCGCCGCGCTGAGGAGATAGGCGCCGATCCGATGGTTGAACTGGATGGTCGTGATGTCGTCGACGAGGCTGCGCCAGACCGATTCGAACGGCCAGAGGCCCTGCGGCACGAAGCGCCCGTCCATCAGCGGCCAGGTGTTGTAGGTGAGGCCGGCGTCATGCCCGGCGACGAGCGCGCCGAGCGCGATCTGCCCGAAGACGAGAACGACGATGCCGATGGCCGCCCGGCGGGTCCAGCGCGGCACGGTGGTCCAGCTCTGCTGGCCGATCCGGACATAGAGCGCAACGAGGGCCGAGAAGAACAGGCAGGCGAGCGTGAGGTGGAGTGCGAGCTTCACCGGTGCGACCGCCGTCATGCCGGGCTGCAGCCCGGAGGCGACCATGATCCAGCCGACCAGGCCCTGGGTGCCGAGAAGCACCCCCATTCCGAGGAGCGCGGTGCCGGTGCGGAAGTCGACCCGCCGGGTGACGGCCGCCCAGATCAGCCCGAAGAGGAAGACGGCCCCGATGAGCCGGCCGAGCTGGCGGTGGCTCCACTCCCACCAATAGATCGTCTTGAACTCGCGGAGGGTCATGTCCTGGTTCAGGACCCGGTATTGCGAGGTCAGGCGATACCGGTTGAACTCCTCCGTCCAGGCCGAGCTCGAGAGCGGCGGGACGGCGCCCACGACGGGCTTCCACTCCGTGATCGAGAGCCCGGAATCGGTGAGCCGTGTCGCACCGCCCACCACCACCATCGCGAACACCATCGCGATCAGGGTGCCGAGCCAGACGCGGAGTGCACCGCGCCCCTCTCGACGGGCGCGTGCCGCCGCGTGGTCGACCAAGGGCACTGCTGATACCGACATTCCGCCTCGTTAGCCGCGCGCGAAGACCCGGGCAAGTCCCCGCTGGCGCCGGTGACAGATCGCCGCTAGGTGTCGCCTCGGACGGCGGTCTTATGCCGGCGCGCCGGCGAACCGCCTCGAAGGATCGGAATGCGGCAAAGAATCCGGAAACTGGTGGGCACGCTGGTGCTCGTCGCCTTCGTACTCCTCTACGCTCTCGTCGTGATGACAATCGCGGCCGCAAAGCTGCCCGGCACGTCAAGCTGGGTGCAGCTCGCCTTCTTCGTGGTGGGCGGACTGGTCTGGGTGATCCCGGCCGCCGTGCTGGTCTGGTGGATGGCGAAGCCCGACCGGCCGCGCCCCTAGCCGGGCGAGCGCAGCCAGCGCGCGAGGCGCCAGACGTTCGGCACGAACAGGGCGGGATAGAGGCGCGGGTCCTGATATTTGCCGTTGAGCGAGATGCGCGGCAGGCCGTGACGCCGTCCGTCCCGCTCGATGCAGCCGGGCCGTGTCGTGAAGGAGGCGACGAAGCCCTCCTGCTCGGCAAGCTGCGCCTCGCGCGGGCCGGCCGCCGCCGAATAGCCGTACGGAAACGCGAAGGCCGTGGGTCGATACCCGATCTCCGCCTCGATCCGATCCGCGCTCTCCCGCATCTCGCGCCGCGCGACTTCTTCGGGCAGGCGCTTCAGCGCGGGATGCGTCATGGTATGGGCGCCGATGCGGCAAAGCGGATCGGCCGCGATCGCCCTCACCTCGTCGAAATCCATCACGAGCTCGGCCGCAAGCGCGGCAAGGTCGAGGCCGTGATCGTCCGCGACGCGACGGATTGCCGCGCGCTGCGCGAATTCGTCCAGCTCCGTGGTGAGATAGCCGGACCAGACGCGGAAGGCCGCCTCCTTCTCGGCTACGGTCCTGAGCGGCAGCTTCGGCGGGCCGCCGGGGACGGCCTCCAGAACGTCTGCCCCCGCTATGATCCGGTCGAGCGCCTCCCACCACAGTTCGGCGGTCCGATCGCAATAACCGGGGGTCACGAAGATCGTGAACGGGCAGCCATGCCGCCGGAAGACCGGCAGGGCGTATTCGAGATTGTCCCGGTAGCCGTCGTCGAGCGTGACGGCGATCCGGCGGTCGGCCGTTTCGGGAGCCGCCTCGAAGAGGCCATCGACCGTGACGAACTTCCAGCCGTTCCCTTTCATGGAAGCGATGAAGGAATCGAGGAATTCCGGCGTGATCGAGAGGTGCGCGTTCGGATCGAACGGGCGCGGATCGTCGGGACGCACGTGATGCAGCGTCACCGCCACGCTCGTGCCGTCCCGGCTCTCCAGCCAGCGGTCGGCATGCAGGAGCGCGAGCGCCCGCAGGCCCTGGCCCACCAGCCTGTCCCGCGCCCCCAGCCGCCGCGCGGCGGGCCTGGCGAACGCGCTCGGCGCCTTCATCTCCTTCGTCATGCGGCGACGGTCTCCGGTTCGGCCTCCACGCCGTCCTCGAGGCGCACGAGGATGGCGCTTCGCGCGCCGCGTTCGAGGACGTCCTGATAGGCGCGCCGGCGCTCGGCTTCGGAGACGCCGGCCCGGCAGAGCACCGCGGCGAGATCGGGCCTGACGTGCTCGTTCGGCCAGTCCTCGAGCGAGTCGGCCACCACGATCACCTTGTCGTAGGTGTGGGCGAGCGCCGCCACGACGAGGGTCAGCCGCTGGAGCGGCGGATCCTCGTCGGTCGCCCCGATCGCGATGTAGTGGACGCGCGAGGTGTCGTCGCGCCGGATCACCTCGCCGAAGGCGGCATTGCCGGCGAGCAGCTCGCCGAGGCCCGGTCCCTCGCCGCGCAGGGCCGGCGATCCCGGAACGCCGATGTCGAGAATGATCGGGCGGACGTTCTCCCGCGCCGCCAGCCGCGCGGCCGCGACCGCGATCTCGCCGGCGCCTTCCCCGCCCGCCAGCCCCGCGAAGAGCACCGTGCGGACGCCCGGCTGGACGAGCACCTCGGCGAGTTCGGCCGTCCCCGGCCGCTCCCGCGCGGCAAGCCGTGCGGCCGAGCCGAACACCGATGGCGGCTCGGCCGGCCTCGCGGGTTCGCCCAAGGCGTCCGGGATGGCGAGCGGCTCCCCTGCGATGATCCTGAAGGCGCGCCCGGAGGTGAATTCGCGGACGAGGATCGCCGTCGCGCCGAGGAGAAGGACCGCGAGCCCGACCACCACCGTCAGGAGGCCCTTCTTCGGCCAGGACGGCTTGCGCGGCGGAACCGCGCGCGAGATGATCCGGGCATCGACGGGCACGTATTCCGCATCGCTCCGGGCCACCGCCTCGCGGTACCGGCCGAGGAACGTCTCCAGCAGATCGCGCTGGGCCCGCGCCTCGCGCTCGAGCGCGCGCAGCCTGATCTCCTTCTCGTTGCTGCTCGCGACCGCCGCCTTCGCGGTGTTGAGATCCTTCACGAGCGAGTCCTCGCGCGCCTGCGCCACGCGCGCGGCGGTCTCGAGCGACTGGAGGATCTTCTGGGCCTCGTCGCGGACCTGCCGGTTGAGGTTGCCGAGCTCGGTCTGGAGCGCGGCGATGCGCGGATGCCCCGGCAGAAGGCTGGTCGAGAGCTGAGCGATCTCGGAGCGAAGCGCCACCTGCCGCTCGCGAAGACGCTGCATCAGCGGCGAATTCAGAACTTCCTGCGACGTCTCGAGCGAGCCGCCATTGGCGAGCACCTCCCTGACCAGGGCGGCGCGCGACTGCGCCTCCGCCCTCGCCGCCTTCGCGCGCGAGAGCTCGGCGTTGAGGTCGGTGAGCTGCTGGCTGGAAAGGCTCGTCGTCCCCGCCGCGTTCGACGAGGTGTCGAACAGGCCCTCGCTCGACTGGTACGCGGCAACGTCCGCCTCCGCCTGCTCGACCCGGCCGCGAAGCCGGTCGATCTCCCGCTCCAGCCACGCGGTCGCGGCCATCGACGATTCCTGCTCCGCCTTCTGCTGGAGGTCGACGAAGGCCTCCGCGATGGCGTTGGCGACGTCGGCGGCGAGCTGGGCGTTCGGCGCCTCGAAATCGACGCCGATCACGCGCGACTTGTCGATCGGATAGACCGAAAGCCGGGCGAAATAGGTGTCCATCACGCGCTCGCGCGTGGCGGCGGCGGGGGCCGGCCTCTTCATGCCGACCGCGATGAGGATCGAATCGACCAGCGACGGCTTGGCGGCCGGCTCGAATTCCGGCCGGTGCGTGAGGTCGAGCCGGTCGATGACCGTGGTTGCGATGTCGCGCGAACGCAGTACTTCCACCCTGCTCTGGATGGCCGATTCGTCGTAGCGTTCGGCCGTGACGGCCGCCGCGTCGCGCGGACGGGTGAGCGGCGATTCGCGGTCCTCGATCAGGATGCGCGTATCGGCGGTGTAGAGAGGCTCGACAGCGCTGAGGAGGACATAGGCGAGGATCGCGGCCACCACGGTGACCAGGCCCAGGATCCATGCATGCCGCCACAGGGCGGCGGCCAACGCGCCGAGGTCGAGTTCCGTCTCCCGGACATCACCCATGTCGATACCACTCCCAACCGAGGTCCCCAACCTGTTCCATCGTGGTTAGGTTGAAGTTAACGGCGCCTACTCTGCCGAAGGCGCGTCTTAGGGATGCGTTAACCATGCACAGCCAAGTTGGCCCCGATGCGAATCCTCGTTAATTGGCCACCTCTTCTTCGGACGCTGCTGCTCTGCGCGGTCCTTGCCGGTCTCGGCGGGTGCGCCGGCGAACGTCCGCCGCTTGCCTCCGCGTCCGCCACCGTCGAGGGCCCGTACCGGCTCGACAGCGGGGACGTGCTGCGGGTCGTCGTGTTCGATCAGCCTTCCTTGACGAACACGTACCGGGTCGACCAGGCCGGCAACGTCGCGCTTCCCCTGATCGGCGACGTGGCGGCCCGGAACGCGACCACCGACGAACTGCAGGCCCGCATCGCACAGCGCCTCGGCTCGACGGTCCTCAGGAAGCCGGACGTCACGATCGAGGTCGCCAACTATCGGCCCTTCTTCGTCCTCGGCGAGGTCGGCGCGCCCGGCCAGTACGAGTACGTCCCCGGCATGACGGCCGAGACCGCAATCGCCGCCGCCGGCGGCTTCACCGCGCGTGCGAACGAGCGGACGGTCCGCATCAGCCGGACCGTTGATGGCAAGCTCTACGAGGGTCGCATCGCCGTCGTGCAGCCGATCCGGCCCGGCGATACGATCTACGTCTCGGAACGGCTGTTCTGAAGGACAAGCGGCGAGTAACCCTAACTCAGTCAATATTTTGCTTTTTTTGACGGGTTTGGGCGTATGGGCGGCCGGATCGTCCCTCCTCTGGCCAGCCATGTCCGACATCACGATCGACCCGACCGCAGTCGCCTCCAGCGGCGCAGCCCTCGCCCCGAAACCGCCGGCCGGCGGCGTCGACACGCTGAGCGCGGCCGCAATCAATGCGGCGCGCGCGCTCAGCCCGCGCAAGGTCTCTCCCGTCCTCCTCGGCGCCCTCGCCCGGCTCGCCGATTTCGGCTCCCTCGCAGCGCTCGGGGCCGCCATTCTCTGGCTCTATGTCGCCGGGACGGACGATGTCGGCCTGCGCTACTTCGCGGCGCTCGCGCTGGTGCCGCTCGCCACCGTGATCCTGGTCGGCTCGTTCGGCGGCTACAGCTTCGGGGCCTACCGGCGCCCGGTCGTGCAGGTCGGCCGCACGGCCGGACTGTGGGCCGCCGTGTTCGGATGCTTCACCCTCGTCCTGTTCTTCCTCAAGATGGGCGAGGACTTCTCCCGCATCT
This sequence comes from Propylenella binzhouense, assembly GCF_009866965.1. GTDB lineage: Bacteria > Pseudomonadota > Alphaproteobacteria > Rhizobiales > Afifellaceae > Propylenella > Propylenella binzhouense. Next base: position 10,758 of record NZ_SPKJ01000039.1, on the reverse strand, counting down.
GGCTCGCGACATGGTTCGCGAGCGGGTTCCTGATCCTGACCGCAAACCGGGTCGGCTTCACCCGGCTCGTGCACGGCTGGATCCGCGCCGGGATCCTCGAGCGGCGCGCGGTCCTCGTTGGCGGAGGGCCCGAGGGCGTCGAGCTGCTGCGGGCGCTGACGGCGGAGAAGGACAACGACATCCGCATCTGCGGCATCTTCGACGACCGGGACGAGACGCGCGTGCCGGCCGCCAGGCTTGGATATCCGCTCCTCGGCCGCATCGACGAACTCGTCGAGTTCGGCCGGCAGGCGGACATCGACCTCCTGATCGTGGCGCTCCCGCTCACCGCTGAGCGCCGCCTCGTCGAGCTCCTGCGCACCCTCTGGGTGCTGCCGGTCGATATCCGCCTCTCGGCCCAGTCCAACCAGCTCCGCTTCCGTCCGCGCTCCTATTCCTTCATCGGGGCCGTGCCGTTCCTCGACGTGTTCGACCGCCCGATCGCCGATTGGGACGCCGTGGTAAAGCGCACCTTCGACATCGTGATCGCGTCGCTCGCGCTGGTCGCCCTGTCGCCGCTTCTCCTCGCCGCGATGGCCGCCGTGAAGCTCGAATCCTCGGGGCCCGTCTTCTTCAGGCAGCGCCGCTACGGCTTCAACAACGAGGTCATCGAGGTCCTGAAGCTGCGCTCGATGTATCACGAGCGCGCCGACCTCGAGGCCCGCAAGGCGGTCACCCGAGGCGATCCGCGCGTGACCCGGGTCGGACGGATCATCAGGAAGTTCTCGATCGACGAGCTTCCGCAGCTCATCAACGTGCTTCGCGGCGATCTCTCGCTGGTCGGCCCGCGCCCCCACGCGGTCGGGCACAACGAACTCTGGAAGGAGGTCGTCGACGGCTACTTCGCGCGCCATCGCGTGAAGCCGGGCCTGACCGGCTGGGCTCAGGTCCATGGCTGGCGCGGAGAGGTCGACAGCGAGGAGAAGATCCGCCACCGCGTCGAGCACGACCTCTATTACATCGAGAACTGGTCGGTCTTCCTCGACCTCTACATCCTGCTCCTCACCCCGCTGAAGCTGATCGCCGCGGAGAACGCCTATTGAGCCTCCCGGCGTCCGCCGTCGCCAGGCCGACGGGCCTTCCCGTCCAGGCGCTTTCGGACGGCGTGCTCTGGCTGGCCGTCTTCTCGGGGGGCTTCGTGTTCTACGAGCCCTCGCCGCACGAGCTGATCTTCGCGGCCGCGATCCCGGTCTGGTTCCTGAGCGGCCTGCGGCTGCCGAAGAGCATCGGTCCGCTCGTCTGGCTGCTTCTCCTCTATGTCGCGGGCGGCATGCTCGCCATGACGCAGTCCTACGATTTCCGGCTGACGAACCAGCCGATCTTCGTTGCCGTCACGGCCTTCCTCGCGGTCACCGCCTTCTTCTACGCCTCGCTCGTCGCGCAGCGGCCCGACGCCGTCCGAATCGTGATCTCGGCCTATATCGCGGCGGCGATCGGCACCTCGCTCCTCGGCATGATCGGCTATTTCGGGCTGACGCCGAACGGGCTCTTCACGCTCTACGACCGCGCCGCGGGCGGCTTCAAGGACCCGAACGTCTTCGGTCCGTTCCTGGTCTTCCCGTTCGTGATCCTGGTCCGGCGCATCCTGACGGAGCCGCTCCGCCGGCTCCCGAAGAACGGAGGACTGGCCCTCGTCATCCTGTTCGGGATCTTCCTGTCCTTCTCGCGCGCCGCCTGGGGACTGACGGTGGTGTCGACGGGCGCGATGGCGCTCTTCCTCTTCATCAACGAGCGGCGCTCGTCGGTGCGCGCCAGATATATCGCGCTGTCGGTGTCGGGACTGATCGCGCTCGCCGTCATGCTCGCCGGCGTCCTGTCCCTCCCGGCGGTCCAGAAGCTTTATGTCCAGCGGGCGCAGATCGTCCAGGACTACGATGCCGGCCACCTCGGACGCTTCGAGCGCCACATCATCGGCTTCAACCTGATGCTCGAGCATCCGCTCGGCCTCGGCTACGCCGAATTCGGCAAGCTGTTGGGGGAGGACGAGCACGACATCTGGCTGAAGTCGCTCACGACCTATGGCTGGCTCGGCTTCATCGCCTTTCTCGCGCTCACCGTTTCGACGATTCTCGTCGGCTTCCCCCTCTGCTTCCGCTCCGGGCCGATGCAGGGCGTGGTCCAGGTCGCCTATGTCGTCTTCGTCGGCCACATCCTCGTCGCGACCGTCATCGACATCGACCACTGGCGCCACATCTACCTTCTGCTCGGCCTGATCTGGGGCACGCGCGCGCTCAACATGAGGCGGACGGCGGATCTCGTCAGGCCGCCGAAGCCGGCATCGGGCGCGGGCTATCGCGAAGTGCTGATCGCCGCGGTGCGCCCTTGAACCGCCGAAACGGCGCCACTATAGTCCGCGCCGTCGGAGCGTAGCGCAGCCTGGTAGCGCACCTGCATGGGGTGCAGGGGGTCGGAGGTTCAAATCCTCTCGCTCCGACCACTCCCCGGCTCCGGCGGCCATTCGAGGGCGCGGGAGACTTCGGTTGCGGCGGTCGAGCCGCGGCCGGCACAAGGGCCCCGCCGCGGCAAGCGGCGCAACGACCCGCATGCCCGGAACGGTTCAGCGTGCCTGATCGAGCATCCGCTTGGCTTCGAGAAGTTCGGTGAGGGCCGATTCGAGCAGCCGCCGCTCCGCTTCGCCCGATGCAGGGGACCGGGCGCGAGGCCGATGGTCCGCCTCCTCGGAGCGCTCGGGCTCGACCTGCCAGGCTTCCGCGCCGACCGGCTCGACCGGCTCGTCCTCCTCGCCCCAGGCTTCGACCGCCGCTTCCCTCTCCGGCCCGGCATCCGCGGCCGGCACCGAGGGTTCGGGGGTGGAGGCGGCTTCGACCGAGCCGCCCTGTCCGACCGCGATGACGAAGGCTACGCCCTTTTCCTTCAGCAGGCGCTGCACGCCCTTGATGGTGAACCCTTCGCCATAGAGGAGCACCTTGATGCCGCGCAGAAGCCCGACATCGTCCGGACGATAGTAGCGCCGTCCGCCGCCCCGCTTCAGCGGCTTGATCTGCGCGAATCGGGTCTCCCAGAAGCGCAGGACGTGCTGCGGGAGGGCGAGGTCCTCCGCGACCTCGCTGATCGTTCGGAACGCTTCCGGGCTCTTCATCTCGCGAGGTCTACTTGGCTGCCTCCGCCGGCACCGTCGCCAGGCCGGAATTCACCCGCTGCTTCATGATGTTGCTCGGCTTGAACACGGTCACCCGGCGCGGCGGGATCGGGACCTCGAGCCCGGTCTTGGGATTGCGGCCGACCCGCAAGCCCTTTTCACGTACGACGAAGGAACCGAACGACGACAGCTTCACGCTTTCGCCGCGGACGATCGATTCGCAAATTTCCTGCAACACCATTTCCACCATGGCGGCGGATTCAGCGCGCGACAGACCGAGACGTCGATAGACGGCCTCCGCCAAGTCCGCGCGCGTGACTGTCTTGCCCCCCATAGGCCACCCGCAGCTTGAGATAACGCCCCCGGCCGGAACCGGGCCGGCCAACCCTATGGATGGCCACGAACGCGGTCAACCAGTGTGGCAGCAAACGATCTACCAGCGCAGCAATACGGATCCCCAGGTGAAGCCGCCCCCCATCGCCTCGAGCAGGACGAGGTCGCCGGGCTTCACGCGCCCGTCGCGGCAGGCTTCGTCGAGGGCGAGCGGAATCGAGGCCGCGGACGTGTTTCCGTGATGGTCGACGGTGCAGACCACCTTTTCCGGCGCGATGCCGAGCTTCTTCGCGCTCGCGTCGATGATCCGCTTGTTGGCCTGATGGGGGACGAACCAGTCGACGTCGTCCGGGCCGGTCCCGGTTGCGGCGAAGGCCTCCTCGATCACGTCCGTGATCATGCCGACCGCGTGCTTGAACACCTCCCTGCCCTCCATCCGGAGATGGCCCACGGTCCGCGTCGAGGACGGTCCGCCGTCGACATAGAGCTTCTGCTTGTGCTGGCCGTCCGAGCGCAGATGCGACGTGAGGATGCCGCGGTCGGCGTTTCCACCCGCCTCTTCCCGCGCCTCGAGGACCACGGCACCCGCGCCGTCGCCGAACAGGACGCAGGTGGTGCGGTCGGTCCAGTCGAGAATCCGGCTGAACGTCTCCGCCCCGATCACGAGCGCGCGCCGGAACTGGCCGGTCCGCAGGAGCGCGTCGGCGGTCGAGAGCGCGAACACGAAGCCCGAGCAGACGGCCTGGAGGTCGAAGGCGGCGCCGTGGCGGATTCCGAGCCGGTCCTGGACTGTCACCGCCGACGCGGGAAAGGTGTTGTCCGGCGTCGACGTGGCGAGCACGATGAGGTCGATCGCCTGCGCGTCGAGGCCGGCATCGGCAAGCGCCTTCTCGGCGGCGGCCAAGGCGAGGTCGGACGTGAGCTCCCCCTCGGCCGCCACCCGCCGCTCGCGGATTCCGGTCCGCTGCACGATCCATTCGTCGGAGGTGTCGACGATCGTGCCGAGATCGGCGTTCGTCAGGACCTTCTCGGGTAGATGACTGCCGATCCCGAGTACCACGGATCGGATCATGCGCTGAGCGCTCCGGCGCGGATCGGCTCCGGCCCCGCCACCTCGATGCGGTGGCGCGCGATCTGGAGCACGAGATCGTGCCGTGCCATGTCGCGTGCCAATTCGACGGCGCTCGCGAAGCCTTCCGCGTCGGTGCCGCCGTGACTCTTTATCACCATTCCGTTCAATCCCAGAAACACGCCCCCGTTCACCTTGCGGGGGTCCATCTTTTCGCGAAGGCGGTCGAAGGCAGAGCGGGCCAGGAGATAGCCGAGCCGCGCCATCAGCGTGCGCGACATCGCCGCCCTCAGATATTCGGAGATCTGCCGGGCGGTGCCTTCCGCGGTCTTGAGCGCGATGTTGCCGGCAAAGCCCTCCGTGACCACGACGTCCACCGTTCCGCGCCCGAGGTCGTCGCCTTCGACGAAGCCGTGATACTCGAAATGGGTCTGCAGGCTCTCGCGCAGGATGCGGGCCGCCTCCCTGACCTCCTCGACGCCCTTGATCTCCTCCACGCCGACATTCAGCAGTCCGACGGTCGGCCGCTCCAGGTCGAAGACCACCCGGGCCATGGCCGCGCCCATGACGGCGAAATCGACCAGCATCTGCGTGTCGGAGCCGATCGTCGCGCCGACGTCGAGCACCACGCTCTCGCCGCGCAGCGTCGGCCAGATCGCCGCGATCGCCGGGCGCTCGATGCCCGCGATCATCTTCAGGCAGAACTTCGACATCGCCATCAGCGCGCCGGTATTGCCGGCCGAGACCGCGGCCTTCGCCTCGCCGTCGCGCACGGCCTGGATCGCCCGCCACATGCTGGACTTCCAGCGCCCCTTGCGGAGCGCCTGGCTCGGCTTGTCGTCCATCTGGACGACGACCTCGCAGTCGTGCAGCACGGAGGCGTCGCGGAGCGCCGCATAATGGCGCAGCAGCGGCTCGACCGCGGCGGCGCGCCCGTAGATCGCGAATCGGAGATCGGGGCATCGCTGGAGAGCAAGCGCTGCGCCGGCAATGATCACGTCCGGCGCCCGGTCGCCGCCCATGGCGTCCAGCGAGATCGTGATCGGATCAGCCATTCATCCAGAGCGTCCTCGGCGCGGCCGGCGGACAATAGCGTCTGGTGCCGCCAAGACAAGAAGGAAGGCCGGGGCCATAGCGCTAGTTCCTCGGGGGCTTCAGGGCCCCGAGCGCGGCGAAGGGCGACTCCTCCGGGCCGGGCTCGTCCTCGACATGGCCGCCGAAATCCGTCTGCGGCGCGCGCGGATAGGGATCGAGGCCGAGCGCCAGATGCTCGGCGACGATGACGCCGAGATCGATTCGGCCGTTGCGGTAGACCTCCGGCCCGTCGGCCTCGAGGGCGTCGACGAAGACCTCCTTCTGGTGGCGGTTCTCGCTCTCCTCCTGCACCAGCAGGACGTCGACCGGCTCGACCACCTCCTGCGTCACCGGCTCGAGCGAGACGACGCAGGTCTGGACGACGCGGGCCCGCAGCGTCCCGCGCACGTTGAACGCCGACCCCCGCACCGGCCGGAGGGTGAGGTCGGCGGCGAGCGATTCGACCGCCGGAATCCCGAGATCCTGCGCCAGCGCGGTCCGCTGCACGGCATCCGCCTCGATGCGATAGCTCCTGCCCTGGTCGGATATGTCGCCGACCGGGACGGCGTAGGAGAAAGCGGGAGCGCTCATCGATTCGCCTCCATTGCTTCGGCGGGCGGGCCCGGATAGCGCACCGCGCCGGCGCGCCATTCCGCGAGATCGGCGTCCTCGAGGCCGGCGACGGCCTCGGCGAGATAGGCGGCGAGCCGCGCCGCGGCCTGACGGTCGGACCGCCCGAAGAAGATCGTCCGGTCGAGCACGTCCGCCAGCGCTTCCCCGCCCTGCCGGAGGCCGTCCCGGTAGGCGCTGATCCGGCCGGCGAACACGCCGTAGAGCTTCTTCAGGCGCTTCGGCACGCTGATGTCGCCGATCCCCATCTCGCGATGGACCGCGTCCATGTCGCGGACGAACGCCTCCGAGAGCCGGCGCGCCAGCTCCGGATCGCCGTCGGGGCGGTACATCAGCCGGTGGATCACCGGATAGAAGTGGAGGGCGAGCAGCTCGAATCGCCCCTCCACGGTATCCGGCACGCCGAGCCCCTCGTAGAATTCGGGTCTCCGCGCGGCGTCGACGACGGCGGCATAGAGCCGTTCGGCCGAATCGCGTTCCTCTCGGCTTCGGCGCCAGTGTCTCAGCATCGTTCTTTTCCAGCTTCCTGCGGGGTCGGGCCGGCGGACGGGCGCCGCGCCGGGTCCGCCGCACCATTGCCACGGAGAACGGTCACGGCTAGCTACGCGGCAGAGAAGGAATGAGCATGTTCTCCATGATCGCCAGGACCGGTTTCTTCAAGACTGCGGCGGCTGCGGCCACCCTCTTCGCGAGCACGCTGCTCACAGGCTGCATCGGCGAGACCTTCCATCGCGGATATGTAATGTCGCAGACGGCGATCGAGCAGGTCCCGATCGGCGCGCCCCGCGAACAGGTTCTCGTGGCGCTCGGCACGCCGTCCACCACGGCGGATTTCGGCGGCGAGGCCTTCTACTACATCTCCCAGACGGCGTCCCGGCCGGTGGCGTTCATGAACCCGCACATCGTCGACCAGCACGTGCTCGCCGTCTATTTCGACGAGAACCAGCAGGTCCGGCAGATTGCGGATTACGGCCTGAAGGATGGCCGCGTCTTCGACTTCGTGGCGCAGACGACGCCGACCGCGGGCAAGGACTTCTCCTTCATCAGCCAGCTCCTGTCGGCCGCCGGGAACTTCGGCGCCGTCCAGTAGCAGAAAGGCGGGCGGGGGAAATCCTCGGCCCGCCTCCTCAGCTCGCCTCGGCCAGGTCCCCCTTCTCCGCCGCGCGCCGCTCGCGCATGAGGTCGACGAACCGGCCGAAGAGATAGTGGCTGTCCTTCGGGCCAGGCGAGGCCTCCGGGTGGTACTGCACGGAGAAGACCGGCCGGCCCTTGAGCCGGATGCCGCAATTCGAGCCGTCGAAGAGCGAGACATGGGTCTCCTCCACGTCGGCCGGCAGGCTGTCGCGGTCGAGCGCGAAGCCGTGGTTCATCGACGTGATCTCGACCTTCCCGGTGGTGAAGTCCTTCACGGGGTGATTCGCCCCGTGATGACCCTGCCCCATCTTGGCCGTACGTCCGCCGAGCGCGAGACCCAGCATCTGGTGGCCGAGGCAGATGCCGAAGGTGGGAACACCCGCGTCGACCACCTCACGGATGGCCGGAACGGCATATCTTCCGGTCTCGGCCGGGTCGCCGGGACCGTTCGACAGGAAGACGCCGTCGGGATCGTGGGCGAGGATGTCCTCCGCGGTCGCCGTCGCCGGCAGCACGGTGATCCGGCAGCCGCGGCTCGCCAAGAGCCGCAGGATGTTGCGCTTGATCCCGTAATCGACCGCCACGACGTGGAATTCCGGCGCCTCCTGGCGCCCGTATCCGACGCCGTCCTGCCAGGCCGTCTCGTCCCAGGTGAAGGTCTGCCCGGTGGTGACCTCGGGCACGAGGTCGAGGCCGGCCATCGAATGAAGCGCCGCCGCCTCGCGCACCAGCGCGTCGCGGTCGAACTCGCCCTTCGGATCGTGCGCGATGACGGCGTTCGGCATGCCCCTGTCGCGGATCAGCGCCGTCAGCGCGCGCGTGTCCACGCCCGTCACCGCCACGATTCCCCGCGCCTTCAGCCACTGGTCGAAGTCCCGGGTCGCCCGCCAGTTCGACGGCGCCGTGATGTCCGCGCGCAGGACGCAGCCCCGCACCCCGGATGCCTGCGCCATGTTCACGGTCTCGATGTCGTTCTCGTTGGCTCCGACATTGCCGATATGCGGGAAGGTGAACGTGACGATCTGGCCGGCATAGGACGGGTCGGTCAGGATCTCCTCGTAACCCGTCATCGCCGTGTTGAAGCAGACCTCGCCGGTCGCCTTGCCGACCAGGCCGGCGCCCGTTCCCTCCACGATCGTGCCATCGGCGAAGACGAGCAGGGCCGTCGGCTTCGCTTCGCTCCAGGGCGGGGTGATATCCATGCTGCCTCGTCGCTGACCGCCGGCGTCCGGACGCTGTTGCGGCCGGGCCTACGATCCCTATATATTGCGTGCTTGTGCGCTGCATCATGCAGCGGACGGAAACGTAGTGACCGGCTCGGGGCTCGTCAACGCAAGCGGGGTGATCGGCCGATCCAACGGCCGCGCTCAATCTTTGACTTTCATGACAAGATGATGGCTTTGCAGCCGGGCGGACCCGCCCGGGTCGCAGCTATCCCGAGGTGTTCGATGCGCGAGGCGTTCAACGACGCTTTGAAGGAAGCAACCAAGAGCCGCGACAAGACGCGGATCGCGACGCTGCGTCTCATCCTGGCCGCGATCAAGGACCGGGACATCGAGGCGCGCGGCAAGGGCCGCGACGGGGTCTCCGACGAGGAGATCCTTGGCATTCTCGCCAAGATGATCCGGCAGCGCGAGGAATCCTTCCGCCTCTACGAGGAGGCGGGCCGGCTCGACCTCGCCGGCCGCGAGCGGGACGAGATCAAGGTCATCTGCGACTTCCTGCCCAAGCAGATGGCGGAGGAGGAAGTGAAGCAGGTCTGCCGGGCCGTGGTCGGCGAGGTCGGCGCGAACGGCCTGCGCGACATGGGCCGCTGCATGGGCCTGCTCAAGGAGCGCTATCCCGGCAAGATGGATTTCTCCAAGGCAAGCGCCGTCGTGAAGGAGATCCTGAAGTAGGACCCCCGGGCGCCGTCCCGCCCTGTGAAAACCGGGGACGACGGCGCACTCTTGCGAATAGACTTGCTTTCTCGTTCGGCAGTGCTGATCCGGGTTCCCGATGCGCTTTCCCCCGCACCTCCTAGACGAGATCCGAGCCCGCATCCCGATCTCGGAGGTCGTCGGGCGGCGGGCTTCCTGGGACAAGCGGAAATCCAATCCGGGCCGCGGCGACTTCTGGGCCTGCTGCCCGTTCCACGGCGAAAAGACGCCCTCCTTCCACGCGGACAACCGCAAGGGCCGCTATCACTGCTTCGGCTGCGGCGTTTCCGGCGACCATTTCACCTTCCTCGTCGAGGCCGAGGGACTGACCTTTCCCGAGGCGGTGACGCAGCTCGCCGAACAGGCCGGCGTGCCGCTGCCGAAGGAGGATTTCCGCGACGCGGAGCGCGAGCGGATCCGCACCTCGCTCTACGACGTCACCGAAGCGGCGGCGCGGTTCTACGAGGCGGCGCTGCAGCAGCCGGAGGGCGCACGGGCGCGCGCCTATCTGCGCGACCGCGGGCTCGGGCCCGACACGCAGCGGCGGTTCCGCCTCGGCTATGCGCCCGCGAGCCGCAACGCCCTGAAGGAGGCTCTCGCCGGCGCCGGCCTTTCCCAGGAGCAGATGGTGGAGGCGGGCCTCCTCGTCGCGGGGGCGGACATTCCGGTCTCCTACGACCGCTTCCGCGACCGCGTCATGTTCCCGATCACGGACCTGCGCGGCAGGGTGATCGCCTTCGGCGGCCGCGCGCTCTCCCCCGAGGCGCAGGCGAAATATCTCAACTCCCCGGAGACCCCGCTCTTCCACAAGGGGCGCGTCCTCTATAACGGCCACGCCGCACGCGCGGCATCCCGCAAGTCGACGCTGATCGCGGTCGAAGGCTATGTCGACGTGATCGCCTGCGTCGGGGCGGGCTTCGAGGCGACGGTGGCCCCGCTCGGGACGGCGCTCACGGAGGACCAGCTCCGCCTGCTCTGGCAGATGGCGGACGAGCCCCTGCTCTGCTTCGACGGCGACGAAGCAGGCCTGAAGGCGGCGTTCCGTGCCGTGGAGACGGCGCTTCCCCACCTGAAGCCCGGCCAGAGCCTCCGCTTCGCCCTGCTGCCGGAGGGACAGGACCCGGACGATCTCATCCGCCGCGACGGCCCGGCCGCCTTCCGCCAGGTGATCGAGGAGCCGCATCCGCTCGTGGACATGCTGTGGCGGCGCGCGGTCCACGGCCAGCGGCTCGATACGCCGGAGCGCCGGGCCGGGGTCGAGCGCATGCTGCGGGAATCGGTCGCGACGATCGGCGATCCGGACGTCCGCCGCCATTACGAGGCCGCGGTCCGCGAGCGGGCGGCGCGCGAATTCGGCGGTGCCCGCGGCGGCGGATTCCAGAGGAGCGGCGCGGCACGGCGCGGCCGCGACCAGCGCCGGTTCGGCCCCTTGGGCACCGGCGCCGACGAGGCGCCGTCGG